>CABYJR010000001.1 GCA_902519445.1 uncultured Pelagibacteraceae bacterium
ACGGAAATGAAGTTCAGATAAGCACAAAAAAAATAGTGCAAGATTTAATAATTTATGTCGATGATGATGGTCCGGGAATCCCGGAAAATGAATACGAAAAAGTCATAAAACCATTTTATAGAATAGACAAAAGTAGAGGGCAAAATAAATCTGGGGTGGGTTTAGGTCTATCTATTGCTAATGATATAGTTCGATCACATGGAGGAAAAATTTCCTTGGATTCGAGTCCGTTAAATGGACTTAGGGTTAAGATTTCTTTGCCTTTTTAGATTTTTTTTTTATTTTTATCTTGTTTAATTTAATTAGATCTTTTTGTAATTTTTGAAGAATTTTTTTTTGTATTTCGAATTCTTCTCTTGAAACAAGATTTAACTTATTTGCAATTATTTGCATCTTTAAATTTAATGAATCTTCTACCTCTTTCTTCAAATCCTTTGAGGAGAATAAACCTTTTTCAATTAATTCCGTTATATTTCTTAATAACTTGTTATACTTTTCCATATATTTTTTAACGCGTTTAAGTTATTTTAATTTGTTTACTAAATAAATCTTTTTTTTATAAATGTTTATACATAATTTTGATCCTGTTTTAATTGATTTAGGATTTTTCCAAATTCGATGGTACTCAGTAGCCTATATCCTGGGAATTTTAATAGGATGGATATATGCAAACAGAATAATTAAATCAACAGCAAATAATCAATATAATTTCAAACAAATTACATCTGAACACTTTGATGATCTAATAATTTATTTGATAATAGGAATCATTCTTGGTGGAAGATTGGGGTATGTAATATTTTATAATTTAAATTATTACAGTGAAAATTTATTGGAAATTTTTAAGCTTTGGCAAGGGGGGATGTCTTTTCACGGAGGTTTGCTAGGTGTTGTAATATCAACCTTCTTATTTTCAAAAAAAAAACAGATAAATTTTTTTAAATTTTCAGATATTATTTCATGTGTAGCTCCTATTGGTATCTTGTTAGGAAGAATAGCTAATTTTATTAATGGAGAACTCTATGGAAAAATCACAACATTACCATGGGGTGTAATATTTCCTGCTGCAGGAAATTTTTCTAGACATCCATCTCAACTTTACGAAGCAATACTGGAGGGAATTTTTCTATTTTTAATAATAAACTATTTGGCTGCAAAAAATAAATTGCTATATAGACCTGGCTATATTTCAGGTATTTTTTTAATTTTATATTCAATTTTTAGAATGTTCTCAGAAATTTTTAGAGAACCAGATATTCATATTGGTTTACTATTTAATTATTTATCTATAGGAACTTTGCTAAGTTTAATAACTATAATTTTTGGACTATTTATAATTTTATTTATAAAAAAAAATGAACGAAATAATTAATATATTAAAAGAAAAAAAATCTATTCCCCTAGACAAATTTATTAATATTGCTCTTTATAACAAAAAATTTGGATATTACATGAAGAAGAACCCTTTTGGAAAAGAGGGAGATTTTATAACTGCTCCCATGATCTCAAATCTTTTCGGAGAAATGATAGCAATTTGGTGTGTGTCATTTTGGGAAAGTGTAGGTAAGCCAAGTAAAATTTTATTAGTTGAGCTTGGCCCGGGTGATGGTTCTTTATGTAAAAACCTATTAAAAACATTTAAGCAATTCAAAAACTTTTATAATTCTTTAGAAATAAATTTATTAGAAACAAGTGATAAATTAAAATTGTTACAAAAAGCAAAAATAAATAATAAAAAAGTCAAATGGGTCAAAAATATTAATAACATAAATCGCGGACCTATAATTTTTTTAGGAAATGAATTTTTTGATGCATTGCCTATTAAACAGATATATAAAAGGAAAAAATTATTTTTTGAAAAGTATGTTGCTTTATCAAATGATAATAGAAAAATAAAATTTTTACATAAAAAAGCGAATGATAGTCTTGTAAAAAATATACAAAATTTAAATTTAATTTCTAAAGGAAATACAATTGAATATCCCGTAGAAGCAATAAAATTTCTCAAGGGTATTTCAAAAAAAATCAATAAATTTGATGGCGGACTTTTAATTTTTGACTATGGCTATAAAATTAAAAAAAATCAAGATACCATGCAATCTGTCGCAAAGCATAGATATTTAGATCTTTTTTCTAATCCTGGACATTCGGATATCACGTCACACATAAATTTTAGATTATTTCAAAAAATTTTAAAAAAAAATAATCTAAATGTAAAAAAAATAGCAAATCAAAATGAATTTTTAAAAAAAATGGGTATACTTGAAAGAGCAAACATCTTATCAAAAAAAATGACCTTTAAGGAAAAGGCAAATATGTTTTACAGACTAAAAAGATTACTAGACCCTAAAGAAATGGGACATCTTTTTAAAGTAATTTTTGCGCAAAAAAAAAATAAGAATTTTTCTTTAGGTTTTTAATTATGTTTTTTTCAAAAAAATTACAAAAATTTCAAAATATAAAACATTGTTTTTTTTCAAGAAAAAATGGTTTTTCAAAAGGAATTTATGAAAGTCTGAATTGTGGAACGGGATCAAATGATAGTAAAGAAAATGTTTTTAAAAATTTACAACTTGTAAGTAATAAAATTAATTGTAGTAACGATTCTTTAATTACCTTAAATCAAAAACATACAAACCAGGTTATACACTTTAAAAACGAAGCATCCGTTGAAAACAAACTAACCGCAGATGCTATTGTTTCAGAAGTCAAAAATATTGGCATCGGTATACTTTCTGCAGATTGCGCACCTATACTTTTTTACGATCACAAAAAAAAAATAATTGGATGCGCTCACTCAGGATGGAAAGGTGCTCTCAATGGAATAATCAAAAATACTGTGAAAAAATTTAACGAACTAAATTCAAATAATAACGATTTAATAGCCGTAGTTGGTCCATGTATAGATAAAAAAAATTACAAAGTTAAAGAAGATTTTTTTAATAAATTTATTTCTCAAGAAAGTAATAATAAAATCTTTTTTGAAAAAATTGATAATGAAGAATTTCTTTTCGATTTACGCTCTTTTATAAACAATAAAATATTAGAATCAGGTATAAAAAATATAGAAAATTTAGAAATGGACACTTTTTCACAAAAAGAATTTTTCTACAGTTACAGAAGATCGCAACTTAATAAAGAAAAGGATTATGGCAGATGTATTTCCGTCATATTAATGACTTAATTAAATGTTTTATTAAATTGAAAAGTTTAATTAAAGTTGTATAAACGGCTTATCTTATGAAAGTTCTTGCTGGTACAAGTAATTTAAAACTGTGTAAAGACATCGCAAGACAGCTCAAGCTAAAATTAGTTAATTCTCACATAAAAAGATTTGCCGATGGAGAAGTTTATATAGAAATTAATGAAAATATTAGAGGGAATAGTATATTCGTTGTTCAATCAACTTCTAACCCCGCAAACGATAACTTAATGGAATTATTAATTTGTGTAGATGCTTTAAGAAGATCGTCTGCTAAAAATATCACGGCTGTAATTCCATATTTTGGATACGCAAGACAAGATAGAAAAGTTGTTCCAAGGACTGCTATTTCTGCAAAATTAGTTTCAAATTTAATTACAAATGCAGGTGCTAATAGAATACTGAGTGTTGATTTGCATGCTGGGCAAATTCAAGGTTTCTTTGACATTCCTGTAGATAACCTGTTTGCAACACCTATATTTGCCAGACACATCAAAAATAAAAGTAAACTAAAAAATGTTATTTGTGTTGCTCCAGATGTAGGTGGAGTTGAAAGAACAAGAGCGTTAAGTAGAAGAATAAATTCCTCAATTGCAATTATTGATAAGAGAAGACCAGCTCCAGGTAAATCCGAAGTAATGAACCTTGTTGGAAATGTAAAAGACAAGAACTGTATAATAGTTGACGACATAATTGATTCTGGGGGAACAATTGTTAATGCAGCAAAGGCTTTAAAAGAAAAAGGAGCAAAAGATGTTTATGTTTATATCACCCACGCAGTACTAAGTGGTAATGCAGTAGAAAAAATACAAGCTTCAAAAATTAAAAAATTAATTACTACGGATACAATTGATAATTCAAAAAAAATTGTAAAAAGTAATAAGATCGAAATAATTTCTATAGCCCCAATGATTTCAGAGGCAATGAAAAGAATTGCGAACTCTACGTCGGTTTCTAGTCTTTTTAAATAATTTTACTTGTTTTTATTACAAACATATTATAAAAACACTCTTTCAATTAATTTATGAATATTTTAAAAGCTACAAAAAGAACAAGCGCATCAACTGGTCAGGTAAATAAACTAAGATCGGAAGGTTTTATTCCTGGTGTATTGTATGGTGGAAAAAAAAATAATTTAAACATAAGTTTAAAAAAATTACATCTACAAAATATTATAAATACAGAAACTTTCATGTCTAAAGTTTATGATCTAGATATCGATGGAAATTCTGAAAAAGCTTTAGCTAGAGATATATCCTACGACCCTGTTTCTGATGAACCAATACATATTGATTTTATGAGAATTACAAAAGGTTCTCAGATAACTTTAGAAATACCAGTAAAATTTATAAATTCAGATAAATCCCCCGGTCTAAAAAAAGGAGGCGTTCTAAATATTGTTAGAAGAAAAGTAGAATTAAGATGTCCAGCAGAAAACATTCCCGATGAAATAGTTGTTGATTTAGATAATACTGAAATTAACAGTAGTTTGAAAATATCTTCTGTAAAATTGCCTGAAAATGTTTTGCCAGCAATTACTGGCAGAGATTTCGTTATAGCTACGGTTGTTTCTCCAACAATATTAGTAGAGCCAGAAAAAACAGAAGAAGTCTCTGCAGAAGGAGAAGTTCCGGCTGAAGGTGCCGTAGAAGGTGCTGCAGAAGGTGCTGCTCCAGAAGAAGGAAAAGATAAATCTGCTAAAACTTCGGATGAAAAAGGAAAAGCTGCTACAGGCGATAAGGCAAAGTCAACAAAACCTTCTGGTGAAAAAGATAAATCAGCAAATAAAGAAACTAAGAAAAAATAATATAGGAAAAATTGTAATATATGCTTCTTTTAGTAGGCTTGGGAAATCCTAATCCAAATAATTCTAACAATCGACATAACGTAGGTTTCTTAGTAATCGACGAAATTAATAAAAAATTTAAATTATCAAAACAAAAACCAAAGTTTAAAGGATTACTAACTACAGGAAATATTAATGAACAAAAAGTCTACGCTATAAAGCCACTAACTTTTATGAATAGTTCAGGAATTTGCATTAAAGAACTTATTGAATATTTTAAAATAGATGTGAAAAATGTTTTTGTATTTCACGATGATATGGATATTGACCTTGGTAAAATAAAAGTAAAATTTGGAGGAAGTAGTGCCGGACATAATGGAATAGAGTCAATAGACAAAAACATTGGTAAAAATTATTCTCGCATAAGAATAGGAATAGGAAGACCAAAAAAGAATTCTACTGGTGCGGATCATGTTCTAGATAACTTTTCAAATGAAGAAATGGACAACGTTCAAAGTGTTACAAAAAATATAATAGAATCATTATCTATTCTCATAAGTAGAGATTTAGATCTTTTTTCAAGCAAAATTAATCAAAATTAATAATGGGTTTTAAATGTGGAATTGTTGGTTTGCCCAATGTCGGTAAATCAACATTATTTAATGCTCTAACTACTTCGAAAAAAGCCCAAGCAGAAAATTTTCCTTTCTGCACTATTGATCCAAATGTTGGAATAGTCGCTGTTCCAGATGAAAGATTGAATAAAATATCAACAATTACAAAATCAGCAAAAAAAATTAATGCAGCAATTACATTTGTCGACATTGCTGGCCTTGTTAAAGGCGCTTCAAAAGGAGAAGGGCTGGGAAATAAATTTCTTTCTCATGTTAGAGAAGTTGATACTATTATTCACTTAACTAGATGTTTTGACTCAGAAAAAATACAAAACGTAAATAAAGATGTAAATCCTGTTCGTGATTTAGAAATTATTGAAACTGAAATTTTATTATCTGATTTAGAATCACTTCAAAAAAGATTAGAGAAAAGCAATAAAAAGAAGTTGGAAAAGGGAGAATTAGACTTTCTAGAAGAATGTAAAAAATTAATAAATGATGGAAAAAAACCAGAAGAATTAAAAAAAAAGTATAGCAATGATATTATAAAAAAATCAGCTCTTTTATCTCTTAAACCAAGAATAATTGTATGTAATGTAGATGAAAAAAGCTTGCCCGATGGAAATAAATACTCTGATGAATGTAAGAAAAAATTTCCATATGAAAATATAATTGTTGTTTGTGCAGATATTGAAGATCAAATTATGGGTCTTGAAACTAAGGATAGAAAAGATTTTATGCTCGAATCTGGAATAAAAAGTACAGGTTTAGATAATCTAATTAAAACAGGCTACAACGCTTTAGGTCTTAGTACTTTTTTTACATCTGGACCTGAAGAAAGTAGAGCTTGGACCATCGAAAAAAACTCTAAGGCTGCAGATGCAGCAGGTGTAATTCATACAGATTTTAAAAAAAAATTTATTAGAGCAGAAACCGTAACAACTGAAGACTTTATAAAATATAAGGGTTTTAATGAATGCAAGAACGCTGGAAAATTAAGACTTGAAGGAAAAGACTATTTGGTCAATGACGGTGACGTAATGTACTTTAGGGTGGGAAGTTAAGATTCTTCCTATTTATTAGAAAAAAACTGCAGTCACCACTAATAAAATAAATACCCAGATATAAAAAAGGTCAAATCGATATTGTCGATCTTTTTGAAAAATCATTATGATAAAATTGTTGCTATTGTAAAGAATATAACAACTAGAGACCAGGAAGATATAAATAAGATTTTTGTCATATTATTAATTAACGAACGGGCCCACAACTAAAACTGTCCAGTATAAAAAAATGAAAGTATAAAATAATTTAAAACGCATCTAGCGTTCATTTAATAATAGATTGTGTTTAAAATATGAAAGAAATTTAAAAAAAAAATTAAGATAAAAACTTTTTTGTCGCAGGTCTAAGTAGCTTTGATTATTTAAAAGTCTTAGGATCTTCGCCTTCATATTCGGTCACAGCTCTTTCTGCTTTATCGAAAGCTTCCTCTTCTTCTTTTTCTCTTTTAGAACTAAATCGCGACCAAACTTTTTGTTTGCTTAAATAGACCATTGTTAAAAGAATAATTAAGAAAAAGAAGACCTTAAATCCCATTCTGTGTCTTGATTCAAGATGTGGATCTGCTGCCCAAACTAAGAAAGCGGTAACATCCTTTGAGATTTGCGCTTTTGTTGTTTCTGTGCCATCCATGTACTCTACTATTCCATCAGATATAGGTTCTGCCATCTTAATTTTATTACCGGGCATGTATTTGTTGTAATAAACGCCATCATCTAATTCATATCCCGCTGGAGCTTCCTCGTATCCCATTAGTAAAGAATAAATATAATCTGCTCCACCCTTTCTTGCTTTAGCTAAAACTGACATATCCGGTGGATAGGCTCCTCCATTTGCAGCTGCAGCTGCTTTTACATTTGGAAATGGCTTAACAAACTTATCTGATAGTCTTCCTGGTCTTGTAAACATCTCCCCATCTTCGTTTGGTCCATCTGTTACTTCAAATTGTGCTGCTATGGCCTTAGCTTCTTCAGGCAGAAATTCTGGTCCACCTTTTTCGGATAAATTTCTATAACTTAAATGTTGCACCGAATGACAGCCTGCGCAGACTTCCTGATAAACTTGATATCCCCTTTGTAAAGAAGCTCTATCAAAAGTTCCAAATATTCCATCAAAACTCCAATTATTTTTTAAAAATTCTGCTTTATTTTCTTCAGAGTAAGCTAAGTTGCCGGTTCCTATAATAAATATTATTAAAAATATTTTGGCAAGCAGACTATTTAAACGTTCCAACATTTTCTCCTTCGTATTTTCCTGCCATTTCTTTAAATTTATCCAATGCTCCAGGTTTATCTAAAACTGGATCGGAAATACTCATTGGTAATGGATCGGTTTTTTCATAACGACCTAATAGAGGTAACAAAATTAAGAAATGAATGAAGTAATAAGCTGTACCTATTCTAGCTAAAATTAAATATATTCCTTCTGGGGGTTTTGCACCTAAGTAACCAAGTAATATTACAGTAATTACTAATACCCAGAAAAATTTTTTATATATTGGTCTAAAGGTTGCTGACCTAACTTTTGAACTATCCAGCCATGGCAAACCTACTAAAACGAAAATTGAGGCAAACATAAAAATTACTCCTCCCAACTTACTTGGTATAGCTCTTAAAATTGCATAAAAAGGTAATAGATACCACTCTGGAACTATATGTGCTGGTGTAATCAATGGATCAGCTGGAATATAATTATCTGGATGTCCCAAAAAATCTGGCAAAAAGAAAACAAATGCAAAAAATAATAATAAAAAAGCTAATAAGGCTGTAAGATCCTTCATAACCATATAAGGATGAAAAGGCATAGTTTCATTGCTGCCTTTCTTAACATCTATACCAACAGGATTATTGTTTCCCGGAATATGCAATGACCATATATGTAATATTACTAAACCAAAAGTCAAAAACGGTAATAAATAATGTAAACTATAAAATCTATTCAAAGTTGGATTGTCTACAGAAAATCCTCCCCATAACCAATTAGTAACACTTTCTCCTATGAGAGGAATTGCACTAAATAAGTTAGTAATTACAGTGGCGCCCCAAAAACTCATTTGACCCCATGGCAAAACATATCCCATAAAAGCTGTAGCCATCATTAATAGATAAATTGCAAGACCAATAATCCAAATCATTTCTCTTGGAGCTTTATAAGAACCAAAGTACAAACCTCTAAAAATATGAATATATACAGCAAGAAAAAACATAGATGCTCCATTTGAATGAACATATCTCATAAGCCATCCATAATTTACATCTCTCATTATATGTTCAATGCTTGCAAAAGCATGTTCTGTGTGAGCTACATAATGCATTGCTAAAATTATTCCTGTTACTATTTGGGTAATCAAACAAAAAGTTAATATTCCCCCAAATGTCCACCAGTAATTTAAATTTTTTGGAGTCGGATACGATTTTAAATGATGCGAAAGAGACAAAAGTGGTAAACGACTATCAAACCACTCTGCTAGTTTTGTTTTTGGAACATATTTTTCTTCACTCATAATAATAATCTAGCCTATTTTAATTGTATTATTGTCGACAAATTCATATTTAGGAATTTCTAAATTAGTTGGAGCTGGACCTTTTCTAATTCTTCCCGAAGTATCGTAGTGCGATCCATGACATGGACAAAACCAACCTTTATATTCACCTTTGTTTTTTAATGGAACGCAACCTAAATGGGTACAAACTCCAATCATAACCAGCCATTCAGGATTTTTAGCCCTATCTGAATCTTTTTCAGGATCTTTTAAATCTTTTAAATTAACTTTGGCAGCTTCGCTAATTTCTTTCTCTGTTCTTCGTTTTATAAATATTGGTTTGCCCCTCCATAATACCGTTATCTCCTTTCCGGGTTCAATGCTACTGACATCAACTTCTGTAGTTGATAAAGCTTTGACGGAGGCATCGGGATTCATTTGATCTACTAAAGGCCATACTGCTGCTCCCAATCCTACAGCTCCAATTGTATAAGTGGCAGTAAATAGAAAATTTCTTCTTTTGGGTTCAATTTTATTAGTCATATATTCGAAGCTATTATTGTTACGTATTATATATTATTAATTAATTAAAATTTATATAATTTTGCTAGGGTCAGAATGACACACAAATTAAGACATAAATAAAACAATGTTTAACATTGCTCTATATCAACCTGATATACCCCAAAATACAGCTGCGATAATTCGTTTATGTGCATGTTTTGATGCAACTCTAGAAATAATTGAACCTTGCGGTTTTCACCTTGATGATAAAAGATTAAAAAGAGTTGCTATGGACTATATGGATAAAAGTAAAATAGTGATTTACAAATCTTATGAATATTTTTTAAAAAAGAAAAAAAATTCAAGAATTATATTAATGACCACAAAAGCAAAAAAAAAATATAACAATTTTAATTTTAAACAAAAAGATACGCTTTTATTCGGCAGAGAAAGTGAAGGTGTACCAAAAATTGTTCATAATGACTCTTATGAAAGTTTAAAAATACCTTTAAAAAAAAATTCAAGGTCTTTAAATATTGGAATGGCAGTTGCCATAACTTTGGCAGAGGCTTTAAGACAAAATTCTTAATTTATGAAAATAAAAAAAAAACAAAAATTAACTAGAGAATGGTTCATTAAATTACAAAATATTATTTGTAATAATATTGAAAAATTAGAAAATGAATATGGTTCTAAAATAAAGTTTAAAAAGAAAAAATGGAAACATGGAGAATTCAGAATTATAAAAGGAAAAGTAATTGAAAAAGGAGGAGTTGCATTTTCAAATGTTATAGGCAAATTTCCTAAAGAATTTGCTAAAAAGATTCCAGGAACTCAAAATAACACAAATTTTTGGTCTTCTGGTGTTTCTGTAGTACTTCATCCAAAAAATCCTAAGATACCCGCTATGCACTTTAACACTAGGTTTATTTGCACTAAAAAGAATTGGTTTGGCGGTGGTATGGATGCAACACCTTGTCTTAATGATATGAAAGAAAAAAAATATTTTCACAAAACTTTAAAACAAATGTGCGACCTTCATAATAAAAAATATTACCCTAAGTATAAAAAATGGTGTGATAATTATTTCTACTTGCCGCACAGAAATGAACCGCGCGGTATAGGCGGCATTTTCTTTGATTACAAAATGGATAATTGGGAAAAAGACTTTTTATTTACTAAAGATGTAGGAGCTACTTTTGCATACTTAGTTAATAAAATTATAAGAAAAAAAATGTTTTTAAAATGGACAATAAGAGAGAAAAAAATTCAACAAATAAAAAGAGGAAGATATGTTGAATTTAACTTGCTATATGATAGAGGTACAAAATTTGGATTAAACAGTGGAGGCAATCCTAAAGCAATATTAATGTCAATGCCTCCATCTGCTGACTGGGAATAATTTATGGAAAAAGAACCAATAACTTCAGAAGGACTTAAAAAAATAAAAAAAGAACTAGAAGAATTAAAAAATATCAAACGACCAAAAATAATTGAAGCAATAGCAGAAGCCAGAGCTCATGGCGATTTAAAAGAAAATGCTGAATATCATGCTGCTAAAGAAGAGCAAGCAAAAATTGAAAGTAGAGTTATTGAGATAAATGATTTAATTGCAAGGGCTAATGTTATTGACGTAACCAAAATTGAAAAAAAAGACAATGTAATTTTTGGATCTACGGTTTATTTGATGGACCTAGAAAGTAATACAAAAAAAAATTATAAAATAGTCGGAAAAGACGAAGCTGATGCTACAAAAAATTATATTTATTTTAGATCACCAATCGGTAAAGCTTTAATTGGAAAAAATAAAAAAGATATAATAACTGTAATAACTCCGTCTGGGGAAAAAAATTTTGAAATAATAGAAATTAAATATATTTAGTTTTCATTTCTTTTTCCCAAAGATTTCTCAAGCATTTTATTATCTATAACAAAATTATTTTCAATCCATTTTTCCTCTAGTGATTTAAGTTTTTTTCCTAATACTTGCCCTGTCTTATACCCATGTTCTTTTAGATAATCTCCCGAAACCGGAAATTTTGGTATTTTACAAATGTTCACATAATCTAGTAATGCTTCAACAGGATAATTATTTTTTTTTGCATTCTCACATATTGAAAAAAGTATTAAATCTTTTACGTAATTTTTATTTGATAAATATATCAATTTCTTAATGTTTGCTTCTGTATAAAATTTTTTATTTTTAAGACTTTCAAAATTTTCTGAAATATTTTTAAATCTACTTTTAATAACATTAGATGTTTTGTATTTATGACAAAAATATTCATAATCATTAGATTGGTCTAATATAAGCAATCCTAAAATTAAATTATTATCATATTTTGACTTAAGTTTTTTATTTAAAGTTTTGAATATTTTTAGTCTCTCATAATATTTTAATTGTGGAAAAATATTTATAATAATTTCATTAGATGTCCTATTAGAAAATAAGCTAAATAAATCTTTTAATAGAATAATTTTATTTAATTCATCAAATATTCTTTCATTTGATACTTTATTTAATCCATTTATGTATTTTTTAATTGAGCGAATAACTTCCTCATTATGACCTGTTTTGCTGTACTGAGTAAAAAATCTAAAGTAGCGTAAAATTCTTAGATAATCTTCTTGTATTCTTTCATCTGGCGTACCAATAAATTTTACAACCCCATTTTGTAAATCTGAAATTCCGTTTAATGGATCAAAAATCCGTCCTTGTATATCAGCGTATATTGCATTTATCGTAAAATCTCTTCTTAACGCATCCTCTCTCCAGTCTGAAGTGAAAATTACTTTTGCATGTCTTCCATCAGTTGAAACATCCTTTCTTAAAGTGGTAATTTCAAATTTTTTTTTATTTATAATCACAGTAACAGTCCCATGAGAAATTCCTGTATCGATAACTTTAATATTTTCCTTATTAAGTCTTTTTTTTACTTCATTTGGTTCAAGAATTGTTGCTAGATCAATATCATCAGTACTCTCTCCAGAAATTGATTTTCTTACACAGCCCCCGACAAATCTAACGCGATCTTCTCTCTCATTTTCATTAAGATAAGTAAAAATTATTCGAGCTTCTTTTATATTTTCTAAACCTTTGGTGCTTTTATCCGTGCCAAATTTTTTGTAAAGAAAACTATCAGTTTTTGAAATAATATTTTTTAATTTTTTAAACATTTTTTGGCTGGGGCGCTAGGATTCGAACCTAGGATGGTGGTACCAAAAACCACTGCCTTACCGCTTGGCTACGCCCCAAATTTAATTCGACATATATCACAAATGTTTTATTTTATATAGTTTTTGATACAACACACCAATACTTTGGATATTTTGATCTTATCAATTTTTGAGCAGAAATAGTATTAGCTCTATTAGAAAATATTCCTATACATGCTGATCCAGAGCCAGTGATTCTTGAAAAAACACAACCTTTTTGTGACCTAATGTAGTTAATAATTTTTCCTATTCTTGGATAAATTTTAATTACAATTTTTTCAAGATCATTTTTATCATTTTTTAAAAAATAGTTTAATTTCGCCCTATTTTTTTCATTATAATAATATTCATTTCCAGTAGAATTATTTATTCTATTTCTCTTATATATCTTTCTAGTTGAGCAAATTATATTTGGATAAACTATTAATAAATTAAGATTAAATTTATGATTTATTCTCAGCATTTTATTGTTCTTGCCTGTCAAAAAAGTATTCTTTTTTTCCAGACAAATAGGCACATCTGAGCCAATTTTTTTTGCAAGACTAATCATTTCATTTTTTTTTAATTTAAATTTCATTTTATTATTAAAATGATTCAATAAATACGACGCATTTGATGATGCTCCACCAAGCCCAGAACCGTGGGGTATATTTTTTTTTACATTTATTTTGAATGATTGATTTTTTATTAATTTCTTTTTTCTTAATACCTTCAATACCGCAGTAATGGTATTAGATTTGCTATTAATATAATTAGAAAATTTTCCTGAAAAAGTAATTTTATCTTTATGTTTTTTTATTTTTGATATTGATATTACATCATGCAGGTCAGAAAAAGTTATTAAGGAAGATATATTGTGATATCCGTTTTTTAATTTCTTTATAATTCTCAAAGATAAATTAATTTTGCAATAAGATTTTATTTTAAAATTTTTCACTTAAAAATCATAGCTTGTTAGTGATGCCAAAAATCAATTTTTTGTTTACTTGATCTTTTAATTTTTGTTCTATTTTATCTAATTTTAAAACACTCTCCCAAATATATCTTGCTTGGATAGTTTTATTTAACATCCATAAATTATCTCCGTAATGATCATTTATTATCGGATCTCTTGGAAGTAGCTCCACGGCTCTTTGTAAATATTTTTCTGCTTTAACATAATCTTTTTTTGCATAATAAGCCCAACCTAATGAATCAATTATATAGCCATCATCTTTTCTTATAGAATTTGCTTTTATTAGCATTTCTAAACCTTTGTCTAAGTTTATTCCTTTATCTATCCATGAATAAGCCAAATAATTCATTACATGCGCATCATTAGGTTTTATTCTAAGAGATTCTAATAAATCTTTTTCTGCATTTTCCCAGTCCCCCAACCTCTCGTGACTTGTTCCTCTTCTATCTAAAATTTTTGGAACTAAAAAATGTTTAGAATTTATTTTTTCTAAAGCTAGCGAATAATATATTATAGATTTTTTGTAATATTTATTATCTTTATAAAAATTTGCCATTTCATAATAGTGATCAAAGCTTGGATTAGATATAGATTTAAAATCCTTTTCTAATCTTTTTTTAGAATATTTTTTTCCTTTTTGATCAAGCAAGATTGCGGAAATGCTTTTGGATGAATACCACGAATACACCGGTCCTATTAACTTGAGTTCTTCATAAATATTTTTAGATAGCTTGTATTTTCCTTGGTAATAATAATTTTCTGCTAAAAGTGCTTTGTTAGGCAAGAATTTATTATTTAAGAATTGGGAAATTTTTAAATAAAAATTTGATGATCTATAATCTTTCTCACTCGCGTATAGATTAGCTATAACATAAAAAAATTCTGCAAGAGAATCGTTAGGATTTTTACAGTTAAAAAAACTTTTAATCTTTTCTCCTTTTCCTTCTTTCAAAAAATTTTCTGTTTCTTCTATCAACAAATTTGATCTATTTTTTTTTATCGCATTTTTTATGATTTTTAGTGCCTCTTTTTCCTTATTTTGAGACACAAGATAATTTGCTAAAAAAAAATTGTATCTTGAAAAATTATAATCTTTATTTTCAATTATTTTTTTAAAAAAAATTTCAGTATCATCCATATCAAAATAACATTTTAAAAATCCTTTCTGAGTTTTTTTTAAATGACGATATGGCTTAGGAATTTTTTCAAGAATATTGAAACTCTGCTCTTTTTTTCCTAACAACGCTTTGTTCCAGGCAATTAAAACATTGCCTATAAAATCATCAAATAAATTGTATCTGTAAATTTTATTTAATTTTTGAAAATATTTTTCTGCATTTTTATAATCTTTATTTTTAAAAAAATTTAATCCTAATAAAAGATCTCCTTCGAAAAAGAATTTTTCTTCGTTTGACACGCTTTCTGAAAAAGCAAAAGCTTTATCAAATTTTTCAAGCACAACAAGTGTGCTAAGATACTCGATATTATATCTTGAATGATGTTTTTTCAGTAATTGAATTTTTTTTAAATATTTGTAACTTTCGTTATAATCATGATTTTTTAAAGAAATTAGACCAGATAAATAATTTGAAATATTTTCTCCTGTATGTAGAACTTCACTATCCCTAGCAAAAGTATGGGGTTGGAATAAAATAAGTAATAATGAGAGAATATAAATTTTTTTAATTATAAATTTCATATAATATGCTTTATAAAATGAAAAAAAATTTAAATCAAAAGCTAATTAACCTAATTGAATATTATAATTTAATTAATGCTAACTTTTTTTTAAGCAATAAGCCCATAGTTAGAACAGTTACAAATACAACCTTTCCCTCTTTCGGAACAAAAAAAGAAAAACTAGACAAGTTAAAAAAGAAAATTCAACTAATTCAAAACTGTAAGTTAAAAAATAATGCTAAAAATTTAGTTTTTAGCGATGGCAATATCAACTCAAAAATAATGATCATTGGAGAGGGTCCCGGTGCTAATGAAGATATGGAGGGTAAACCATTTGTTGGTAGAGCTGGTAAGCTATTAGATAAAATGTTGGCTTCAATTAAGTTAGATAGAACAAAAGTATACATATCAAATGTTGTTAATTACAGGCCGCCGGAAAATAGAAAACCAACAGAAGAAGAAATTGATAGATATTTGCCTTATTTAAAAACTCATATTGAAATAATAAATCCAAAAATTTTAATACTATTAGGTAGTACAGCTTTAAACGCTTTGGTCGGTGATGAAGTGGTAATTTCAAAGGCTAGGGGAAAATGGATTCAAAAAAAAATTGGCGAAATCGATACTTGGGTTATTGCCTCTTTTCATCCTGCTTTTTTAATGCGACAGCCAGAACAGAAAAAATTGGCTTGGATAGATCTAAAGATGATAAGAGAAAAATCTAAAGCTTTAAAAATATAAATAATTTTGCAAAAAATTAATAAAATAGCTGGAGTCGATGAAGTGGGCAGAGGATGCCTTGCCGGGCCAGTATTTGCTGCAGCGGTTATATTAAATAATGGAATTGATACAAAAGATATAAAAGATTCAAAAAAAATTTCTTTTAATAAAAGAATTGAACTATGTGAATATATAAAACAAAACTCAATATATGCTTTGGGCAGTGCTACGGTAGAAGAAATAGATAAAATAAATATTTTAAATGCTTCGCTTCTGTCTATGAAAAGAGCTTTATCTAAACTTAGATTAAAACCTACTATCGCTTATATTGATGGGCCTTTTGCACCAAGCCTTAATATTAAATATAAAACTTTTATAAAAGGTGATGAAAAAATAACTTGTATTGCGGCCGCTTCAATAATTGCAAAAGTTTCTAGAGACCTCTTTATGATAAAATTATCTAATAAATTTCCCAAATACTCTTGGCACAAAAATTTTGGATACGGGACAAAAGATCATTTATATGGTCTTAAAAAATATGGAATTACTAAGTACCATAGAAAAAAATTTAAACCAGTACACAATATCTTGTTCCGCTCAACACGTGAAACACTATAAGATTCATTTTTTTTTATTAAAGTTTGACTGATCCCCGAATTTGGAGTCTAATTCAACGTAAAGTTGAATCTAGATATGTCTAAATTTGAAAACAAAATTGTTAACGGAAATTCGTTAGAAATTTTAAAAAAAATTCCTGACAAAACTTTCGAATTAATTTTTGCTGATCCTCCCTATAATTTACAAATTGGAGAAAAGTTAAAAAGGCCTGATAATAGTAAAGTTAATGGAGTGGATGATAAATGGGACCAGTTTGAAAGTTTCGGACATTATGATCGTTTTTGTAAAGATTGGTTAAAAGAATGTAAAAGAATTTTAAAAGACAACGGTAGTATTTGGGTTATAGGATCTTATCACAATATTTTTAGACTGGGTTATCACTTACAAAATTTAAACTATTGGTTACTTAACGATGTTATTTGGAGAAAAAATAATCCAATGCCAAATTTCAGAGGTACAAGATTTACTAATGCGCACGAAACTTTAATTTGGGCCTCAAAGAACAAAAAATCAAAATATACTTTTAACTATCAATCTCTTAAATGCTTGAATGATGATTTACAAATGCGTTCGGATTGGACTTTTCCTATATGTAGCGGAAAAGAAAGATTAAAAAAGAATGGGAAAAAAGTTCATTCTACTCAAAAACCAGAAGCTCTTTTACATAGAATTATATTGGCAACTTCAAATAAAGGCGATGTCATTTTAGACCCATTTTTAGGCACTGGAACTACTGCAACTGTAGCAAAAAAATTGGGAAGAAAATACTTTGGTATAGAAAAAGACAAAAGCTATTTTAAAGTAGCAAATGAACGAATTGATAAAACTAAAGTTATCGAGGAAAGCCATTTAGATACCTTAGAAAATAACAAGTCTAAGCCAAGAGTCCCTTTTGGCTCGTTAGTTGAGTTAGGAATAATTAAACCAGGAACGAGTATTTTTGATCAAAAGAAAAAAATAAATGCAAAAATTATGGTGGACGGAAGTATTAAACATAAAGAATCTTCTGGCTCTATACATAAAGTTGCAGCTAAAATAATGGGAACTGAAAGTTATAATGGATGGACTTATTGGTATTGTAACTTTGGCGGATCAATAGTTCCTATAGATAATCTTAGACAAAGATTTTTAAATAAAAATATCTAAATTATTTATATATTTTTCCTAAGTAGCTCTGTATAAAATTTTTGTTTATTACAAGACGTTTTAAAAAAAAGTTTCTTAAAATCTCTAGCAAAGGATTGGAAATATGAAATCCAAAATAATTAAATTTTGACCTTTTATTAATTTGCTTTGTTCTTTTTAGTCTTCTTTTGAAATAAAGATTTTGTACATTTTTTTTATTTTCATTCAATAAATTAAATAATTCAAACGCAGCTTCAATTGATTGCGATGCTCCCTGCGCAAGGGCTGGAACAAAAGTATAAAAAGCATCTCCCAAATAAAATACATTATCGTGAATCGATTTTATAGGCTTTTTAGTTACATAAACAGGCCATAAGTTTAAATCTGCTTTTAATAAATTTTCTAAATTTTTATTTTTTGATAAAATTTTTTTTTTAATTATCGAATGTATATCATAATTTTGGGATAATTTTTCTCTCACAATACAAACTAAATTAAAATCATTTTTTTTATTTATTGGATAGATAACAACGTGAGCATTTGGAAACATTATCAATGATATATTTTTACTTTCATAATCGAACTCTTCAGAAAATTTAATTACTGTTCTAATAGCAACTGAACCATTGTATCGAGGTTTAATATCTTTTTTTTCAATTATCGATTTTGTATTAGAAAAAACTCCATCCGATACAATTATAAAATCAACTAAATCATTTGTATGATCAGAAAAATTAATTAAAAGCTTATCTTTAATTTTTGAAACTTTTCTAACTTCTTTTCCAAATCTAAAATTATTTGCAAATAATTTATCTTTCAAAAATTCAATTAGAGTAGATCTTTGTAGCGTTGTATATTTAATTGATTCATTATTGAATTTTCCTAAATCTAAATCACAAATTTTATTATTATTTGAATAAAAATTTAATTTTAATGGATTAAAAATATCGTTTTTATTTATATTTCCGAATCCTATTTTATTTAAAATAGAAATACTATTGGGAGCTAACTGTATTCCATATCCCTCATCTAAACTTAACATTTTTTCTTTTTCATAAACAATTATTTCAATATCAGAATTTTTTATTAATAAATTTGCAGCTGTTAAGCCTCCAATGCCTGATCCGATTATTGCAATTTTCTTTTTCATTAATACAAGTGTGTAATTTGCTTGAAAATTTTTTTGGTAAATGAAGGAATAAATTCCTTATTTTTATTTAAAGAATACCAATTATATTTGGAAGGTATTTTTGAAGAAAATTTATAATATAAATTAAGATCTAATTTTTTATTTGATATAGAATTTTTATAATTACACAAAAATCTCCAGTTTTTATTTTTTTTAGATGTAACTTTAATCTTTGGTAAATTAAATTTTTTTAAAAATCCTAAATTATTATTTTTTGTTAATGCTATTTGTTTTTTATTTTTTTTTAAGTAGCAAAAAATATCATAACTTTTTGCTTGAATCTTAATTTTCTTATTAAATTTAATTTTTGATTCTGATTTATAAAAGAAACAATTTTTTTTTAATTTACATTTATGACATAGTGGATCTTTTGGTTTGCATATTACAGCACCGAATTCCATAAGGGCTTCGGCTAAATCGCCATTTCTTTTAGTCTTAAACAAATTTTCTGGATTTTTAACTTCTAAATTAAACAACCTGAACAAAACTCTTTTAACATTTCCATCTACTCCAATACGCGGATGATTAAAAATTAAAGCCAAAAGAATGTTAGCTGTATAATCTCCAATCCCCGGCAATTCTTTTAACTTTTCAAAAGAATCTGGAATTTGACTATCGTATTTTTTAACTAATATCTTAGAGGTTTTGTGTAAATTTTTTGCTCTAGAATAATAACCAAGTCCTTCCCATAGTTTTAATATTTTTTTTTCATTACTTTTAGATAAAGCTTTAAGATTTGGAACTTTGTGGACAAAATTTTTAAAATAAGGAATTACAGTCTTTACTTGAGTTTGTTGAAGCATAAATTCACTTAAAATTCTATAATATTGGTTTTTTTCGGAATTTTTACTTATTCTCCAGGGCAATTTGCGTTTGTTATTATCATACCACGAGAGAATTTTTTTTGATAAATTCAAATTATATATATGCATCACAAGCAAAATAATAAAGAAAGCAAAACTTACGTGCAAGGATTAAGACCATTTGGGAATACTTTGCCGCGAGGCTTAAAAGGTATTTTAAAAAAAAACGGTTATAACTATTCTGAAATAATAAGTAAATGGAGCATATTAGTAGGAAAAAATATTGCAAATTGTTCTCATCCAAAGTCGATCAAAATGAAAAAGGGTAATTCAAATGGAACTTTAATTCTTGCGGTAAATAGAGGTAATGAAATAAATGTTGAATATTCAAAAAAAGAAATTATTCAAAAAATTAATAGTCATTTTGGTTATAAATTAATAGATGAAATAAAATTAAAAAGTATTAACTCAGAGAATTTAAACTCAAAAAATAAAGAAATAAAAAACAAATTTAATAAAAGCTTTCAAAATAAAATCGATAAAATAGAAAATAAAAGTATTAGAGAGTCTCTTTCTGAACTTTTAAAAGAAGCAAACAAATGATTCATTATCATGTAAACCAAAAATTACTTTTAGTAATTAAGATTTTTGTTATTTATTTTTTTATTTCGACAAAAATTTTTGCTATGGACAGCAAAAATATAAAAGATATTACTGAAGGAAATACAAATGCAAAAGTGGAAATTTTAATTTATGAATCTCTAACGTGTCCACACTGCGCAACATTTCACAAAGAAATCTACCCTGACTTAAAGAAAAATTTTATTGACAAAGGTTTGGTAAAAATTCAATTCAAAAGTTTTCCTTTGGATATTGCGGCATTAAATGCTTCAAAAATTGCACATTGCAAAAATGATGGCAAACCAGATATTTTACATTTTTTATATAACAACCAAAAAAAGTGGATGGAAGGTGAAAACATAGACCAAATTAATTCAAATTTAAAAGCAATTATAAAAAAACAAGACCTAAAATTAGACTTTAGTAAGTGCATAAATGACAAAAAAATTGAAGACCATATATTAGAAGAACGAATAGAAAGTGTAAAAAAATTTGAAATAAATTCTACTCCTACTCTAATAATTAACAACAAAAAGTTCAGTAAACCGCTAACTTATAAAAATATAAAAAAAGAAATTGAAAAGCTGATATAACTAATTTTATGAAATTTAAAAGGCTCGACCTTACTGGATTTAAATCTTTTGTTGAAAAAACATCTATCACAATTGAAAAAGGTCTAACTGGCATAGTTGGTCCAAATGGATGCGGAAAATCAAATATTGTTGAATCTATTCGTTGGTGTATGGGGGAAAATTCAGCGAAAAGTATGCGAGGGTCAGGAATGGAAGATGTGATATTTTCAGGGACAGCTAATAAACCATCAAAAAATATTGCGGAGGTCTCTTTAACCCTGGATAACTCTGATAAGGAAGGTCCAATTCAATTTAAAGAATTAGATATAATAAATGTGAAAAGAAAAATACAAAAAGATAAAGGCTCAAAATATTATATAAATGAAAAAGAAATGAGAGCCAGAGATATTCAAACTCTTTTTGCAGATCTTTCTACGGGAGCACATTCTCCTTCAATGATAAGCCAGGGGAGAATTGGAGCGTTAGTGACGGCTAAGCCTACTGACAGAAGAGCAATATTAGAAGAAGCTGCTGGAATTTCAGGCATACATGTAAGAAGACACGAATCTGAATTAAGACTTAATTCAGCAGAAAACAATCTAAAAAAAGCTGATGATTTAAGAAGGCAGCAAGAAAAACAACTTGAAAATTTAAAAAAACAAGCTGTAGAAGCCTCAAAATATAAATCAATTTCTGAAGACATAAAAAAAATTGAAGCTGGTCTTTATTACATTAAATTAATTGAAATTAAAAAAGAAATAGATTCAACTAAAAATGTTACGAGTGGATCTGATAATGAAATAAATGATTTAAAAAAAATAATTGATGAAAAAAATAGTTCTTTGGAAAAAGCTAATTTAGAATTAAAACCGTTAAGAGATAAAAATATGGAAATATTATCTAAATTACAAAGACTTAATTTAGAACTCCAAAATTTAGAGGATGAAGAAAAAAGAATCAAAACGGATAAAGATAGATTACAGAAATCTCAGGATACGCTTACAGATGATATCGAGAGAGAGAAAAATATTATTTTAGAAGCAACTTCAAATGAAAAAAGACTTAAAGAAGAAAAAAATGAATTAATTGAAATAGATTCGAAATACTACGATACAGAAAAAAAATCTAGCGAAGACTTGAATGTTACAAAAAACAGGTTAACGGCTGAGATAGATAAAGTTAAAGAGTTGGTAAGTGCTCAAAAAAATGATGAAGCAATAGCTGTCCTTAATAATTTTAAAACAATCATAGAAGAATATGCGGATAGTTACAGTAAAAATCAAAATATAAAAAATGAGTCTATAAAAAGAAAAGAGAGAATTAATACAATCGATACAGAAATAGAAAGTTGGAAAAATTTGAAATTTAACTCAGAAAAAATGTCAAATGAATTAAATGAAAGAATTAACACTGTTAAAACTGATATGAAAAATATTATTAAACTGCCAGAACAGCTGGCTGAAAAAAAAGGCAGACTCATACAAAATACATCTGACACTGAGAACAAAAAACTGGAAATGTCAAATGAACTAAATGAGTCAGAAAAAATATATCAAAATATGAATAAAGAGTTAAAAGAAGTTGAACAAAAAATGATGGTCGCGAGAGAAAATAAAGCAAGATCTGGGGCAACTTTGGAAGGCCTTGAAAATAGAAAAAAAGATTTAATTAATACATTAAGAAATGATTTAAATATTGACGAAAAAAACTTATTAGATATGTCTGACTTAAAAAATATCGAAGAATTACCTAATGTAATTGAACAAGAGGATAAATTAGATGCTAAAAAAAATGAAAGAGAGCGTCTTGGTTCAGTTAATTTGAGAGCAGATGAAGAAACTAAGCAATACTTAGGTACAATTAAAAAAATGGAAAAAGATAGAGAAGATTTAATTTCTGCGATATCTAAACTTCGCGGAAGCATAAATGAACTAAATCAAAGAGGAAGAGAAAGGCTGATCGAAGCATACGAAAAGGTTAATAAAAAATTCAATGACGTTTATACAAAACTTTTTAATGGAGGAACGGCTAAGTTAGAATTTGTTGAATCTGACGATCCTTTAGAAGCAGGCTTAGAAATGTTAGTAAGCCCCCCAGGGAAAAGATTGCAATCTATTACATTGTTATCAGGCGGAGAGCAGGCCTTAACGGCTTTATCATTAATATTTGCAGTTTTCTTAACTAGTCCTGCTCCTATTTGTGTATTAGATGAAGTAGATGCTCCATTAGATGATGCTAATGTAACAAGATTTTGTTCTTTATTGGAGGATCTGACCAAAATCACAGAAACTAAATTTATAATAATAACACACCATGCTTTAACGATGTCCAAAATGGATAGACTTTATGGTGTTACTATGCCTGACAAAGGAATTAGCCAGCTAGTCTCTGTAGATTTGCAAAAAGCAGAAGAATTAGTTGCCTAAAAAATTTAATGAAAAAAATTAAAGAAATTGCTACTCGCCTGGAAATTGCAAAAAAAAATATAAAAAATACGCAAAAAAATAAAGAAGGTTCAAATGCCGCATCTTTGGGCAAAGCTTTAAAAATTAGCACTGAATTAGTTGCCGCTGTAGTTGTAGGATCAATAATAGGGTTTCTTTTAGATGGTTGGTTTGATACTAAACCGCTGTTAACAATTAGTTTTTTTATTATGGGTGTGGCGGCAGGAATGTTAAATGTTTTTAGATCAGCAAAAAAAATGCATAATAATAGGTATAAAAATTAAATTAAGGAAATAATAATGGCTACTAATCCAATGCATCAATTTGAAGTTTACAAAATAGGACCTGAAATAAATTTGGGTGGAGTAAATCTTTCTTTCACAAATGCAAGTCTTTTTATGACTATAAGTTCAGCTCTCATATTATTATTTTTATTTCTTGGCACAAAAAAAAAATCATTAGTGCCAACAAAAATCCAATTTATAACTGAGTCAAGTTATACTTTTGTTGCAAAAATGATAAATGATACTGCTGGTTCTAGCGCCAAATCTTTTTTTCCATTTATATTTACTTTATTTATGTTTGTTTTATTCGCCAACATGGTTGGAATGCTACCCTATTCTTTTACAGTAACTAGCCATATAATTGTAACGTTTGTACTAGCATCAATAGTTTTTATTGGAGTTACAATATTAGGATTTATTAAACATGGCTTTAAGTACTTAGGGCTTTTTGTGCCAAAGGGCGTTCCTGTAGTTCTTTTACCTTTAATAGTTATTATTGAAATTATTTCTTATTTGAGCAGACCTGTCAGTTTATCAGTTAGATTGTTTGCAAACATGATGGCTGGCCACACGATGCTAAAAGTATTTGGGGGGTTTGTAATAAGTTTGGGATTACTAGGTGGTTGGCTGCCGCTTGGTTTTTCTGTCGCATTAACTGGGCTTGAAATTCTTGTCGCTTTTCTTCAAGCTTATGTTTTTGCAATTTTAACATGCATCTATTTAAACGATGCATTAAATTTACACCATTAACATAGGAGGAAAAAATGGAGTTAGAAGCAGCTAAAATGATAGGAGCAGGACTAGCAGCAATTGCCTTGGCTGGTGCTGGAGTTGGTATTGGTCTTATTTTTGGTAATTATTTATCAGGCGCAATGAGAAATCCTTCTGCAGCGCAAAAACAGTTTCCAAATTTACTTTTGGGATTTGCATTAGCAGAAGCTACTGGTTTATTTGGACTGGTAGTCGCATTAATAATTTTATTTGCGTTTTAATAAATAAAATTTAATTATGAAAAAATTATGCATAGCCTTGTGCTTTGCTTCAGTTTTTTATGTAAATAAATCTTTTGGGTCTGAAGCTGGAATGCCTCAGCTAAACCCGGAATTCTGGAGCGCTCAAATATTTTGGTTAATATTAATTTTTTCCACTTTATATTTAATAATTTGGAAAATATTTTTACCTAAAATTACTTATAGTATTGAAAGCAGAAAATCGAAAATAGTTAATAATCTTGATGAAGCTCAAAAACTTAAGGAAAGTGCTGAAACAAAACTTAAAGAATATAATAAAATTATAGAAAATTCTAAAAGTGAAGCAAAAAAAATAATTGATGAAGAAAGAAAAAAACTTGATAAAGATATTGAGGTAAAAAAGAAAAATTTTAACAGTGAAATTGAAAAAGAATTAGCTGCTGTTGAAAAAGAAATTAAGGATTTAAAAAAAACTTCTTTGTCAAGTATAAGTAAAATTGCATCGGAAACATCTGCTGAATTGATAAAAAATATAGTTAATACCGAAGTTAATAAAAGTAATGTCGCTGCGGTAGTAGAGGACATAATAAAAAAAAATAAGGAAAAATATATATGATAATAGATGCTACTTTTTGGGTAGCCGTATCCTTTTTCATTTTTATTGGTGGATTAGTTTACCTAAAAGTTCCACAAAAAATAAATAATTCACTCACAATTCAAATTAGTAAGATTAAAAAAGATATAGAAGAAGCAGAAAAACTTAAAGTTGAGGCAAAAAATCTATTAAGTGACTATGAAAATAAAATAGATAAATCAAAAAAAGAAGCGCGAGACATAATAAATATAGCTAAAAAAGATAGTGAAAAAAATATTCTAGATAAAACAAAAAAATTTCATGAATTGTTAGAAGAAAGAAAAAAAAATGCGGAACTTAAAATTATTCAAATGAAAGAAAATGCATTAAAAGATATAAAAAATATTTCAATAAAAATTAGTATAGAAACAGTCGAACGCTTAATCAAAAACTCTATTGACAAAAATAAAATTGAAAAAATTTATAGTGAAAGCTTAGACCAAGTTAAAGATTCTTTAAAACATACTAAGGTTTAGAATGAGATCCATCACAAAATGGTTGATGATTTGTTCGTTTACATCCACAAAACCAAACTTCTTTATTTGAATTTGCTAAATACTTAACTGACTTAAAAAGCCCTCCTTTATGAGAGCCATCACAAAAAGGCTGTTTTTGGGATAAACCACACGAACACCAAGAATAGGTTTTATCTTTTTCAACTTTAACCTTGTAGGGAGCATTTTGAGATGAAGTTGGATTTGTCATAAAGTAACAATACTTTATATTAATAAAAAAAGATATAAATATTTAATAAAATGGCTGTATATACAAAATTATCCGAATCTGACTTAAAAATTTTATTTTCAAAATATAATTTAGGAAAGCTGATTAATTTTAAAGAAATAAAAGAGGGTATTGAAAATACAAATTATTTTGTTGAGTTAGAAAAAGGCAAATTTATCCTTACTTTATACGAAAAAAGAGTTGAGGAAAAAGATTTACCTTTTTTTATTAGTTTGATGAAAAATCTTTTTGATAAAAAATTTCCTTCTCCTCAACCTATGATTAATAAAAATGGAAATTATATATCTGAAATTTTAAATAAAAAAGCTGCTGTTGTATCTTTTCTAGATGGAAAAGCTAAAAAGAATTTGCTGCCAGATGACTGCTATCAAGTTGGAATTTATACTGCCAAATTACACTTGATAACAAAAAATTTGACTGGGAAAAGAGAGAATAAACTTTCCGTAAAATCTTGGAGAGAAATATATAACAAAGTTAAAATTGACTGTTCAAAAATCCACCCTAACTTATCAAAAATAATTGAAAGTAATTTGGATAAAATTGAAAAAAACTGGCCTAAAAATATTCCTGCTGGGGTTATTCATGCTGATTTATTTCCTGATAACATTTTTTTTAATAAAAAAAGTTTATCTGGAATTATTGATTTTTATTTTTCTTGCTACGATTTTTATGCTTTCGAAATAGCTATATGCCTAAATGCTTTATGTTTTGAAGGAAAAAATGAAAATTTAAGCTTTAATGTGACTAAAGCGAAAAGATTTATTGATGGATATTCAAGTTTAAGAAAATTAAATGAAGATGAAAAAAAATCCTTAAAAATATTATGTCAGGGAGCAGCTATAAGATTTTTGTTAACAAGAGTTTTTGATTACTTAAATTTAACAGAAGGCGCAATAGTAAAAATTAAAGATCCAGTTGAATATTTAAAGAGGTTAGAATTTCATGATAGCGTTAATAGTTATGAAGATTATTTTTTTTAATTATGGAAATTAAAATCTATACCGACGGAGCTTGTGTAGGTAATCCTGGACCGGGAGGATGGGCAGCCATTATTCTTCTTGAAAATGAAAAAAGAGAATTGTTTGGTGGGGAAAAACTTACTACTAACAACAGAATGGAACTAACAGCAGCAATTAAAGGATTAGAATATTGCGATTCAAAAGAAGGAAAGCAGCTTTCTTTAAAAGAAATTAAAATTTATACTGATTCTCTTTATTTAAAAGATGGAATTACAAGTTGGATAAGCAATTGGGAAAAAAATAATTGGAAAACTTCTGATAAGAAAAATGTAAAAAATGTTGATCTTTGGAAAAAATTAAAAGAACTTGTAAAATTTAAACAAATCGAATGGTGTTGGGTAAAAGGTCATTCAAATGATCCCATGAACGATTTGGCTGACAAATTAGCAAAAGAAGCAACTCCAATATAATTTATTACTTACACTCTTTCCAAAATATAATTTTTAACTTTGCTTAAATCTTTTGGAAGGGTTTCTATTCTTTCTTTTTGATTTAATATTTTTCTAAGATATTCAGGTAAATCTGGCTTTATATTTGTTTCATTCATAACCACTTCAGAAAATTTTGCTGGATGGGCTGTAGCCAAAACTACTGTATTATCTTCTAAAGAAATTTTATTTGCCACTCCTATTCCAACTGCCGTATGAGGATCTATTAAAATCCCTTCTTTCTTATATACATCATTTATTACAAACTTAGTTTCTTCTTCGGATAAACTTTCAGCAAAAAAATTTGCTCTGATCTTATCTAAATGTTCCTTTTTAAGAGTAAACTCTCCTTTTTCATTAAGATCATTCATCAATCTTAATATTTCATTTGAGTTAGAAGAACATACATCAAAAATAAGTCTCTCAAAATTACTTGCAACTTGAATATCCATACTTGGAGAAATTGTATGTTTAACTTTTAAAGGCTTATATGCTCCAGTGTTAAATACTCTTTTCAAAATATCGTTATTATTAGTTGCTATAATTAATTTACTAATTGGAAGACCCATTTTCTTTGCTACATAACCCGCGTAAATATCCCCAAAATTACCTGTCGGCACAACAAAGTTTATTTTTTTTTCCTTTGCTAGCTTAAAATAAGAAAAAAAATAATAAACAACCTGGATTGCAATTCTTGACCAATTTATTGAATTCACTCCTGACATTTTTATGGAGCTACTAAAATTTTTATCACCAAACATCGATTTTACAAACTTTTGACATTCATCAAAATTTCCCTCAAGAGCTATGTTAAATACATTTTTTGAATCAACTGTTGTCATAAATTTTCTTTGAACTTCAGATATTTTATCTTTTGGGTGTAGAACAAAAATTTTCATATTGTTTCTGTCTTTTATTGCACTAATTGCTGCCGCACCAGTATCACCTGAAGTTGCAACAACAATATTAATTTTTAGATTATTTTTTTTCAGTATTTTTTCATACATGTTTCCAATTACTTGCATGGCTATGTCTTTAAAAGCTAAAGTAGGACCATGAAAAAGTTCTAATAAATTTAATTTTCCAATTTTTTTTATTATTACTACATTTTTTGTACGAAAACTTTTATAGGAACTTTCTATTATTTCTTTAATTTCTTTTTGATTAAATTCATTTCCACTAAATTTTAAAATTATTTTTGCTGCCAATTCATTGTAGGATAAATTTTTTAACTCTTTTAACTCTTCTTCAGAAAATATTGGAATTTCTTTTGGAACAAAAAGGCCACCATCAGGAGCTAGGCCTTTTAAAAAAACATCTTTAAAAGAAAAAGTATTTTTTGTATTTCTTGTACTTATATATTCCATACTCTCTATTAGTACAGATTTTTGGTATTATCTAGGCAAAACCAAATGTTAATAAATATTTGAATTATTTTTGTTGAGAACGTTGATTTTTATTTGAAAAATATTTTTTCCAAGCCCAATTTCCAGCGGCCAAAACAATTAAAGAAGAAATGATAATAAGCAAGGCTATTTGCCCTCCATTTCTATCAGAAACACAAACTGCACATAAACTAATTAGTTTTTCTGGTTGAATTATTAAAGTCTGAGGTATCATTTTTAGCTTTCGTTTTTTTTATATTCTGTATAATCAAAAAAAGTAAACTGGATAGTAATCTCTTTAACGTTTTTTGTCTTGCTATCTTTTGTCACCTCTGGATCTATAAACATAACAACAATGTATTTATCGCTTTCTTTAGCTTTTAAAGTTTTGGCATCATAGCAAAAGCAATTGATCTTACTTATATAATTTCCATAATTTCTAGGAAAATATTGAAATGTGGCAATGCCAGTGCTTGCTCTATTAGCTAAATTTTTAACTTCATATTCAATAGTGGTCACTTCACCCGGTTTGATAAGTAATTTTTTTTTTAAAGGTTTAAAGGACCAAGATAGATCTGGATGAACGCTTGTAAGTAAATTTACACTTACAGATTTTAAAGAAGTTTCATTATTTTTTTCGTATAGATTTTTAAAATACAAAAATAATAAAACAAAAAATAAAAAAAAAAATATAATTAAATAAATTTTGTTTATTTTTGTTTTATTAAAATTCATTTTAAAATATTTTTATATAACGTTATCTATTAAAATAGAAGTAAAAATCATGAAAAGATATATTATTGAATACCCAAATAATTTAGCTGCCAACTTTTTTTCTACTGCTGAATTTTTTTCTTTTAACAATTTATAAGAAATAAAAATATAATATATGCTTAAAATTGAAGACAATAAAAAATAGGTTAATCCTGAAAAATTAAAAAAGTATGGAGCTATAGCAACTGGAAATAAAATTAGAGAATATATAAATATGTTAAGTTTTGTCGCTTTAACTCCTGAAATAATTGGGAGCATCGGAATTTTTGCTTTTTTATAATCATCAGTTTTATATAAACTCAATGCCCAAAAGTGAGAAGGTGTCCAAATAAATATAATTAAAAATAAAATAATAGGTTCAAGTGATATTGTGTTTGTGGCAATTGCCCATCCTATAACGGGAGGCAACGCTCCTGAGGCTCCGCCTATAACGATATTTTGAGGAGTTTTTCTCTTAAGCCAAACTGTATAAATAAATACATAAAATAGTATTGTAATAGCTAAAGTTGTAGCTGCAATTAAATTTGAAAAAAAATAAAGCCCTACTACAGAAATTAATGAAGAAAAAATTCCAAACGTTAAGGCTTGGTTTCTTGTTAACTTACCAGTTGGAATAGGACGCAGACAAGTTCTGGTCATCAATGAATCTAAATCAGATTCATACCACATATTTAACGCACCAGCCGCCCCTGAACCTAAGGCAACAGCCATTAAAGAACAAATAGCATCTATGAAATTAATTTTTACAGGAGCAATCAATAAACCTACCGCACAAGTAAAAATCACAAGGGACATTACTCTAGGTTTCATTAAATTAAAAAAAGCTTTTATATTACTAAAGTAATCTAACTTTAGTGTTTTTGATTTAATGTTAGTCATTATTTAAAAGATTGTAGTTTAGCTCCCTACTACAAAATAAAACATTCTTGTGAAAAATGTATAATAAGATTCAGCTACCATTATAGCTATGAACACTCCTATTGCTGTCATCGGCCAGAGAAGAACATTAACTATTGCCCAACGTTCCCAGTAAAGGTGCATAAATATTGCCATTATAAATCCTGCCTTAGCTAACATAAAAAATATAATCAAAGACCATCTTAATAGTCCCTGATAATTCATGTAGTCCACCATGTATGAAAAAAAGCTGAATACAAACAGCAATCCCCAGATCCACAAGTAGATCCCTATTTTATGTGTATGTACTTCTTGTTTTTTATCAATTCCCATTGTTTACCTTACCAGAGATAGAAAAATGCAAAAATAAAAACCCAGACTAAATCAACAAAGTGCCAATACAATCCTAAAATTTCTATAGCTTCATAATCGGATTTCATAGAAGTAAAATATCCTCTTCTGCCTGTTTCAAAATCTCCTCTAAAAACTTTTCTTGAAAAAATAAATAGAAAAATTACCCCGATAGAAACATGTGTGCCGTGGAATCCCGTAATCATAAAAAAGAAAGCTCCGAATTGTTCTGCGCCAAATGGATTGCCCCACGGTCGAACCCCATCATGAAAAATTAATTTTGACCATTCAAATGCTTGCATTCCAACAAAAGTTAAACCACCTATTGCAGTAGCTAGTAAAAACCAGCCACATAATTTTCTATTTTTCTCATAACCATACTTAACTGCAATAGCCATTGTTCCACTGCTCGTAATCAGTACAAACGTCATAATTGCTATTAGCAATAAAGGAACACTTGTACCAAAAACTGTTAATCCAAAAACTTCACTAGCATATGGCCACGGAACTACTGTTGACGCACGAGCTGTCATCAATGAAATTAAAAAACAGCTAAAAATAAATGTATCGCTTAAAAGAAAAATCCACATCATAGCTTTGCCCCAGGGTACTCCTTTAAATGCTCTTTGGTCTGAGCCCCAGTCATACATGAAGCCTTTTGGGCCTTTTGGAAGTTTTTCTATATCGAATTGACTCATTAATTATTTCCTTTTTATGTCACTATCATTAAACCAAACAAAATAAACCAAACTACAAGCAAAAAGTGCCAGTAAATAGCACATAGTTCTATTGCTTGCTTAATTTTTAAAATGTTAAAATTTTTTGTAAATAATTTTGTTGTTGCTCTTCCCCAAAAAAATAAACCTCCTAACACATGTGCACCGTGCAAGGCTGTAAATAAGTAAAAGAAAGCATTAGCTGGATTTGTTGAGGCATACTGTCCAAGATTTACATAATGCTGCCAAACTAATAACTGTCCAGTAATAAAAGCAAAAGTTAAAAAACCAACTAAAAGTAAATAATTTTTAGCTTTTTCTAATTCTGCCTTATCAGATAGAATTTTTGCTTTATGAAATACAAAACTAGTAAAAATCAAAATTATAGTATTAATCCAGAGTAACCATGGTTCGGACAAGCTTCTCCAATCATGAACCAACATTCTATCAGAATAAGAAACGATAAATAAAGAAAAAATAACTGTGCTAACTACCATAATAGTTCTAACGCCTAGCTTTTCTCTGCTTAAAGTTAATGTCTTGCCATCATGTTTATCATCGATTGCTTTTTGAGATTCCTCCCAAGGTTTTTCCGATAATAATTTAAAAATATTTAGTTCTTTTTTACTCACGTTTGCTCTACCTTTGCTGTTGGAACTTCGCTAGGTGCTACATGCTGCGGAATAAATTCTTTGTCAGATCCAGGAACACTAAAATCATAAGGCCAACGATAAACGACTGGCAGTTCCTTGCCAAAATTTCCATGAGTTGGCGGATAGTCAGGCGTATGCCATTCTAAAGAGTTTGCTTTCCATGGATTTCTCTCTGATTTCTCGCCCTTGTACCAACTTGTAAAAATATTATATAAAAATAAAAATTGAGTAAAGCCGACAATTAACGCTGCCACTGTAATAAATTGATTTAAACCTACACCAGATGTCATATATGGGCTGTCATACATTTCATAATATCTTCGCGGCACACCTATAAAACCTAAATAATGCATTGGAAAATATATTGCGTACGCACCAACAAAAGTTATCCAAAAATGAATTTTTCCCAAAGTTTGATTTAAATGTCGCCCAGTAATCAGAGGATACCAGTGATAAATTGCTGCAAATACCACCATTAAAGGAGCTATTCCCATAACCATATGAAAATGCGCAACTACAAAATAAGTATCAGAAAGTGGAACATCGATAATTACATTGCCTAAAAATAATCCTGTAATACCACCATTAACAAAAGTTACAATAAATCCTAAAGAAAATAACATCGGAATAGTTAAGTGAATATTTCCTCTCCATAAAGTTAAAACCCAGTTATAAACTTTTATGGCTGTAGGTACTGCAATAATTAAAGTTGTTGTGGCAAAGAAAAAACCAAACCAAGGATTCATCCCGCTAACATACATATGGTGAGCCCAAACAATAAAACTTAAAGCTCCTATAATTACTATAGCCCAAACCATCATTCTGTATCCAAAAATATTTTTTCTAGCATGTACAGAAATTACATCAGATACAATTCCAAAAGCTGGAAGCGCTACAATATAAACTTCTGGATGTCCAAAAAACCAAAATAGATGTTGAAATAAAATTGGACTTCCTCCACCTGTTTCTAATTTTTCACCCATAGTAAATATTTCGGGCATAAAGAAACTCGTCCCTATTAAATTATCAAGCGTCATCATTATACAAGCAACAAAAAGAGCTGGAAAAGCTAAAAGTGCAAGAACCGTAGCAGTAAATATACCCCAAATAGTTAAAGGCATACGCATTAAAGTCATTCCTCTAGTTCTAGCTTGAAGAACAGTGATTACGTAATTTAAACCGCCCATTGTAAAGCCGATAACAAACAATGATAAAGAAATTAACATCAGAACAATTCCCATTCCTGATCCAGGTGTTCCAGGTAATATTGCTTGAGGAGGATATAAAGTCCAACCTGCTCCAGTCGGCCCTCCGGGAACAAAAAAGCTCGCTATTAAAACTAAAACAGCAACTAAGAACATCCAATAACTAACCATATTTACATATGGAAAAACCATGTCTCTTGCTCCAACCATTAAAGGAATAAGATAATTACCAAACCCTCCAAGAAATAATGCTGTAAGAAGATAAATCACCATTATCATTCCGTGCATTGTTACTGATTGATAATAAGTTGCTGGACCTAAAAATGAAAAAGTTTCTGGGAAACCTAGTTGCAACCTCATACCCCAAGACAATATTAATCCAATCATTCCAATTGCTGTTGCTGTTAAAGCATATTGTACACCAATAACTTTAGCATCCTGACAAAATACCCATTTTGTCCAAAAACTTTTTGCATGGTATAATTCTTGATCAGGCGATTCCTTAGCTGGAATATGATCTGCCGGTGGCGCATAACCACCAGAAGACGAATCTGCTGATTTTGCTTCTATCTTATTTTCTGTGTATTCATCGCTCATTTTTCTCTCCTAATTTTTATTTTCTGCTATTAATAATTTTTTTCCACTATTTTTTGCAAACATTTTTTCAAAACTAATCTGTTTAGCTAACCAATTAGAATAATCTTTTTCCTCATCGACTTGAACGTATCCGCGCATTGCATAGTGGCCTGTGCCACAGTATTCGGCGCAAAGAATTTCAAACTTTCCTGTTTTCTCGGGCGTAAACCAATAATAAGTTATAATTCCCGGGAGCGTATCCATTTTTGCTCTAAATTGTGGAACATAAAAATTATGCAACACATCGAAAGATCTAAGTTCAACTTTAACAGGTTGATTAATTTTTAAATGAAGATCTGCATCCATAACTAAAATATCATCTTTGCTATTTGGGTCTTTTGAATCTAAGCCGTATGGGTTTTCGTCACTCACTAAATCTATACTTGTTTTACCTAAAACTCCGTCATCACCTGGAAGTCTGTAATTCCATCCCCATTGGTAAGCAACCACTTCTATTTTAAAAGCATTGTCAGGAACTGAAACATATTCTTTCCAAACTACAAGTCCTGGAGCAAGTAAAGCTACAACACCTAATGCCGTTAGCCACGTAAGTCTAAATTCTAATTTTTTATCTTCTGGTTTATATTCTGCTTTTCTATCTGGTCTATAACGGTATTGCCAAACGCAATAAGACATGAATAAACAAACTGCCACGAAGACAGCCCCAGTTACCCAAAAAGTTAAAATGATTGTATCATCAATATTGCCCCAATTTGATGCTACTGGAGTCCACCACCACGGACTCCAAAAATGAAAAGCTATTGATGCTACTATGACTAATGCAAAAATTATCGCTACAAACACTTAATATTTTCTCCTAAATTTTTTAAGCCTATTTTTACAACTTTTTCATTTTTATAACAATATTTTACACTGTGAATCTTTTTCGATAAGAGCAAATTGACTAAGAAAATTAATTCGTTTGATGTGTCAACTTGATGCAGTTTTAAAATTTAACTTAGATTCAAGTGATAGTTTACTATTGTAATCGCAGAAAGGGCCGCCGTTTCAGCTTTTAAAATATTTTTTGCTAAAGAAATTGGATAAGTTTGATTAAGATTAATTATCATTTTTCTTTCATTTTCTGAAAAATCACCTTCAGGACCTATAAGAATACATATTGGGCCATCAATATTTTTTATTAAAATATTTTTTAAATTATTTTTTTTCGAATTAATATCACAAAAAATCAAAGATGCATTTTCTGGAAGTTGAGACAAAAAATTTTTTAATAGTTCTGGTTTATTAATCTCTGGAACAGAAATTCGATTAGATTGTTCGCTGGCTTCTATAATAATTTTTTTAATTCTTTCAATATTAATTTCTCTTACAACTGTTCTTTCCGATAAAATTGGAATAAATTTTTGCACTCCCAATTCCGTACCTTTTTGAATTAGAAAATTTAATGGATTTTGTTTTATTGGGGAAAAAGCTAACCAAATATTTTTATCATTACCTTTGTCTCTTACTTTGCCTGTTATTTTTATCTTCACTCCTTTTTTTTCATAATTTTCGATAACCGCTTCCCATTCTCCTAAAGTATTAAAAATAGATAGTTTATCTCCTATTTTTAATCTCATAACATCTTTTAGATAGTGGGTATGCTCCTTAGATAAGTGTGATGATAAATCACTTTGAATTTTATCAGGAAAGTATAACCTTATTATAGAAGACATGAAAAAAACTTTCTTAATATCCTTATTAATAATATTTTTTTCATTAAACTATAATACTTTTGCAAAAACTATGAAAGATTTACCTTTTCATCATTTACCCGACGGAACATTTAGAAACCCCGAAGGAAGTCCATTAAGAGATCCTAATTTTAAATGGGATATGTCAAAATGGAATGAAGAAAAGAAAAAAATTAAAATTAATATTCCTGCAGATCATGTAATAGACAAAAAAAAAGTATTAGAAGATTTAGCAAAATATAAAAATGATAACTATGTTGCTTGGATTGGACACGCAACATTTTTAATCAAGCTGGGCAATACAACAATTATTACCGACCCAGTTTTTTCTAAAAACATGGGACCCTGGATTTTTGGACCAAAAAGATATGTTGATCCAGCTATTGATTTAAAAGAATTACCAGAGGTAAATTTGTTTTTATTAACTCATAATCATTATGACCATTTAGATTATAAAACTATAAAAAAATTTCCTTATAAAGAAGCTGCGGTCTTAGCTCCCCTTAAGCTTGGAAGATATTTTACTAAAAACAAATTTAAAAAAGTTAAAGAAATGGATTGGTACGATGAAACAATAATTAATGACTTAAAAGTTACATTTGTTCCAGCAGTACACTGGTCAAAAAGAACATTAACTGACACTGACAAAACTTTGTGGGGAAGTTTTTTGATAGAATACAAAAATAAAAAAATATTCTTTGCTTGCGATACAGGTTATGGAAATGTTTATAAAGAACTTGGAGAAAAATATGGTCCTATCGATTTAACTTTCATTAATATAGGCGCCTATAATTTTTACCCCATGGCACCCAAAAAAGACTACTCCATTTTTCACACAAATCCTGAGGAAGCATTGAATATTGGCAAAGACTTAAGAAGTAAAAAAGTTTTGGGAATGCATTGGGGAACTGCGATTCTTTCTCTTGAAGATCCTTTCGAGCCACCAGTAAGATTTAAGAACGCAACCAACATGTATGGTTATCATAAAGATGATGCTATTATATTTAAAATTGGTGAAGTTCAAAAATTAGAAGATTTGTTATGAAAGTAGAAAACATTAAAGCCTGTGTATTTGATGCTTATGGAACTTTATTTGATGTGAATTCTGCAGCGGCAAAATGTAAAGAAAAACTTGGAAATAAATGGGAAGGCTTTGCAAATGCTTGGAGAACTACTCAACTTGAATATACCTGGTTAAGAAGTCTTATGAAGAAACACAAAAATTTTTGGGAAATTACAGAAGATTCTTTAGATCATACTATGGAAACTTTTAAAATAAAAAAAGAAATGAGAAATGAATTATTGAATTTATATAAAAAACTTAATCCTTATCCTGAAGTTAAAGAATGTTTAGAGGGTCTTAAAACAAAAAAAATTAAAATAGCCATACTATCTAATGGAACTCCTGATCTACTAACAGAACTAGTAAAAAGTAATAATATAGAAAATTATTTTAATGATATTATGTCAATTGAATCGGTGGGTATATATAAACCTGATTCAAAAGTTTATGAAATGCCAATAAAAAAATATAATTGTGAACCTGAAAATATTTGTTTTATGAGTTCAAATACTTGGGATATTTCTGGGGGTGGAATTTTTGGTTATAATGCAGTTTGGGTGAATCGCTTTAATAAAGTTTTTGACAAATTAAGTTATAAACCAAAATTTGTAATTAATAATTTAAAAGAGTTGCTAAATATAATTTAATCATGAAATGACAAAAGTCGTAAAAATTGAAAAAAATGGTGGTCCTGAAGTTCTCGAAATAAAAAAAGTGGATATAGAAAATCCTAAACCAGAAGAAGTTTTAATAAAGCAAAAGGCAATAGCGCTGAATTACATAGACACTTACCATAGGACAGGATCATATCCTCTTCCTCTCCCTACAGGAATAGGTTTGGAAGCTGCTGGTGTAATTAAAAAAGTTGGTTCAAAAGTTAAAGATCTAAGTGTAGGAGACAAGGTTGCTTATGCAGGCGCGCCGCTTGGCGCCTATGCTGAAAATAGAATTTATCCAGCTGATAAACTGGTAAAATTACCTGACGGAATTACCGAGGAAATCGCAGCATGTATAATGACAAAAGGCTTAACTACATATTATCTTTTGTATAAAACTTTTCCTGTTAAATCACATGATACAATACTATTTCATGCAGCAGCTGGAGGTGTTGGGCAAATTTTCTGTCAATGGGCTAAAAGTTTAGGCTGCAAAGTTATAGGTACCGTTGGTTCAGAAGAAAAAATCAGTATAGCAAAAAAAAATGGATGTGATCTTGTTATTAATTATTCTAAAGAAAATTTCGTAAAAAAAGTTGAAGACTTTACAAAGGGAAAGGGGGTTCCTGTAGTATATGATGGGGTTGGAGCAAAAACTTTTGAGGATTCTATTGCTTGTTTAAAAAATACAGGTACTTTCGTTTCTTTTGGAAATGCCTCGGGACCTGTAAAAAATGTTGATGTAAAAAGACATATAGCACCAAAAAGTTTATTTTTTACTCGACCTACTTTAGGTCATTACTTTCCTAACAAAGAATTATTACGCGAGGCTGCCGAAATATTATTTAATCAAATAAAGTATGGAAAAGTAAAAATAAAAATATTTAAAAAATATAAACTAGAAGAAGTTGTACAAGCCCACAAAGATTTAGAGGCAAGAAAAATCACAGGTCCAGCAATTATTATTCCTTAATGGAAAAGTTTAAAATAATAATCCAATTAACTAGACTAAATAAACCTATAGGCTTTATGCTTTTATTTTGGCCTTGTTTATGGGGATTAACACTTGGTTATTATTTTAATGATCAAGTTTCTATATATTTTAAATATATTATTTTGTTTTTTTTAGGATCTGTTTTAATGCGAAGTGCTGGATGTATTTTTAATGATATAGTTGATAGAGATTTTGATAAAAAAGTTGAGAGGACAAAAAGCAGACCCATAGCATCTGGAAAAATTTCAGTTTTAGAATCTTCTTTTTACATAATTGCACTATGTTTAATTGCTCTCTTAGTGCTATTACAGTTTAATAAACTAACAATAATACTAGGCATGAGCTCAATGATTTTTGCTTTCTCTTATCCATTTATGAAAAGAATTACATATTGGCCACAACTCTTTTTAGGACTAACTTTTAATTGGGGAATAATAATGGGATGGTCCGCATTAACAAATAATATATCTATTGAACCTCTGCTCTTATACATGTCAGCCATATTTTGGACACTTGGTTATGACACGATTTATGGACTTCAGGACATGCATGATGATGAAATTATTGGAGTAAAATCTACATCCATCAAGTTTAAAAATAATCCGAAAGTCTTTGTTGGAAGCTGTTATTGTTTATGTGTTTTTTTTATTTTAATAATGTTTTTTATGATGGATTTAAATAAATATATCTTATTTTTCTCTATACCTTTTATTGTTTCTTTATTTTATCAAATAAAAATCTTTGATATAAAAAATGAAAAATCATGTTTGAATGCTTTCAAATTTAATAATTTTTCAGGATTTTTTAACTTTTTATTTATTTTATTAATTAATTTAAGATGAAATTTGACGAACTAAAAAAAACTTTATTAAGACTTTTTAATTCATATGTTAAAAGATATTTTAGTAAATTAATACTTTCGCTTATATTGTCCCTTGTGGTTGCTGGTTCAACAGGAGCCATAGCTTGGCTATTAGATCCAGCAATAAAAAAAATTTTTGTCGATCAAGACAAAACAATGATGTTGATCATTCCTATAGCCATTGCTTTAACATTTACTATTAAAGGAGCCTCGCTATATGCGGCTAGAATTATTTTAATCAATATTTCTAATAATGTTGTAAAAAATATGCAAACTCAACTAGCTTCTTGTATTTTAAAATCAGACATAAATACAATAGAATCAAAACATTCAGGAAAGTATATTGCGCACTTCTTTTATGACGTTGGGCAAGTAGCATCTTTGGTGGGCTCAGGTATTCTTAATCTTATGAAAGATTCTTTTACTCTGATTGTTCTGGTTGGCGTAATGTTTTACCAAAATTGGAATCTTGCATTATTTGCTATGATCATGATGCCTATGGCGGCTTTGGTGGCAAAATCTTTAGGAAAAAGAATTAACAAAGCTGTCGCTGAAAGTGCAAAAATAGAGGGCGGCATAACCTCTTATTTATCTGAAATTATTAAAGGAACTAGAATGATTAAGATTTATCAGCAAGAAAATTTTGAATTTGATAGATCTTCAAAAAAAATTGATGAAAGAACAAGTATACAAATTAAAATAGGTAAAATTCTAATCAGGGCAACTCCAATTATGGAATGTCTGACAGGTATTATGATTGCGGGATTTATTTATTATTCAGGATTTATGATTGCCAGTGGTCAAATGCAAATAAACAATTTTTTCTCTTTCCTAACAGCAATGATGTTAGCCTATCAACCTATTCGTTCACTAGCCACGATTAGTATGCTTTTTAACCAAGGTGCTGTGGGAGCTAATCGTGTATTTAATATTCTCGATGCACAACCAACTATTAAAGAAATTAGTTCAGATGAAAATTTAAATATCAAAAAAGGAAATGTTGTATTCGATAAAGTGAGTTTTTCATATCCTAACACACAAGAACAAGCTATAGAAAATATCAACATTACTGTTGAAGGAGGTACTACTGTAGCTTTAGTTGGTCATAGCGGTGCAGGAAAAAGCACAATAATGAATCTTCTTCCAAGATTTTATGATCCTAAGCAAGGAAAAATTTTTATTGATGAACAAAATATTAGTAAAATTAAACTTTCTTCCTTAAGAAAAAATATATCAATGGTAAGTCAAGATATTATATTATTTGATGATACTGTTCACGCAAATATAGCTTATGCGAATATGAATGCTTCTGAAAAGCAAATTATGGAAGCTTGTGACTTTGCAGCTGCTACAGAATTTATTGATAAATTGCCAAAAAAATTTGAAACTATTATCGGCGAAAATGGTGTTAAGTTATCTGGTGGACAAAAACAAAGAGTTTCGATAGCGAGGGCATTTTTAAAAAATTCTCCCATAATACTCCTGGATGAAGCTACATCTTCTTTAGATGCTGAGTCAGAAGAAAAAGTTCAAAATGCGGTTATGAATTTAACAAAAAACAAAACTACTTTGGTTATAGCTCATAGATTATCAACTATTATTAGGGCTGATAAAATAATTGTTATAAATCAGGGAAAAATTACTGATATTGGAACGCACAAAGAACTTCTGGAAAATTCTATTATTTATAAAAATTTATATAGCAAACAACTAAGCGCATAATTTATGTATTTTTGGTATAGATTCTTTACATACCTCTTTTATCCTTTTACTTCGATATATTTATTTTTTAGAAAAATAAGAAAAAAAGAAGATCCAATCAGATATAGAGAAAAACTTTCTAAAATAAATATAACAAGAGGGGAAGGTTTTTTAGTTTGGTTTCATGTAGCTAGCGTTGGAGAAGCGATGAGTATTCTTCCTTTGATCGACAGCTTCATACAGGACAAAAAAATTGATAGAATTCTTATAACATCAATAACTTTAAGTTCGGGTAAAATTTTAGAAAAAAGATTTTCTGAAAATAAAAAAATAAATCATCAATTCTTACCTTTTGATATAACTTTTTTGGTAAAGAAATTTTTAAAGCACTGGAAACCAAATTTAGCTATCTTTATAGATTCTGAAATATGGCCAAATTTAATATCAAAAATTAGTGAAAATAAAATTCCTTTAATACTTGTTAATGCCAGAATAACAAAAAAAAGTTTTGATAGATGGAGACTTTCAAAAAATTTTGCAAAAAAAGTATTTGAAAAATTTGATTTATGTATAGCTTCTAATAAAGAAAGCGAACACTTTCTTAAAGTTTTAGGATCAAAAAATATAAAAAATTACGGTAATCTAAAATTTTCTAATATTAGAACTAATACAAAAAAATTAGATTTAAATTTTCTGAATAAAGTTAAAGACAGAAAGGTATGGTGTGCGGCCAGCACACATCCAACTGAAGAAACAATATGTGCTGAAACACATTTGCAAATAAAAAAAAATTATAATAATATTTTAACTATTATTATACCTAGACACATAGATAGAGTTAAAACAATAAAAGAAGAATTAATAAAATTTAATTTAAATGTAATTCTGTCTACGGAACTTAATAATTTTAATGAAAATACAGATATTGTGCTGATAGATTCTTATGGAGAGTCTTTAAAATTTTATAATATTTCGAAATATGTTTTTCTTGGAAAATCATTAGTAAAATCTTTAGCGAAAGATGGAGGTCAAAATCCTATTGAACCTGCTAGGTTAGGATGCAAAATTTTACACGGTCCATATGTAAGTAATTTTGCTGAAACCTATGACTATCTAAAAAAACTAGGAGTGACTAAAAAAATAAGTAGCTCAAATGAACTAGGCCTATCGTTAGTTGAAGAATTGGAAATAGATGAACCAAAAAATCACGAGATTGCAGGAAAAATAGATAACTATGGTCAAAATATATTGAATAATGTGATCATGGAATTAAAAAAATATATATAAATACTTATAGATGAATTTTTTTAAACCAAAGTTTTGGGATAAAACTGAATTTTCATTATTTTCTCTATTCCTTTACCCAATTACTTTAATAATAAAATTATTAACTCTTTTTAGACCCCTTCTAGCTAAAAAAAATCAATGCTCAATTCCGGTTATTTGTGTTGGTAATATATATTTAGGGGGAACTGGAAAAACTCCTTTATCTATTGAAATATATTCCATTTTAAAAAATTTAAATATGAATCCTGCTTTTATTAGAAAAAAATATCTATCTTTTCAAGATGAAGTGGAATTGCAAAAACAAACAGGTCCGGTTTATCAAAATAAAAAAAGAATTGAAGCTATAAAAGAAGCTATTCGAAATAATATTGATGTTGCTATTCTTGATGATGGTTTTCAGGATTTTTCCATAGATAAAGATTTATCCGTTGTTTGCTTCAATGAAAATCAATGGATTGGAAATGGTTTAACTATCCCATCGGGTCCACTAAGAGAAAATCTTTCGTCTTTAAAAAGAACAAATTTAGTATTTATAAATGGTGAAAAAAATACCGATATTGAAAGTAAAATTTACAATAAAAATAAAGAAATAAAAATTTATTATGCAAAATATAAACCGACGAATATAAATGAATTTAAAAATAAAAGTGTATTAGCTTTTGCTGGTATTGGTAACCCTGCCAATTTTTTTGATCTATTAAAAAAAAATAATATAAATATTATTGAGGAAAAAAAGTTTCCTGATCATCACAATTATTCTGAAAAAGAACTCGATGATTTAATAAATAAAGCAAAAGAAAAGAATTCCATCCTGCTAACGACTGAAAAAGATTATTTTAGAATTAATAAAGAGTATAAAAAAAATATAAATTTTTTAAGAATAAAAGTTGAAATAGAAAATAAGGATGACTTTGTCAAGGAGATAAAAAAAATTATATGAAAATTATTAAATATTTTTTCGAATTTATAAGTATTATATCCTTGTTTTTTATATTTAAAATAATAGGTCTTAAAAATGCTTCCAACCTTGGAAGTGTACTAGGAAGATTTATTGGCCCTTTATTTAGATCAAAAGAAATCATTAAACAAAATATAAAAACAGCATTAGGAGAAATAGATAAAAAAGAAGAAACTATGATTATTAATAGTATGTGGTCAAATATTGGAAGAACTTTTGCGGAATATGTTTTTTTAAAAGATTTTAAATTTAATAGAACTAATTTTGATCATATGAAAATTAAAGGCATTAACTATTTAGAAAAAATTAAAAAAAATAATGAAACAGTAATTTTTTATTCGTGTCATTTTGCAAATTTTGAGTTAATGGCTATGGAATTAGATAAATTTGGAATTAAGTGTGCAGCAATTTATAGACCATTAAATAACTTTTTTTTAAATCCATTAATGGAGTACCTGAGAATGAAATATATTTGTCCTATTCAGATTCCTAAAGGTCGGATGGGAATTAGGGAAATAATTGGTAAAGTAAAAGATGGTTACAGCGTCGCTTTAATGGTTGATCAACGCGTCAGTGAGGGACCTAGAACTCTTTTTTTTAATAAGCTGGCACATACAACAACTATACCCGCGCAACTTGCTTTAAAATATAACTGTAAGTTAGTGCCTATTTCCATAGAAAGAAAAGATGGTACAAATTTTGAAATAAATATACATGAGCCATATAAAATTGAAAAAACTGGAAATGATGATGAAGATACAAAAAATATTACACTTAAAATTAACCAAACTATTGAGAAAATGATAATTAAAAATCCAAAACAATGGATTTGGTCTCACAATCGTTGGAAATGATAAAAAATGAATATTATTAAATTTTTTCATATTGTTCATAACTTATATTTCAAACAAAAATATTTTATTAAAAGAAAATATTATTCTAGCGAAGGTGAAGATTTATTTTTAAAAAAAAAATTAGATTTAAAAAAGAAAGGTTTCTATGTAGATGTGGGAGCCTACCATCCTATTAGACACAACAATACTATGATTTTATATCAAAATGGATGGAGGGGCATAAATATCGACGCTAACCAATTTTCAATTGATTTATTTAATTTTATAAGACCCAAAGATGAAAATTTTAATATTGCTATATCTGACAAGAGTGAAAAAATAGATTTTTACTCTTCAAAAAAACATGATCCTCAATCTACTGCGAGCAAAATTTTTTTAAAGCATGATTATATAGATAAGAATAGAAAATATAAAAAAAAGAAATTGAAGCAAAAACTCTTAATGATGTTTTAAAAAATTCTAAGTATACTGGTCAGCAAATTGATTTTTTAAATATAGATGTTCAAGGATATGATTATAAAGTATTAAAATCTTTAGACTTTGAAGTATATAAACCAAAATATATATGTATCGAAATACAATTTATTAATGAAAAAGAAATTATGGATTTTTTAACATACAATAAATACCAAAAAATTTGGACTGGAATTAACAGCAATATTTTTGAAAAGATTGAATGAAAAATATAAAAAAAATAAATATTATTTATATATTACCTGCGCACAAAAATGCATCTGGTGGATCTAAAGTAATTTATCAACACAGTGAATTGATAAATAAGTTTAAAATAGGAAATATATCATCTCATATATTGCATCTTAAAAAGAAGAAGATGGATAAAATCTTTTTATCCCTAAAAAAAAGAATTTTTAATAAATCATCAAAAAAATATGGCTGGCATGGAAATGAAATGAAACCGGTAAAATCATTCACACCCTCGGCTTCTTGGACAAAAAATAAAATTTTAATTAAAAAAGATATGAACTTTAATCCTAAAACTGATTTTGTAATTCTGCCAGAAATTTGGGCTCATTTTGCGAATGATTTTTTAATAAAAAAAAAAATTAAATACTCAATTTTTGTACAAGGTTTTTATCACATGAACTCATTTTATGACCATGAAAAGCTATTTGAATCTTATAATAAAGCTGAATTTATTATAACAACGTCAGAAGAAACTTACAAATGCTTAGAATTTATTTTTCCTAATAAAAAAAATAAAATTTTTAAAGTAAATATTTCATTTGATCATAAAAAATTTAAAGTTCCAAATAGAAAGAAAAATTTAATAACCTTTATGCCAAGAAAACTTAGTGATCATTTTCACATACTTTCATTATTTTTATTTAAAAAATTACCAAAAAAATGGAAAATGGAATCATTAAGTAATTTGGATGAAAAACAACTTTTTTCTAAACTTGTTAAATCAAAAATATTTTTATCTTTTTCTTATACTGAAGGATTTGGGATGCCTCCACTTGAAGCAGCAATTGCAGGAAATAAGGTTATTGGTTATACAGGCGGTGGTGGTAAAGAATATTGGAACAAGCCAATCTTTGAAGAAATCCAATCTGGCGATATTAAAAATTTTTCTGAAAGAATATTAAACTCCGTTAAAAATTTACCAGAAAATTGGCATAGAAAAACTATAACTCACAGAAAAAAACTTGCCAAAAAATATTCTGAAATTAATGAAATGAAATTAATTAAAAAATTGGTTAAAAAAATTTCTTCTTACTATTAATTTTTTATATTTAATACAGTAGCTGGATCCAAACGAGTTTGAAACCAATTAAGCCTCACATCTAAATGTGCTCCTGTTGATCTCCCTGTTGAGCCAACGGTGCCTATAACTTCTCCTTGTTTTACTTTTTGACCTTTTTTTACCAGCAATGTTTTCATGTGCATATACAATGTTGAAATACCATGACCATGATCAAAAATTAAGGTGCCGCCAGTATAAAATAAGTCTGGCTCAGATAAAGTAACAATTCCATCTAACATAGCTTTTATTTCTGTACCTTCTTCAGCAGCAAAATCTATACCGTAATGAGGCCATTTAGGTTTTCCATTTAAAATTCTTTGACTTCCATAAACCCCTGTGACTATTGCGTTTTCTAATGGATTAATAAATTTTTTTTTAAAGAAAGTTAGGTCGCTATTAATGGCCCTAGCCTCACCTATCCATTTGTTTTCTCTTTTAATTCTTTCGTAAACTTCTTCAGGTGGGGTCACTTTTTTTTCTTCTAAACCATCTATTCTTTGAATTTTATATTCTCTTTTAAAAACTTTTTTTACAATTTTTTTCTTATTTATTGTTATTACAACATCATTTTTTCTATCTCTGCCCAATCCAAAAGCAAAGTATCCTTCGTTTGTAACTTTTACCTTTCTTTTATCAATAAAAACTTCTGAACCTGGTTCAGTTTTTCCAAGAATAAAAGAACCTTGAATAAACTTTCCCTTGAAAGTTTCTGCAAAACTCGAGGTTGTAATGAACAAATAAACTATAATTAATAAAATTCTCATTTTTTATTTAGTTCTTCGTATCTTTGTTGAGCTTCCTTGGGTGAAAAGTAAGCTTCTTGTAATTCAACATTCCAATAGGTTAACTTGTTTAAAGGAATATCTTTCCCAGAAACTGCACAAACAACATAATCCCCATTCTCAACAATTTCAAAATTGTTTGGATTAAATTTAAGTTTTGCTTTATTTCCACTCATGTATATTTAATTATTAATATACCTATAATATATGAATTTAGCTGTCTTAGGAAGTGGTGGTCGAGAGCATGCAATTTGCTATAAACTTAAACGGTCATCAAAAATTAAAAAACTATACCAAGTTATAATAAAAAATAATTATGCGAATTATATCAGGTAAACTAAAAGGAACGATTTTGTATCTTCCTAAAGATAAAAATACTAGACCTCTTAAAGATTTAGTCAGAGAAAGTATTTTTAATCTGTTAAATCACTCTAACAAAATTTCATTAAAATTGGAGCATTCAAATATTTTAGATTTATACGCGGGAACAGGCTCTTTTGGGTTAGAATGTTTATCAAGACAAGCTGGTAATGTTTGTTTTGTTGAAAAAAAAAAGGATGCAATTGAAATATTAGAAAAAAATATTAAAAAATTGAGAGTGAGAAATAAGGCAAAAATATTTTATAATGATATTTTTGAAGCAATTGAAAAAGATAAAATCTCTGAATCTAAATTTGATCTTATTTTTTGCGATCCTCCCTTCAAAGATATAAATATTGAAAAATTAATTAATTTAATTTTTAATAAAAATTTAATGAATAAAAATGGAATTATGGTTCTTCATAGAAATAAAAATACTAAGGAAAAATTACCAAACTGTTTTAGAATAATAGATGAAAGAATATATGGAGTGTCAAAAATAATTTTTGGAAAATTTCTATCTTAAAATTTTCTTTGTTTCAATTTTGACCTGTTCTACAGCTGGTTGATCAAATGGATTTACGTTCATTAAACGCGACAAAAGAATTGTCTCTAAAACAAAAAAAGTAAAAATCTCTCCTAATTCCTCTTCGTTTCCCTTTTGAAAGATAAATTGTCTAAAAGGAATATTTTTTAATTTAAAAATATTTTTTGCAGCACTGCATTGCGCGTTGATAATAAATCTTAAATTTTTATTTTTTAAAAATCTCATATTATTAGGAATAATTTCTTGCGAAATTTTTAATTTATTTTCTTTTTTTGATGAACTAAAGAAAGTAAAAAATTTATCTTTAGGGCCATCTAAGTAAAGTTGTAAAAGGCTATGATGATCTTTGGGTCCAAAAGAAAGAGTTGGATTAATCCCTTTGCCTTTTTTGCCTAAACTTTCTGCAACAAGTTGCTGGTACCAATATCCTAGATCATCTAAACTAGAATCATAATTCAAAATAACAGAATTATTAATTCTTTTTAAATTTAAAGTATATATAAAAGCCACATTTTCTATTAAAGACAAAACAAATTTTTTGTTTTTAATTAATTTTTTTATGTTTTTAAATTTCATTATATTTAAACCCATTAATGCAGCTGGGAACATCCCTGTTTCCGATAAAACTGAATAACGCCCACTTATAAACTCCTTGTGTTCAATGATCTCAGCATTATATTTATTGGCTATATTTATTAAAGCGTTGTCAGTTAGCTGAGCAATAATGATTAATTTATTTTTTAATAAATTTTTTGAAAAAATTGATCCTAAATTTATTATTGTTTCAACTGTTCTTCCTGACTTACTAACTACTATAAAGCAGGAACTCTTCAAATTTCTTATTTTTTTAAATTTTAAATTTAAATCTGAATCTAAATTATCGAAAAAAAACACTTTCTTTTTAATTTTTTTTTTAAAAAATGAATAAATACTTTTTGTTCCTAAGATCGATCCTCCCATACCAATAATAATAATATTTTTGTATTTAGAAAATTTTTTTACAGTATCCTTTGAAAAATCAAATTCATAATCTTTTTCATATGATTCAAGCAAAGGAATATCAAAATTTTTTAGTTCAAATAAAAATGAGTTAAAAACCTTTTTAGTTTTTTTTAAATTATTATGATAAGCGTTTGATTTTTTAATATGATTTTTAAAAAAATTATCTCTTTTAATCATTTATTTTGATTGAATTTTTTTTAGTATAGATGTTTCGGCTGATGATCGATTGGTCGACCCTTCTTCTTTTTCGGTCTCTAGGGTATCTTGAAAAATAGATTCTTCTTCTAGATCAAGATCTCTTTCGTCTGGATTCGGCAAGTTTTCATAATCCGGAGGCAAAATAAGAGGGTCTTTCTTTTTCACTAAAAATTCATCAGCAGAACTTTTTTTCGCTCCTGTCAAACCCCTCTTTACTGAGTCAAAAGTATCTGCGCAAGAAGTTAGGAAGGCAAATAATAAAATAATACTAATTATATTTTTAAGCATTGTTAGAAATTTTTTCTCTTTTTGTTATTTCAATGATTAATAATCCAATTATACCAAGCGTTATAAAAATATCAGCAACATTAAAAATAAACCAATGATAATTTGCTATATGAAAATCTATAAAATCAGGCACAGCATGATAATATATTCTATCAAACAGATTTCCTAGTGCCCCCCCTATAATTAAAGCAAGCAGATATGCATAAGTCCCTTTGGATTTGAGAATCAAATATATTAGGATAAAATTAACAATAACTATTATTCCAGTAATCAAATGATAATAAATATTTGAATCCATGGATGCTAAACCAAAACCAATACCACTATTCCAAACTAGGTAAAAATTTAAAAAAGGGTTTATATAAAAATCAATTGTTGTTCCGGAAATTTCTAAATTTAATAGATAAATTTTACTAGCTCTGTCTAAAAAAAATATAACTAAAATTATAATAATTTTTTTCATTTAAGATCAATTTTTTAATACACTTCCGCATCTTTCACATGGATTGCCTAATATTTTCCAACATCGAGAACATTTCTGCCCTTCCGCCTTTTTCACTGATACGGCTATATCGTCTATACCTTCTATTTTGAAAAATTTATCACTAATAACCATGCTTTTAGCTTTAGCATGTGATGTAATAAAAAATTCAGACAAATTTATGTCTTTCGCCAACTTTAAATATTGTTCGCCCAAATAAACTTCTATATCAGCTTCCAGACTAGAGCCTATATCTTTATTCGATCTTTTAACCTCAATAGCAGCATTTGTAACATTTCTGACTATTTTAAGTTTTTCCCATTTTTCAAAAATTTTCTTATTTTCCCATTTTTGAGGAATCTCTGGAAATTTTTCTAAATGTATACTGGTTTTTTTTTCTTTGTTCAGAATTTGAAAAATTTCTTCAGTAGTGAATGAAAGTATTGGAGCAAACCATTTTAATAAAATATCTAATGTTAATCCTAATAAATTTATACATATTTTTCTATTTGGAGATTTTAAATCGTCGCAATAAAGTACATCTTTTCTAATATCAAAATAAAAAGCTGATAAATCCAAAGAGCAAAAGTTAAGTAGCTCCTTGTAAAGCTTATGAAAATTATATTCTTTTAAATATTTTTTAAAATTTTTGTCAAGAATACAAATTTGATGAAGTATATAACGTTCAATTTCAGGCCATTTTTCAATTTCTTTTGAATCTAAATCAAAATTTACTTTTTCATCTTTTAAATTCCCTAACAAAAATCTAAAAGTATTTCGAATTTTTCTATAAGATTCTGCGTGTTGTTCCAAAATAGAAAAGTCTAACCTTAGATCTTCGGAGTAATCTGATGCAGCTACCCAAGCTCTTAGAATATCTGCTCCATATTTTTTAAGAATATCTTCTGGTGCAATAATATTGCCAGTTGATTTTGACATCTTTAATCCTTTTCCGTCCACAACAAAACCATGTGTTAAAATACTTTTAAAAGGAGCCCTACCTCTAGTCCCGCAAGATTCTAGCAATGATGAATGAAACCAACCTCTGTGCTGATCAGATCCTTCTAGATACATTGATGCTGGCCAGGCTAAATCTTTTCTTTTTTCAAGTACATAGCTATGTGTTGCTCCGCTATCAAACCAAACTTCAACTATGTCATTAGATTTTATGTAGTCATCCTTTTTATATTTTTTTCCTAAAAATTTTTGAGGATCATCTGTAAACCAACAGTCGGCCCCTTCTTTTTCAAAAATTCTTGCAATATTTTCTATTACCTCTAAATCTTTCAATGGTTCTTTTGTTTTTTTTGAAACGAATAGTGGTAAAGGCACTCCCCAAATTCTTTGTCTAGAAATACACCAGTCTGGTCTAGTTTCAATCATTGATCGAATTCTATCTCTACCTCTTTCAGGATAAAAATCTGTATTATCAATTGCTTTAAGTGCTTTTTTTCGTAAATCCTTTTTTTCCATAGAAATAAACCATTGAGATGTAGCTCTATGAACTAAAGGTGCTTTAGACCTCCAAGAATGAGGATAGCTATGAGTAAGTTTTCCATTTGCTAATAATTTTTTACATTCTTTGAGATTTTGAATTACGATTTGATCTGCTTTAAAAATATGAATTCCTTCAAATTTTTCTATATGCTTAGTATATCTACCATCATCATCTATTGTGTCTAATGATTTAATTCCATGTTTTAAACACAAATTAAAATCATCTGGTCCATGACTGGGAGCGCAATGAACAATACCTGTTCCCTGCTCAAGTGTTACAAAATTTGCTTCTAACATTGGAACTTCGTACTGATATCCTATGCTTTTAAAAGGATGTGAACAAATTGTTCCATTAAAATCTTTTCCTTTAATTTTTTCAATTACTTTATAAGTTCCTAATTCACACTCTTTCGACACTTGATCGAGGAGTTCAGTGGCAATTACAATTTTTTTATTATCAAAATTCTCTGATGTTGAATTAATCTCTATAATTGAATAATCCAGATTTTTATTGTAGGCCAAAGCTTTATTCGCTGGAATAGTCCAGGGTGTAGTGGTCCATATGATAACTTCTGTGCCTTTTAATGAGTTAATTTTTGAAGTTTTAACTTTAAAACCTACATATATTGTATTGGAAGTATGATCCTTATATTCAACCTCAGCATCCGCAAGTGCAGTTTTTTCCACCGTAGACCAAAGCACAGGTTTGTAACCTTGGTATAAGCTACCATCAAGTAAAAACTTGCCCAGCTCTCTAACTATTTGCGCCTCAGCATCGAAGCTCATTGTAGAATAATAATTTTTCCAATCTCCGACCACGCCTAATCTTCTAAATTCTTCTATGTGTATCTTTATCCACTTTTCTGCAAATTCTCTGCATTCTAATCTAAAATCTTTTATTGGAACTTGATTTTTATCTTTTTTATTTTTTTTATATTGTTCCTCAATTTTCCACTCGATAGGTAATCCGTGACAATCCCAACCTGGAACATAGACAGAATCTTTTCCTGCCATTTGGTGAAATCTAGTAATCATATCCTTTAAAATTTTATTTAAGGCGGTTCCCATATGAATGTGACCGTTTGCATAGGGAGGGCCATCATGTAAAATAAATTTTTCCTTGCCTTTGCTAGATTCTCTAAGTTTTTTATATAGATTTAAATTTTCCCAAATTTTTAAAATTTCAGGTTCTTTGTTGGGTAAATTTGCCTTCATTGAAAATGAAGTCTTGGGTAAATTAATATTTTCTTTACTCATATAACCAGCTTTCCTTTTAAACCTTTTTTTGCCAAAATTACATCTTTATTCATTTGCTTGATTAAACGCGATGAGTTCTTAAATTTTTTATCTGATCTAATAAATTTTATGAAATATACTCTCAATTTCTTTTTATATAAATTTTTTTTAATCCCAAAAATATATATTTCAAGAAAAACTTCTTTACCATCAAAAGTAGGTCGTGAACCAATATAAGCGACTCCAGGATACAATTTCTTTTTTTTGGCTATTGATAGCTTCACTGCATAAATTCCAGCCTTAGGCAAAACATAATTTTTAATTCTTATATTGCACGTACGATAACCTAATTTTCTACCTAATTTTTTTCCCTTTACCACCTGTCCATCAATGAACCAGGTTCTGGAAAGCAATTTGTTTGCTAAATTAATATTCCCTTTTTGTAGTAATTTACGAATTTTTGTAGACGAGACTATTTTTTTTTTATATTTGTCAGGCTTAATTTTAAATAATTTATAATTATATTTTTTTTCAAATCTTTTTAAAAAACTTACATTGCCTTTTCTTTTATTTCCAAACCTAAAATTATTACTAACAAAAATTCTCTTTGGGTTTATTTTTTTATAAATAATATTTTTTATAAAATTTTCAGCCGTAATTTTTGAAAATTTTTTATTAAATTTAATATTTACAACAAAATCTGCATTAAATTTTTTTAACAAACGAAATTTTTCCTCTTCAGAGGCTAATCTATAATTTTTAATTTTTTTATTAAAAAACATAACTGGCAGAGGTGTAAAGGTAAGAATACCAAATTTTAATTTAGTTTTTTTAGCATGTTTAAAAACTTTCTGATGGCCTTTATGAACGCCATCAAAGTTTCCAATTGCTAAGGAAGATTTTTTATATCCTTTTGAAATTATAAAATTATTAAAAATTTTCATTTTTACCAATTTAATTTTTCCTGATAATAATTTGTTTTAGTTTTATATTTGTTCAAAACTTTATCATAGTTCTCTGCAGCTATATTTAAAAATTCTTTTTTATGAATTCCGCCTGTTATAAATAATGAATCAAATTTCATCGTATTAGCGCCTACTATATCTGTTTTTATATTATCTCCAATCGCAAGGACTCTTTCATTTTTTTTTATAAAAAAATTATAAATCTCTGGATAAGGTTTCCCAAAATAAATAACCTCTCCTCCTATCTTTTCAAAAAGAGCTGCTATCGACCCTGCGCAATATTCTATTTTTGATCCTCTATGTACTACTAAATCTGGATTTGTACACAACATTTTTAATTTTATTTTTTTTTTTAATAGATTTTCATAATAATGAAGTGAATTAATTTTATCATCAAAAAGCCCTGTACATAAAATAAAATCACATTTATCTAAACTTGTTTTATTTTTATCAAACCCTCTAATTAAATCCTCATCTCTTTTAGGACCTAAGTGATAAAATTTTTCTCCATAAATATTATTTTTTAAACTTTGTAATGCGGCTTCTCCTGAAGTAATTAGGTTGTTAAGAAAAGTTTTATCCATTTTTAGTTTTATTAAATATTTTTCAACACTTTTTGAAGGCCTGGGAGCATTTGATATTAATACAAACCTTTTGTTTAGTTTGCTTAAATTTTCCAAAACATCTATTGCTTCGGGATAAGTTTGAATTCCGTTGTGAATTACACCCCACAAATCTATAAAAAAAGCATCATATTTGCTATGTACTTCCCTTAATCCTTTAATTAATTTCGTCTTCATATTATTTAATGATTAGCTCAAGAATCGCAAAAAATATACTATTTTGGTAAATTTGTGATATAAATTCTGAGTTTTTGAGGGGTATTGAAATTTTTAAATCCAATATTATATATCTGCTTATAAAAAATTAGGAGAAAATTGATATGAAATTTAGACCATTGCACGATCGTGTTTTGATTGAAGTTTTAGATAGTGAAGAAAAAACAGCTGGAGGAATAATTATTCCTGACACAGCAAAAGAAAAACCCCAGGAAGGCAAAGTAGTAGCGATAGGATCGGGTGCCAGAACCGAAGACGGAAAAATTATACCAATGGATGTAAAAGTTGGAGATTTAGTTCTTTTTGGAAAATGGTCAGGCACTGAAGTAAAAATTGATGGAAAAGAATATAGCATAATGAAAGAATCTGACATTATGGGAATTTCGAAAGGAAAAAAATAAAATGGCAAAAATTGTTAAATTTGACACTGAAGCAAGAACAAAAATGCTGAAGGGTGTAGATACTTTGGCTAATGCAGTTAAAGTAACTTTGGGCCCCAAAGGAAGAAATGTGGTTTTGGATAAATCTTATGGTGCTCCGCGAACAACTAAAGATGGTGTTACTGTAGCAAAAGAAATTGAACTTCAAGACAAGTTTGAGAATATGGGAGCTCAAATGGTTAAAGAAGTTGCTAGTAAAACAAATGATGAAGCTGGAGATGGAACTACAACAGCAACTATTTTAGCCCAGTCTATAGTAAGAGAAGGAATTAAGTATGTTACCGCTGGAATGAATCCAATGGACGTCAAAAGAGGATTGGATAGTGCAGTAGCACATGTAATTGAAAAATTAAAATCATCTTCAAAAAAAGTAAAAACTAATGATGAAGTTGCCCAGGTAGGAACTATTTCTGCTAATGGAGAAAAAGAAATTGGAGATATGATTTCTAAAGCTATGCAAAAAGTAGGGAATGAAGGAGTAATTACTGTTGAAGAAGCTAAAGGTCTTGAAACAGAATTAGATGTTGTAGAGGGAATGCAATTTGATAGAGGATATCTTTCTCCTTATTTTATTACAAACGCAGACAAAATGACAACTGAATTAGAAAATCCTCTAATTTTGTTACATGAAAAAAAATTAGCAAACTTACAAACAATAGTACCTTTGTTAGAATCTGTAGTTCAAGCAGGAAGACCATTAATGATAATTTCTGAAGATGTTGAGGGTGAAGCTTTAGCAACTCTAGTGGTAAATAAATTAAGAGGAGGATTAAAAGTCGTTGCGGTAAAAGCTCCAGGTTTCGGTGATAGAAGAAAATCTATGCTTGAAGACATAGCAATATTAACTGGTGGACAGGTAATCTCTGAAGATCTAGGTATAAAATTGGAAAATGTTAAAATAAATGATCTTGGTTCATGTAAAAAAGTAAAGGTAGATAAAGACAATAGTACAATTGTTGCTGGAGCTGGAAAAAAATCTGATATTGAAGCTAGATGCAATCAAATTAGACAACAAATTGGAGAAACAACTTCTGACTACGATAAAGAAAAACTTCAAGAAAGATTGGCTAAACTAGCAGGTGGTGTTGCTGTAATAAAAGTTGGTGGAGCAACAGAAGTAGAAGTAAAAGAAAGAAAAGACAGAGTAGAAGATGCACTTAACGCAACAAGAGCTGCTGTAGAAGAAGGTGTCGTTGTTGGTGGCGGTTGTGCTTTACTTTATGCTGCTCAAGATTTAGATAAATTAAAATCAAAAGGTGCTGATCAAAAAGCAGGGATAGATATTGTTAGAAAAGCTTTGGAAGCTCCAATAAGACAAATAACTACTAATGCAGGCGTCGATGGTTCTGTAATAGTTGGAAAACTTTTAGAAGGGAAAAAAGTAACACAAGGTTACGATGCTCAAAACGAAGAATATTGCGATATGTTTTCTAAAGGGATTATAGATCCAACTAAAGTTGTAAGAACAGCTTTACAAGATGCTGCTTCAATTGCTGGATTATTAATTACAACAGAAGCTATGGTAGCCGATAAACCGGAAGAAAAAGATTCTGGTCCTGCTATGCCTCCTGGTGGTGGAATGGGTGGTATGGGAGGAATGGGTGGTATGGGAATGTAATACGTTTCCATTTAGAGAACACTCTAAATACAAAAATTAAACAAAATTAGAACCCTCGGAATGAAAGTTTCGGGGGTTTTTTTTATTTCTTTTTTGAAGCAAAGCACAAATATATAGCAAATAATGCCCCTACTATCGGAATGAACGGTAGAATAAGGAGTCCCTTATTCATTTTAAGATTTTTCAATCTTCTTGAAATGTTAGCAAGTAATGAAATAAATAGTATAATTCTAAAACCAAAATAATATAATAGTGAATCTGCTTCACCGGGTGTATCTAAAAAATTAGTAATTATATAAGCACCAAATAGAAAAAAAATAATTAAAAAAATAAAATAGATGCAATATTCAAACTGATTTGAATTTCCATCAAAATTAAATGTTCCAATAATTCCCTTTTTAATTGATTGAAATAACTTATTCATATAAGGGAGTTTAGAATATTTTCTTCTTCTTTTCTATTTTTTTGAATAGTATAATGAAATTATGAAAGGATTAACTATAGCTGCGGGAACAGCTCTAACTATCATTGGTGCTATTATGGTTCTTCAACCATGGGTGAGAGGAGATATTGAAGGTGCTAAAAGTTATGCGGGAATTTTAGTGGTTGGAATAGTTATATTGGTTGTTTCTCGTTTTATTAAAAAAAAATAACTATTAGTGCTGTATTGCACCACATCAAAACTAGAAAGATGTATAGAGATAGTTTTTTCATTATGGAATTCTACAATCAGTTGTTTCTATTTCATCATCTGCAAAAAATACCACACAATACATAATCCATTTATTTTTACTTAAAGTATAAATCGCTTTATCATTAGTTATTTTTACTGATTTAATTTTCCATCCATAATTAATAATATTATTGTTTAAAGATTCTTTAGTAGTTGTGTAATCTTTGTTCCATATTGGTAGATTTTTTTTATCTTCAGCAAACCCAACATTGCAAAACATCAAAACCAGAAAGACGTATAGAGATAGTTTTTTCATTAAAATCAGTTTAATCCACTTCTAAAAAGAAATCATCCTTCTCATACCCTTCTCGTTTCATCTGATTCTGCAGTGAAGTTTGCAGTGAAGAAGTTAAATAAGTGTGTATTGGCACTAAATGAATGCGAATGTAATCCCCAATTTACTCAAACAAAAATTCAAAAAGGGCAGTTTTTACTGCCCTTTTTTTTGTTTATACGAAAATCATTAGTGATGAAGGAATGATGAAGGTTTCGGAGGTTTTTAATTTTTATAACCAATCTCTTCAAGATATTCCTTTGACATTACAGGAAATAAATATGCATCAGAATCGGTTGGAAAATTTTCCCATTCGAAATTATCTTCTGGAGCAATCATGTACAATCGAGTCACTCCATCAGTGCCAGCACCAAGATTTTTGCTACCCATACCTAGTGAGACATGGGCATTAGTTGCATAACCCATTATTCCAATTACTTCACCTTTTTTTACTTTCTTATATTTAATGCCACCACAATTTTCAGGCAAACTGATTCCTTCGCTCCATCCAATTTCACTTTGAAATTTTCTTTCTGCGCAATTTCCTTTTGAAAAACCTGGAACTAATGGTGTGGACATCAGATGATAATAGCGAATGAAATTACCATACTTATCATCAATAAAAACAAGTGATATATTATCAAAAGGATAAGCACATCTTTGTTTTTTTCCTGTTATTGGATTTATAATTTTTTTTGTTTGTTTTATTCTTTTTTTCACTTTTTGAGATTCATTTTGTATAATACATCGATATTGAGAACTCCAATTTCTTGCTTCATATAAAGTCATGTCAGTAATTGCCACCACAGGCATGCCGCGTTTTTTAGATATTGACTCTATAGAAGTACCATTTTTTCCTTTATATGCTGAACATCCAGGGCAACATCTATTTTTTTTTACTTTGGGATCTTCATATGGTACTGCAGAGGGTCCAAGTTTAACTCCATTAAATTTACAAGGTAATTTTTTATAAGTTTTATATTTTATTTCTGCAAACGAATGCGATGTGAAAAGAGAAAACATCAAAACCAGAAAGATGTATAGAGATAGTTTTTTCATTATTTAAATCCTTTAAATATAGGATTAATCAATAATTTTTTATGATTATATTTAAATTTTTTGTGGTTGTAGTGTTGTGAATGTAAAATTACAATTCTTGAATCTTCAACATTAATTAGAATTGCCTTTCCGCCATATCCACCCATTCCAAAAACTATCTTATCTTTTAAACCTGGATAATTTAAATGAAATTGTCCACCATATGATTTGGTTCGATTAAATAATGGTTCTCCCCTCATTCCATCATGATTTAGATTTTTAGGTATTCTTCTCTCATAGATTTCTTTTAAATATTTTCCAACACAATTTTGTTTTTGATAATCATCCATGATTGCTAGTGCAATCCTAAGATAATCATATCTTGTTGCATAAAACATAGGATCTGCGTTACCTTGCCCCCGTGATGCATTTTTTTTATAGAAATATACTGGATATTTAATTTTTGCTTTGTCTTTAAATGTTTTGTCTAATATTTTTTGAAAATCATCTCCTGTTTTAAACAAAGTATAATTAAAAATTAAATTAGTATTCATTACATTGTAGTTGTATCTTTTTTTATCTGGTTTTTTGTCTCTAAAATAAAGATTCAAATTACTTTTAACTGAAACAGGATCGATATCAGTGCCAGATCCTCTATAATCTGCATCAACCTCACCATTTACTATGGCAGCGCTGTCATAAACATATTTTTGATCTCCAGATGCCATATTTAAAATATCAATTAACTTATGATTTTCATACAAAGTATTTTTTACTAAACTCCAGTCACTTATTTTACTATCAACACTTTTTATATATCCCTCACAAATAGCATGACCCAATACATATGATACTAATGATTTGCCCATAGATTGGGATCTTAACTTAGTTTGGTTGTTCATAAATTTTCCAAATTTATCATCTGGAGATATCTGATCTATTACAATTTTATTATTTTCAAAATATAAGTAACTTAAGATTGGTTTTGTTTTTAACTGCTTTATTACAAATTTATTTTCAATCAAATCAAAATTAAACTCGTAAGGATTTTTTGATGGAAATACGGTGTAGGTATTACTGCTCGAAGGAGCACGAAAAAAATTATCTCTATAAAAATAATATTGTAAAGTAGCTAGATTAGGATTTGCACGAAAGGGTATGTGATAAGATTTGTATCTTGTTGTTTTTTTAAAATCTATTTCTTTAAATACACCACTATCTTTTAAGGACTGGGGAGCATTAGAAATGTCTGTATATTCAGATGCTTTTATTGATGTAAAAAGAGAAAACATCAAAACCAGAAAGATGTATAGAGAGAGTTTTTTCATTATTTAAATACGTAAATTATCGTTAAAATTATAAGTACTACGATAATCCAAATAGTGAAATTAGTTAAGAATTGTTTTAGTTTAGAATTTGATTGTAAAAAAGCAGGAAGGACTAATAAAAGTACTCCTATCATATAAATTACGGGTAGTATCTGATCCAACATTCCAAACCTTAACCTGCCTCTGAAATGAAGTCATCTTTTGAATTGCTTTTTATAGTGATGAAGAGTAATGAAATAACCTATATTGCATTAAATGCGGCGTTTATTACTTGGTGCAATATAACAAATAAATTATTTGATATATTAATCGTTATTTGATGAATTTAATTAAATGATTAACATAAATAAATCCTTTGTTCACTTTTATGATGTAAAAAATTCTGAAAGAGTGAGCGTTAAATCAGTACTAAGTACTGAAAATAAAAAAATTTTTTTACTAAAAGAATGTAGGTCAGAAACTATAAGTGAACATCCATTTTTGCACTTAGATAGATATGAATTCTTTTCAATTATAGAAAATGATAAAACTCATTTAATCAGAACATCTCCCGTGGATAGCAAGAAGGAAAATATTGAATTGAGCAATCCATTAAAAAAAAAGCATTGTATAGTTGAAAGTGATGTTAATTATTTAAATTTTGAAAAAGTTAATGAAATAGTTACATCAGGTAAAACGGATAATATTTATTCTGAAATTAAATATCAGCACGAAGGAATAAAATATAATTTAATCTCAAAATGTGAATTTATAAATTATAATACTGAAAAAAACAGTGAAAAGTATTTACAACCTATAATGGGATATGTTCCTTTTGTCCATAAAAACCAATTAAGATACGGTTATGTTGTTTTGCACATAACTGAAAAGAAAAATGGATATTTAGAGTTTTTACTTAATGAAAAAACTGGTATTTTAAATACCAATCCAAAACAAAATTTAATTAGATTAAATATTAAAAAAATTTTAAATATGTTTTTATTTTTTGTGAAAAAAAATGATTTTACAAAAGTAATTTCTATTAAAGAAAGTAAAATTAATTTTTTTACATATAATTAATTTAAATTAACGAATTTAAAAAAGGTCGCAATTTTGTGGCTTTTTTTTTTGAAATTAGTAAACACGCTTGAGAATTTAAAATACATCCATCCTTAAGAACTCTAAGGTTATTATCTTTTAAAGTTTTTCCTGTCGAAGTTATATCTGTAATAATTTCAGATGATCCAATAAATGGATAGGTCTCTGTAGCTCCAAGACTTGGTACAATTTTGTATTGGGTGATTCCCTTTGAAACTAAAAAATTATTAGTTAGATTTGGATACTTCGTAGCAACTCGTAATCTGGTATTCTTTTTGTCCCGAAAGTCAAAAGACACTTCTTCTAAATCTGCTAATGTTTGAACATCTATCCAATCATTAGGAATAGCAACTACTACTTCGGCTACACCAAAATCTAGTTTTTTTTTAATTTCAATTTTTTTTTGAAAATTAATAGATGATTCTTGCAATAGATCTAGACCAGATATCCCTATGTCAATTGTGCCGTCACCAAGTCTTTGGATTATTTCTTTGGCGTGCAAATAAATAATTTTTGAGTTAGGCAAATTCTCTATTTGCGCAAAGTAATTTCTTTCACCCCCATTTGATGTTGGTTTAAAATTATTTTTTTCGAAAAAACTTATTGAATCTTCTTTTAATCTTCCTTTGCTTGGTAAACCTATGGTTATTAAATTTTTCATATTTATAAATTATTTAAATTAATTGCGGCTCCAACTGCTGAAATATTTTTTTTGGATCCTAGGCTTTTTAACAAACCGTCATATCTACCGCCTCGTGCTATCTCTTTTTTTGATGAATTATATATTTCAAAAACTATCCCGGTATAATATTCTATATTTCTGCCGAAATTTGTTGAAAAAATAGTCTTTGAATTTATTTTAGATAAATTTTTTATAGTTGATAAATCTTTGAAAACATTATTACTTAATTTATTTTTTTCAACAAAGCTTTTTAATGTTTTATCTAATTGATTGATTGGGCAATTAATTTTTAAAAACTCTCTAATAATTTTAACAATTTTTTTATTCTCTGCAAACGATCTTGGATCTTTTATTTTTCTATCAAATCTAGACAAAATTTCAGAAACTTTGCGACTTGCAATTTCTTTGTTTTGATCAAAATTTTTCATTTCGGTAAATCTTTTTTTATCTAGCTCAACTTCCGTTGGATCTACATCAGAGTTAGTTTCAAGCCTTTTGAGCAAATCCTCAAAATATTGAGGTCTCCAAAAGTGTCTTTTCAGCCGCATCTTCCATCTTTCTGGGATTGTTAAAGACTCTATTAATTTTTGAAATAAACTTGCATCGCTCACTTTAATCGATGTATTTTTTATTTTTATTTTTTTAATTGAGCTCGCAATTGTTTTTAAAACTTTTAAATCATCAGTAGATTTATTTTTAGAACCTAAAATCTCTATTCCTAACTGATCATTGACAACTTTATCCTTTAAATTATTTGATCTTCTATAAGCTTGACCAGAGTAAAAAATTTTTGAATTTCCTTTAGATTTATCTTTTAAATATTTTATACAGGAAGCGACCGTCAAATCTGGTCGTAAACAAACACTTTTCCCACTGTCATCCTCAAAAGTAAGCATTAACTTTCTAAAATTTTCTCCTGATCTTTGGATAATATAATTTGAATCTAAAAGAACATCTGGTTCTGATAAAACAAAACCATCTTTTTTAAAAACTTTTATTATATTTTCAGAGTAGTTTTTTGATTTCATTTACTAGATCCTCAATTTTAACCAGGTTTTCTTTACCACTTTCAAGATTTTTTAATGTTGCCTTTCCAGATTTTATTTCGTCATCGCCATACAAAATAACTGCTGGAGATCCAATCTTATTTGCATACTCCATTTGCTTTTTTAACTTACCTTCCCCTGGATAAATCTCAGAACTGATATTTGACATTCTAAGTTTATTTAATATCCCAACATATTCTTTGTTTTTGTTTTTATCAAAAACACATATGACTACTGGTCGGGTAGTCTTTATTTTAAAATCTTTTTTTTGAATTAAAGCAAAAACTAACCTGTCAAGCCCAATTGATATCCCAGTTGCGGGACAATCAAAATTTCCAAAATTGCTTACAAGATTATCATACCTTCCTCCTCCGCCTATTGAACCAAATTGAATAACTTGTCCTTTTGCATTCTTTACCTCAAAATTTAAATTAACCTCAAAAATAGGCCCCGTATAATATTCCAAACCTCTTATTACCGATGGATCAAATTTATAATTTTCAAAATTATAATCTTTAAATATTTTAATAATCTCTAAAACGTCTTCACTGTCAGATGTTTTGCTTTTTAAAGAATTTTCAATAATTTTTATCTGATCATTATTAAGATTTGCGCCCTTTGTATAATCTCCAGATTTATCTTTTCTGCCTTCTGCAAGAAGTTTCTTTGCTTCTCCCCATCCAAGCCTGTCTATCTTATCAAGAGCACGTAAAGTAGTCGATATTTGCTCTTTTGATTTAATTTTTAATTTCTCAAAGAGTTTATCTGTGAATTTTCTAGAAGAAATCTTAACTGTATAATCTTTTTTATCTAGTCCGCATTTTTCTAATATCTCAGATATTAATACACAAAGTTCGGCATCAGCTTGTAAACTCTTTGTTCCTACATAATCTGCATCAAATTGTAAAAACTCTCTAAATCTTCCGGGTCCTGGTTTTTCGTTTCTCCATACCGTTCCTAGTTGATAGCGTTTAAAAGGTTTGGAAATTTCAAGATAATTTTTTGCAACGTACCTTGCTAAAGGTGCGGTAAGATCATATCGAAGTGATAACCATTTATTTTCATCTTTAAAAGAAAACACTCCTTGATCTGGTCTTTCTTTGTCAGGCAAAAATTTTCCAATACTATCCGTATACTCGAAACTTGGTGTCTCAAGATATTGAAACCCGTATTTAGTCATAACTTCTTTAATTTTAGAAATTATAAAATCTCGGATTAATAATTCTTTTTCTTGTCTATCTACAAAACCTAAAGGCAAATCCTTAGAGGGTTTAAGATTTTTTTCTTTACTCATTGTTTTGGTACAGCAGGGTGGATTCGAACCACCGACCCCTAGTTCCACAAACTAGTGCTCTAACCAACTGAGCTACTGCTGCATAACTCCTTTTTATATTAATTATTAATAAATTTGTATTTTAAATATGTAATGATTTAGCTAAGCAATAGCCTAGCGTGTGCAAAATGGTGTTTTGCATTAAGAGTATTTATGATTTTTAAATTTTCAATCATTGCTGCAAAGTAGCATAATTTTTTTACTTTGCAACAATAGATTGCATGCAATTAAACTTTTTGTAAGTTTACTGCGGAAGGACCTTTTTGACCTGTCTCAACATCAAATGTTAATTGGTCGCCTTCATTTAGCTCTAAGCTTGCTGCTTGAGCTGCAGAAGAATGAACGAAAACATCTTTTTCTTTATCATCTCGTTCAATAAAACCGTAACCCTTTTGTGGGTTAAACCATTTTACTTTTCCTTTTATACTCATGTTATTACCTTTCTTTGTTTAGTTTAAATTCATTGATAGTAAATCTAGCAACAAATTTTATTGGGGCAGTTCAAATTAAATTTAATAAGTTCTGCCCCAAATTTTATGAAATTTATTGAAATACGATTAAGCTTTTTGCAGTTTTACTGCGGAAGGACCTTTTTCGCCGTTCTCAACTTCAAATGTTAATTCATCGCCTTCGTTCAAATATTTAAGGCCAGCTTCTCTAACTGCTGTATGATGAACAAAAACATCTTTTTCTTTATCTTCACGCTCAATGAAACCATAACCTTTTTTTCCATTGAACCATTTTACTTTACCTTTAAGACTCATGTACTCGTTCCTTGTTTGTTTATAAATAGTTGCAAATAACCTACAACAAAATCCCCTTAAATAGATTTAAAACACATATGTCAAGTTCAAATGTGGGGGTAGAAGTGGTGGCCAGGGACGGAATCGAACCGCCGACACAAGCCTTTTCAGGGCTCTGCTCTACCGACTGAGCTACCTGGCCTAATTAAAACCTAAAAATTATTCTACCTTTTGTAAGATCGTATGGAGTAACCTCAACCAAAACACTATCCCCGGTCAATATTCTTATTCTATTTTTTTTTAACTTTCCAGCGGTATGTGCCAAAATTTCATGGTTATTTTCGAGCTTTACTTTAAACATAGCATTTGGAAGAAGTTCTTTTACTTCCCCTTTAAATTCTAAAAAATCTTGCTTGCTCAATTAAAACTCCTTTTATGTTTTTATCAATTTTTATTAAAAGTAATATCAAAATTCAATAAATAAATATAACAATATTATTTTTATTAATATTATTTTAATCTTCTAATAGAGGCTCCACAGGCTGATAATTTTTTTTCGATCTGCTCGTAACCTCTATCTAAATGATAAATTCTATTAATTACTGTTTTTTCCTTTGCCGCAAGGCCTGCTAACACCAAACTAACAGATGCTCTTAGATCGGTTGCCATTAATTCGGCTCCGTTCAGTTGTCTTCCCCCATAAATTTTTGCCCTATTGCCTACAACTTCAATATTTGCTCCCATTCTTCTTAGTTCAGAAACGTGCATAAATCTATTTTCAAAAATATTTTCTCTGATCGTAGAAATATCTTCAGATTGTGTCATCAATACCATTATTTGTGCCTGAAGATCAGTTGGAAAACCCGGATAGGGCCGAGTATCAACCTTGATTGCACCAATTTTTTTAGCTGAAGTTACAATAATGTAGTTTTTTTTTCTTATTATTTTAACTTTCATCTTATTTAGCAAATTAATCTCTGTAGAAATAATTTTTGGATCAATATTTTTAATTTTTAGTCGACCGTTGGTTAGTGCTGCTGCAATAATATAAGTTCCAGCTTCTATCCTGTCAAAAATAACTTTATGCACACATGGTTTTAAATTAACAATACCTTCAACATCTAAACTTCTTTTACCTATCTGATATATTTTACATCCTAATTTTCTTAAAAAATAAATTAAATCTTGCACCTCAGGTTCTGATGCGCAGTTCCTAATTTTTGTTTTACCTTTTGAAAAACATGATGCAATTAATATATTTTGTGTTGCCCCTACAGATATTTTTGGAAACTTAATCAAACTACCTTTTAATCCATTTTTTGCTGATGCAATAATATATCCATTCTTCACATTTATCTTTGCTCCCATTTTTTTTAAAGCATTTAAATGTAGGTCTATAGGTCTCGATCCTATTGAACAGCCACCGGGTAGTGATACCTTGGCAGATCCATATTTTGCTAACAATGGCCCAAGGACTAAAACTCCTGCTCTCATGGTCTTTACTAAACTATAAGGCGCTAGGGTTTTTAATTTTTTTTTATTTAAAATTTCAATTGTTTTTTTTTTTTTATTTAACTTTACCGTCGACCCTATAGTATTCAAAAGAGCTACCATGGTTTCAACATCACGGACTATAGGTATATTTTTTATTAAAATTTTTTTATTAGTTAATATAGTGGCCGCTAATATTGGTAATGTTGCATTTTTTGATCCAGAAATAGATATTGTTCCTGATAATTTTTTTCTACCTATAATTTCCAACTTTTCCATTAATTTACAAAATTATACTTTTGGTAGAGTTACACCAGTTTGATTCATATATTTTCCATTTCTTTTTTCATAGGTAACTTCTGGCTCTTCATTACCTTTTAAAAAAACAAATTGGGCCGCTCCTTCATTAGCATAAATTTTTGCTGGTAAAGGGGTAGTATTAGAAAATTCTAACGTAACATGACCTTCCCAACCTGGTTCGAGAGGGGTAACATTTACAATTATTCCACATCTAGCATATGTTGATTTACCCAAGCATATAACCAGAATATCTTTTGGTATTTTGAAATATTCTACTGTACTTGCAAGAACAAAAGAATTGGGTGGTATAATACATTCGTCAACTTTTCTTGATACAAAACTATTTTTATTAAAATTTTTTGGATCAACCACTGCTGAATCTACATCTGTAAAAATTTTAAATTCATTTGAAACTCTAGCATCATAACCAAAAGAAGACAGACCATATGATATTATTTTTCCTTTCTTTTGCTCAGAAACAAATGGTTTAATCATTTCTTTTTCAAGAGCCATTTTCTTAATCCAACGATCTGACAAAACGCTCATTTGTTATTATTTTTTTTGATTTTTTTTAGGAAAATTTTTCTCTTTTTTAAATTAAGCTTAGATAATTTTGCAAGTCTTAATCTTCTTTGATCTTTTTTTAAATTTTCTTGCATCCATTTTATTTCTGAGTTGGATTTGTAAGATCATCAAGGGTTATTGTTTTTTTAATATCATGAGTCTTTATTTCTTCTTTTTCTACACTTGAAGAATTTGTTGATATTAATCTTTTAGCTCTACGCTGGGCCAAACGTGCTTTTCTTTTTGCCTCTTTTAACATGGCCCTTTCGCCACGCTGAGATTTGTAATCGTAATGTATGCCCATAAATTTACCATCTGTTGATATTACTTTTTACTTCCTTGCTTGCTACTATGTCAAGTTACATAAATAATGTGGCAATTTATTGTTGATTTATAAACTGTATATTTATTAGTTCTAATTTTACGAGAAATTATTGAAAAAATTTATCCTTCAATTTTTGAATTTCAGAATTGGCTGCAAAATTCAATTTTAAAGAAATGTTTTGTAATAGTTTAATTTGTCCAAAAATTAACATCAAACTTATAAATTCTTTTTCTCTAGAAATAATTATTTTTTTCCCAAACTCTGTTAAATAATTTGGAATAAATATCATGTCCATTTCAGCTGGAACTCTGGTTACATGTTTTCCTATTTCTATCCATTCACAAGTCATATAATTTATTTTTTGTAAATGATTAACCAATTCACCCCAATTTGGAACATTTTCATACATAGGAATAATTTGCGCTTCTATTTTTATTAATAATGGAAAATAATTCCCTATACCCTTCAATATTTCTAATTCAGAACCTTGAGTATCAATTTTCAAAAAATCTAAATTATTAACTTTAAATCTACTCAAACTTTCCTTTATAGTTGTGCATTCAATATCAATTTCATTAGTAATAGCAAAAATAGAAAAATCCTTTTTTTTAAAATCATATAAGCTAAGTGCATTTGGATTGGGCTTATACATCGATGAACTACCAGGACGTTTTCCCAAAATATACAATTTTTTCTTACAATTTTCACTCCATAAACCTTTGGAAATCACTTTATAATTTTTATCTTCTAGTTTTTTTGCTTCATCTGGAATTGGTTCAACTACTATTGGATCAAAAAAAAAATTATATTTTTTAGAAAAAATATTAGAATTAAAAAAACCTCCTTGGGCTCCAACATCTAATGCAACTAGTTTTCTTCCCTCTAATAATTTAGAAACCAAATTACTGTGGTCTTGATTTTTATGAGACTCAGATCGTAATTTATTAAATTGATTTACTACTCGAGAATGTATTTTTAATGCAATAAGAGCTTTTGAAATTATTTTTATTATTTTTGAAAGTAAAAACTTGATCATTCTTTATGATTATAGTGGTTTTATTTTTTAGTAAAAGTGGTTAAGCCTAATTTTTTTTCTTTAATTCTTGTAGAAGCGCAATGAATATGGCTTCTATCAATGATAAGGGATTCTCCAACTTTCCATTCATATATATATTCTATTTCCATGCCTCTAAGATTATTAATATCAAGATGTGATAAATATTTTTTATGTATTTCTTTGTCAAATTCTTTTTCTCCTAAATGTTGATTGGATCTGTCATTTTGATCAGCTTTAGGTTTAAATTTTAATTCCTCAGGATCAACAGTAAAAGTAGTAGATCTGCCGTACCATCTTTTTTTAAAAAAAACCGTATCTCCAATTGGAGCTAAAGGTGTCACTATTTGTTTATAAATTATATCTTCTGGATTAAATCCTGAATCAACATGAATAGGCAAAGGTTTAAAACTCTCATGAAAAAGTCCGTATAAATCTTCACCTGTTTTAGATTTTAGATTATCCATTTTAAAATCACCTAAAACTTCTCTTAATTTATTAAAATAAATCTTGTCTAATTCTTTATTATAATTTTGTTCCCAGGCCTTTTTTTTAACATTTTGTTTTTTATTATAAGTTCTTTCTGGCAGCAATTGGTAAAGTTCCTTGATCATTTCTATTTCTTTGTCAGAAAAAATATTAACTTTTTTAGGTGGACCTTCTAAACTTTTAATTTTATCTAGATGTATATGTTTCATAAAAATCTATTGTTTGAAGTAAAACTTTTTGATTGCAAAAGCAATAATTAAAATAATAAAAAATCCAATTAATGGAAAATAAATATCAGGGGAAAATAAAACTGAGGAGAAGCTAATCTCAGAATTTTGATCAATTACTTTTTCAATTCCACTTCCTAAAGCAACCGTAACAAACATAGAAGGCATGCTTCCAACAAATGTTGCTATTACATAATTTTTAAGAGGCATATCAAATAAAATTGGAAGCACATTTTGAACTGCATATGGAGCTCCTCCTCCGCCTATAAATCTAAAACTTGTAAAATAAAGTATGTCATTTTTAATAAAAAAATCTCGTAATTTAGAAAACTTTGGAGCTAATTTACTTTTTATAGTCTCTCTGAAAAAAAAACCTACCAATATGTATAGTAGTGTCGCTCCAATTGTTGTAGCTGTTAGAGCAATTGTAATACCCCACCATTTTCCAAAAACAAAACCTGCAAATATTAAAAGCGGCATCGCAAAGCCTAGGAGGAGCACCCAAATGATACAAAATATAAAAAAAACAATAGTTAAAAATAAAAAATTTTCATTTTTATATTTCAAAATGATATCTTTGTTTAATCTAATGAATTCATAACTCATTAAATCTTTTATATCGATTGCTGAAAATAAAAAAAATAAACCAACTGCAAGTATGCTTATATATACAAATGCTATAATAAGTTTAAGATTTAAGGAGCTTAAATTCATAAATTGATTTTTAACTGTACTTATATATGCTTATTACCTATAAATATCAAAAATTTTAACAAGAACTAAATAAATTTTATGAAAAGAACCTACCAACCAAGCCGAATTGTAAGAAAAAGAAGACACGGATTTAGGTCAAGAATGAAAAAAAAAGGTGGCCGAAAAGTCCTTGCTAGAAGAAGGGCAAAAGGCAGAAAAAAAATTTCGACTTAAATTGAGTCGTAAAATGATTAAATTTAAGAGCTTAAATCGTAGTAAAGATTTTCTAAAAATTTTAAAGAAAAAAAAATTGAATACAAAGTATTATACAATCTATTTTGATAAAAATTCTAAAAATTTAAACAAATATCTTAATATCAGTTTCGTAATGAAAAAAAAGATTGGTAATGCTGTAACAAGAAATAAGATAAAACGAAAATTAAAGTATGCCGTTCAAAAAATAGCAAGGGAAAACAAGCTTATAGACCTAAACTACACTTATGTAATTTTTGGAAAAAATAATGTATACAAAGATAAATTTGAAAATGTTCTTAATGAAGTAAATGAAACTTTTAAAAAAATAAAAAAAATAGAAAATCGTTTATGAAAATAATGAGTAATTTCCTAATTCTAGTAATAAAATTTTATAAATATTTTATTTCTCCTTATCTCCATTCAAATTGCAGATACCTTCCTACTTGCTCTGAATATTTTATAGATTCTTTAAAATTAAACGGATTCTTTAAAGGATCTTTTTTAGGGATAAAAAGAATTTTAAGATGTCATCCTATTAAATTTCTAGGAGGGGGAAGTGGTTTTGATCCTGCTCCAAACTTAAAAAAAGGTAAAAAATAAATGGACTTTAGAAATGTATTATTAGCTATTGTGCTTTCTTCAGCAGTTTTGGTTGGCTGGGCAACTTTTTTTGAACCTCCTATTGTTGAACAGCAAATAACGGAAAAAACGAATACAAAAAATGAAGATCTCTCTTCACCCTCAATTGATAAAGAAGAAAATAAAATTGAAAATGAAATTGCTAGAAATGATCTAATTAATAATACAAAAAGAGTTAATATTGAAAACGAGAATATCAAAGGCTCAATATCATTAGAAGGAGCTATTATTGATGATATTCTTTTTAAAAATTATAAAAAAGAGTTAGGTGGGCAGGAAAATGTAACTTTCTTGCATCCAAAAAATTCTTCACAAGAATATTTTATAGAAACTGGATGGGCTTCGAGCGGTAAAGAAAATATTAAACTGCCTTTGCTTGATACTATTTGGCAAATTAAAGGAAATAGTACATTAACACCAAATAACCCGGTGACGCTTGAGTGGGATAATGGAGATAATTTAATTTTTACTAAAAAAATTGAGTTAGATGATAAATTCTTATTTAGAATTACACAAAGTATAAAAAATAATTCTAATAAATCTTATCAATTCTATCCGTATGCACAAATTACAAAAAAGGGGAAACCTGATGGTATACAAATATATATTTTGCATGAAGGTTTTCTTGGTGTATTTGGAGAAGAACTCAAAGAAGAAGATTATGATGATATAGAAAAAGAAAAATTTACAATAAACAGTTCAAAGGGCTGGCTTGGTATTACAGACAAATACTGGCTTACAGCTATAGTTCCTGAAAAGAACAAAGAATTTAAAGCTGAATTTGTATCGAAAAACCAAAAGTATAAAGCTAATTATATAATAAAAGAATCTAGTATTCTTAACCCAAATAGTTCCGTAACAAATAAAATAGATGCTTTTGTAGCCGCAAAAGAAGTCGCTGTCATAGATAATTATGCTGAAGAACTAAATATAGAAAAGTTTGATTTAGCCATTGACTGGGGCTGGTTTTATTTTTTTACAAAACCATTATTTTTTATTATTGATTACTTTTTTAAACTTACGGGAAATTTTGGTTGGGCAATTGTTATAATTACTGCATTGGTTAGATTAATATTTTTCCCACTTGCAAACTACTCTTTTAAATCAATGGCTAAAATGAAAATTCTTCAACCAGAAATGCTAAGATTAAAAGAGTTACATAAAGGTGATAAAACTAAATTGCAGCAAGAAATGATGGCCCTTTACAAAAGAGAAAAGGTTAATCCTATTTCTGGATGTTTGCCTGTTCTAATCCAAATTCCATTTTTCTTCGCAATTTATAAAATGTTATATGTTACATTGGAAATGAGACATCAACCATTTTTTGGTTGGATAAAAGATTTATCTGAAAGAGATCCGACTTCTGTATTTAATTTATTTGGACTAATTCCTTGGGACCCACCAACTTTTTTAATGATTGGAGCTTGGCCAATACTGATGGGTTTAAGCATGTGGGTTCAACAAAAATTAAATCCAACTCCTCCTGACCCAATTCAAGCAAAAATTTTTATGTTTTTTCCAATTTTTTTAACAATTATATTGGCTCCTTTCCCTGCGGGTTTAGTTGTTTACTGGACGGTAAACAACATTTTGACGATTGCACAACAGTGGGTAATTATGAGAGGGACAAAAGTAAAAACAGTCTAAAATAAATAATGCCCACGACTGAAAATATCAATAATAAAATCAAAGAGTTTTGGCCAAAAGACGGTCCTGCAAATAATGAAATAGAAAAATATATTAAAAAATATTCAAAAGAAAAAATAGTTATAAAGTGTGGTGGACGCGTTCTTTTAGATCCAGATTTATTTAATAATTTTACTAATGATGTAGTCATATTAAAAAAATTAGGATTAACGCCTGTTGTAGTCCATGGAGGTGGACCAAGAATTAAAAAAAAATTAAATGAATTAAAAATAGAAACAAAATTTATAATGGGTCTTAGAGTAACCGATGAAAAGGTTATAAAAGTTGTTGAAGAAGTTATGATAGAATTCAATAAAGAAATTGTTGCAGCTTTAGAAAAAAAGGGATGCCAATCAAAATCCATAACTATAAAAGAAAATAGTTCAATTTACGTTGAACAAAAAAACAAAGTATTAGGCTATGTTGGAAAACCTACAAAAATTGACGACAAGCTAATTAAAAAATTAATAAAAGAAGAATTTATACCGGTAATATCTCCAATGGGACTGGATGAAAAAAATCAAGCTTATAATATTAATGCAGATACAGCTGCAGGCGCTCTTGCAAAAAGTTTAAAATCAAGACGTTTGATTCTTATGACGGATGTTGAGGGGGTTTACGATAAAGAAAAAAAATTAATCTCTGAAATTAAAGCAGCCGAAGCAGAAAAATTAATTTATGATGAAACTATTAGTGAAGGAATGATTCCAAAAATAAGAACATGTATAGACTCAGTCAATAATGGTGTAAGAGCGGTTGTCATTCTTGATGGGAGAAAACCTCATTCTATACTATTTGAATTATTTTCAGATAAAGGTTCTGGAACGCTTATAAGAAAATGAAAATATTTAAATCGATTAAGTGTTGGATATTTGATTTGGATAATACCCTATATTCTGGAGATACCAAAGTATTTGATCAAGTTGATAAAAAAATGTCCAAGTATATTTCGAATAAACTTAATGTAAGTATAGAAGAAGCAAAAAAAATTCAAAAGAACTATTTTTATGAATATAATACTACATTGAATGGCATGATTAAAAATCACAAAATTGATCCTGATGAATTTTTAGAATTTGTTCACGATATAGACATAGACTTTCTTCAAAAAGATCCTGATCTGGCTAAAGAAATAGAAAAACTAGAGGGAAAAAAAATAATATTTACTAATGGTTCAAGAAAACATGCATTAAATATAACGAAAAGAATAGGGATTGATCAATATTTTGATGATATTTTTGATATTGTTAATGCTAACTTTATTCCAAAACCTGCTATGGAACCCTATAAAAAATTGGTAGAAAAACATAAAATTGACCCAAAATTATGCGTATTGGTTGAAGATATTGCAAGAAATTTAAAACCGGCATATGAAATGGGTATGAAAACAATTTGGATTGAAAACAATGAACCTTGGGCGAAAAAATTTTCGGATAGCGATTTTATAAATTACAAGACAAATAATTTATCCGAATTTTTGAAAAAAATTAATTTAGTTAAAGCTGCATAATGAATACTAGTTCTTTTGAAAAAATAATTGATGAGGCCTGGAATAATAAAAACCAGGTTAACCCGGGTTCTGATAAAAAGTTATTAAATGCTATCAGAGAAACTATAGAATTATTAGATTCAGGAAAAGTACGTGTTGCTGAAAAAAAAGATAATCAATGGCATGTCAATCAATGGATAAAAAAAGCCATATTATTAAGTTTTAGAGTAAATAAAATGAAAGCATCTAAAGGTCCCTACTCAACTTGGTATGATAAAATTGATGGCAAAACACAAGGCTGGGATGAAAAAAAAATGATTAAAGCTGGATTCAGATATGTTCCTAATGGAGTTATTAGAAAAGGAGCCTTCGTTGCAAAAAATGTTGTGTTAATGCCTTCGTTTCTAAACGTTGGAGCTTATGTCGATGAAGGAAGTATGATTGACACTTGGGCTTCTGTAGGATCTTGCGCCCAAGTTGGAAAAAATTGTCATATATCAGGTGGAGCTGGAATAGGTGGTGTGTTGGAACCAATGCAAGCAAACCCTACAATAATTGAAGATAATTGTTTTATTGGTGCACGAGCAGAAATTGCCGAAGGTGTTATTGTTGGTAAAGGATCAGTTTTATCAATGGGGGTTTATATTGGAGGATCAACAAGAATTTTCGATAGAGCAACTGGAAAAATCCATTATGGAAAAGTTCCTGAATATTCAGTTATCGTGCCTGGCAGCATGCCAAGTAAAAACAATCCTGATGGTCCATCGCTATATTGCGTAGTCATTGTCAAAAAAGTAGACGAAAAAACAAGAAGCAAAACTTCAATTAACGATTTATTGAGAGATTAAAAAAACTCATGCCAATCAGTGAATTAAAATTAGCAAAAGAATTGATTCGTAGACCCAGCATTACACCTAAAGATGCTGGAACAATAAATCTTTTAGCAAAAAACTTGAGATCACTTGGTTTTAAATGCCAAATAATAAATTTTAAAAATATCAAAAATTTATATGCAAAACTTGGAAAATCAAAACCTAATTTTTGCTATGCAGGTCATACAGATGTTGTTCCTCCAGGCAACATTAAAGAGTGGAGTGTAAATCCTTTCAACCCAACTGTGAAAAATAACAAACTCATTGGCCGAGGAGCCAATGATATGAAAGCTTCGATCGCTTGCTTTGTAGCAGCAGTAAGTAAATTCAAAGCAAAAAATAAAAAAATTAATGGTTCTATAAGTTTATTAATTACTGGAGATGAAGAAGGTATAGCGATCAATGGAACAAAAAGAGTAGTTGAATACCTAAAAAAAAAGAAAGAAAAGATTAATTTTTGTTTAGTTGGGGAACCAACTAATCCCAATAAACTTGGGGAAATGATTAAAATTGGAAGAAGAGGTAGTATAACTGGACGATTAACGGTGATTGGTACGCAAGGCCATGTGGCTTACCCGCATAGAGCAAATAATCCATCAAATACAATGATAAAAATTTTAAAAAAAATAAAAGAAATAAAATTAGATAAAGGCACAAAAAATTTTCAACCATCAAACTTGGAAATAACTAAAATTAATATAGATAATCATGCAGATAATGTAATTCCAGGATCAGCAAATGCAGTATTTAATATTAGGTTTAATAACAAACATTCTTCTAGTTCGTTAAAAAGAAAATTGAATACAATATTTAAATCAATAACAAAAAAAACTAAATGTAGATTTCAAGCAATGTATGAAGTTTCTGGTGAGTCTTTTTTAACAAAACCAAATAAAACAACTTATATGATTCAAAATACCATAAAAAAAATTACCAGGATTAAGCCTAAGTTATCAACTACCGGAGGAACATCGGATGCAAGATTTATAAGAAAAATTGCACCTTGCTTAGAATTTGGTTTAGTTGGAAAAACAATGCACAAAATTGATGAATCTGTTCCTTTGCCCGATTTAAAAAAATTAACTAGTATATATTTAAATATATTAGAAAATTATTTTAAGTAATGAAGACAGGAATAATCACAACTAACACATACTTGAATCACAATACAGGACAGGGTCATCCTGAAAGAGCTGACCGTGTAACTGTAGTTATAGATCACTTAAAAAAAGTAAAATCGAAAAATTTAATATGGAAGAAGCCTACAAAATTTAATCTTAAATATTTAGAATATGCTCATGACAAAAACTACCTGAATAATGTGACCGAATCTTTTCCTAAACAGGGATTAAACTTTTTGGACGGCGACACGATTGTATCTCCGGGTAGTAAAGATGCCGCAAAAGATGCAGTAGGTTCAATTTTAACTGCAATAGATGGGGTAATGAAAAAAGATTTTAATAATGCTTTTTGTGCTGTAAGGCCTCCGGGGCATCATGCAGAAAAGCAAAAAGCAATGGGATTTTGTGTCTACAATAATGTGGCGGTCGGAGCTTATTATTTACTAGAAAAATACAAATTAAAGAAAGTCGCCATTATTGATTTTGATGTACATCATGGTAACGGAACACAAGATATATTTTATGATAACGAAAAAGTTTTATACATTTCTTCTCATCAATACCCATATTATCCTGGTTCTGGAGCTGCAAATGAAAAGGGTAATAAAGATAATGTGTTAAATATCCCCCTAAATGCTGGAACTCAACCGCATGAATTTTTAAATGCTTATGAAAGTATTTTTAAAAAACTTAAAGCATTTAAACCTGGATTTATTTTGTTATCAGCCGGTTTCGATGCTCATAAAGACGATCCTCTAGCTCAAATCAATTTAGAATCAAAAGACTATTACACTTTAACAAAAAGAATATTAACACTTGCAAAGGAGCTTTGTGGAGGGAAAGTAGTATCTATTTTAGAAGGTGGATACGATCTAAACGCTCTTAAAGAAAGTGTTGATTATCACGTAAAATCTTTAATGGAATTTTAATAAGAAATTTTTTTCAAATATAATCCACAAGCAGGTGCGGGAGGTGCACATTTGGAGCGATTTTTTGATTTAAAAGAATATTTAAAATCATTTAAATTCCATTTTCCTTCTCCCAGATATTTTATACACCCTACCATTGATCTAACTTGCTGTTGTAAAAATGATCTAGAAGTAAATTGTAAAATAATTTTATCTTTATTTTTTTTTATTAAAACTTTTTCCATAGTTCTAATTGGTGATTTAGCACCACAAGATGCTGCTCTGTACGTTGAAAAATTATGCGTTCCCAGTAATATTTTAGCTCCTATTTTCATAGAGCTTACATCCAAATTTTTAATTATGTGCCATGCTTTATTTTTCTGAAGAGCTAATGGTGACTGTCTGTTGATTATTAAATATAAATAAGTTCTTTTTTTAGCATCATACCTTGCATGAAATTTTTTATTTACTTTATTTATTTTTAAAACTGTCACTGATTTGTTTCCAATATTTTGATTAATAGCTAATAAAAGATTTTTTTTTCTCATTTTTTTTTTTAAATCAAAATGTGCTATCTGTGCTAAGGCATGTACTCCTGAATCTGTTCTTCCTGCCCCTGTAACAATTACTTTTTCTTTTGAAAAATCAAATATTGCTTTTTGTAATATTTCCTGGACAGATTGTCCATTTTTTTGAAATTGCCATCCTACAAATGGTGTCCCGTCGTATTCTATTATAATTTTATATCTTTGCATTAAACTAGGATTATCCCTTTAGTAATTTTTTTGCCTAGTAAAAATTCTTTAGTAGTTTGTTTTTTTTTACCTTGACGTTGTAATTCCAAAATTTGAATAGCTTCTGTTTTGCATCCAACGGTTAAATTGTCATCGATAACATAACCTATCTTTCCATTTTCTGAAGATACTTTTGCTTTTAAAACTTTAAATCGTTCTTTATCAAATTCAAACCAGGCTCCAGGATTTGGGCTTAAACCATGAATGTGTGCTAAAACTTTATTAGCATCTTTATTCCAATTAATCTTTGTTTCATTTTTATCTATTTTTTTTGCATAAGTAGCTTTTGAAGCATCTTGATCTACAAATTTTGAATTTCCATTTTCAATAGATTTTAAGCTTTCAATTAATAAATTTGCACCTTCCAAGGAAAGTTTCTTTTCAATTTCTCCATGATTTTCATTTTTATCTAATTCAAATTCCCTTGACACCAGAATAGGTCCGCTGTCCAATTTTTCTTCGATCTTCATAATGCTAACTCCTATCTTTTTATCTCCGTTCATTATCGCTCTTTGAATTGGCGCCGCCCCTCTCCATTTAGGTAATAGTGAAGCATGAATATTGATAAATCCAAATTTGACTAAATTTAAAAAATTTTTTGGTATTACTTTGCCATAAGCAACAACAATAATTAAATTTGCTGATAATTCTTTAAAAATCTTAAGCTCCTCTTGGGTGTT
>CABYJR010000002.1 GCA_902519445.1 uncultured Pelagibacteraceae bacterium
AAAATCTTTTTCGTTAAAATCTGGCCATAACTTATCAATGAAGAATATCTCAGTATAAGCTAACTGCCATAATAAGAAATTGCTTAATCTTTTTGTTCCGCCGGTCCTTATTAAAACGTCAGGATCTGGTATATTATAAGTATAAAGATTTTTAGTGAAATTTTTTACATTAATAACATCTTTTTTATTTTTCACTATTTTTTGCAAGCATTAACAATTTCCTCTTTAGATCCATAATTAAGGGCTAGATTTAATGTAATTTTTTTATTTTTAAAAGTTTTGTTTTTAATAAATTTAATGGTTCTTTTAATATCGTTGGGAAGTCTACTTTTTTTTCCTATAACATTTATTTTAATGCCATGCTTTGTAATAGTTTTTAATTTCTTTTTTAATGACTTTCTAATTAAATCAAAAAGAAAATTTATTTCATTTTCTGGTCTTTGCCAATTTTCAGTAGAGAAAGTATAGAGTGTTAAAAATGGAATTTTTTTTTTAATTGATGCTTTAAGAACTGACTCGACTGCTCTTATACCTTTTAAATGACCGTAATTCCTTGATTTTTTTTTTTTTAAACCCCATCTACCATTTCCATCCATTATAATAGCGACATGGTTTAAACTGTTCATACTGTCATTATTTCTTTTTCTTTGGTCTCAAGTTTTTTTTCTAATTCTGATATACGATCATCTGTCATTTTTTGAATTTTTTTCTCAATATTTTTGTTTTCATCTTCGCTTATTTTTTTATCTTTTAAATCTTTTTTCAATTTGTCATTTGCTTCTCTTCTTATATTTCTAATTGAGATTTTTGCTTTTTCACCTAATCCTCCCATAATCTTTTTTAGCTCATTTCTTCTTTCTTCATTTAGAGCCGGAATAGGAATTCTCATTAATTGACCATCGATCTGAGGGTTGATTCCTATATTTGATTTTTGAATAGCTGAATCAATCAAAGTTACATTATTTTGATCCCATACTTGGACATTAATTAAACGCGGTTCTGGCGTACTTACAGTGGCCAATTGATTTATAGACATTTTTTGTCCATAAACATCGACTTTAATAATATCTAACATGGAAGCATTTGCTCTTCCAGTTCTTAGAGAGCCCAGCTCTTGACTAAAAACTTCAAAAGCCTTTTTCATTTTTAAATCACAATTGGCAACAATTTCTTCTGAAGACATGTACCTTAAACACCTTCTCCAACTTTAAATCTAACAAATTTTTTTACTACAATTTTTTCTTTTGCAGCAAATGTTTTTATAATATCTTTAACCTTTTTTTTAGGTTCCATAATCCATTCTTGATTCAAAAGTGTATTTTCCGAAATAAACTTATTTAATTTACCTAATGCAATCTTATCAATAATTTTGTCTTCCTTTCCACTATTTTTTAATTCTTCCCTTATTATTTCCTTTTCTTTTTCAAGAATTTGTTGATCAAGACCATCTTTATCAATAGATAACGGAGAAGAAGCAGCTATATGCATTGCTAGTTGTTTTCCAAATTCATTTAATTTTTCTTTTCCTAAAGAAGTTTCTAAACTTAAAAGTACACCTATTTTACCAAGATTTTTTTTTACTACTGTATGCATATAAGAAAAATTCACAGCTTTTTCAGAATCTAAAAAATCACTTCTTCTTATGGTAATTTTTTCACCAATTTTTGCTATCAAATCTACCAAATTATCTTTAACCTTTTTTTTGTTTTGCATTTGAGAATTTAAAATTCCATCCATTTTTCCTAAATTTAATAATGAAATATTAGATATTTCTTCAACAAATTTTATAAATTCTTCATTTTTAGCTACAAAATCAGTTTCACTATTAACTTCAATAATTGAAAGTTTATTTTCATTTTCACAAATAGAAATCAAACCATCTGCCGCTACTCTTTCCATTTTTTTATTTGCTTTAGCGATTCCTTTTTTTCTTAAAAATTCTACAGATTTGTCAATATCGCCATCGTTTTCATCTATTGCCATTTTGCAATCTTTAAATCCTACACCTGTTAATTCTCTTAATTTCTTAACTTTTTCTAATACATTATCTTTTGGCATGGAAAATTATTTATTTAGTCTTTTTTGCGGCTAGTGATTTAACTTTTGAAATTAATGTTTTTGATATTTTTTTTACTACTTTTATTTTTTCTTTACTTTTTTCAGATTTTTTTTCCTTTTTATTAAATATTTTCGGTTTTATCTTTTTGGTGTCTTTAATATCTAGTGCGGGACTAATCTTTTCATTAGGCGATTCATCTTTGCTAATATTTGATTGAGCATCCAATATAGTTTGTTTAATTAAATCACAATATAGATTTATTGCTCTTCTCGCATCATCATTACCAGGAATAGGATAATTAATTCCATCTGGATTTGAATTTGTATCAAGTATTGCTACTATAGGTATATTTAGTTTTATTGATTCTTTTACTGCTAATTCTTCAATATTAGTATCTATAATAAAAATCATATCTGGTATTTTTTTCATTTCAGATATACCTCCGAGAGATCTTTCCAGTTTGTCCCTTTGTATTCCCATTTTCAATATCTCTTTTTTTGTGAAACCCGTATTCTCATTTTTAAGATCTAGTGAAAGTTTTTTATATTTTTTTATAGAATTTGATATCGTTTTAAAGTTAGTAAGCATACCACCTAACCATCTATGGTTAACGTAATACTGGGATGTTTCTTTTGCTAAATTTGCGATTGAATCGGCTGCTTGTTTTTTTGTAGATACAAATAAAATTTTTCCACCAGAAGATACACATTCATGAATTTTTTGTAAGGCTGCATTAATCAATTCAAGAGTTTGAACTAAATCAATTATATGAATAGATTTATTTGAGCTAAAAATAAACTTATTCATTTTAGGATTCCAACGAAAAGTTTTATGTCCTAGATGAACTCCAGCTTCTAATAAATTTTTAATGTTAACACTTGGTAATTTCATAATGTTTTCCGGTTATTCCACCACAATTCTTTCCATTTAAGGACCGGAGGTTTCGCAACCAAAAATTGTGTGCGTATTTAGTGAGGTGTTTTACAGTTTAAATCAATAAAATTCAATACGAATTATAGATTTATTTTCTTTATGTAATGCTCTTTATTTAGGTATTTTAAAGTTTCATAATCGAATTTTCTTCTATCTTTCAACTCAAACAAATAATTTTTATTATTGTCTTCTATGGAGATTTTAATCTTTGAATCTCCCTTATCCTTAATAACTTTATATAACTTCTCTAAATCTTCTGCTTTACGTAATTGAATTTCAACATTGCTATAATTAAGTTTAGTAGCCTCGTCTAAACTTATAATTTTTCTCACATTTATTCTTTTAAATCTATTTTCTTGATTTTCTTTATCTTTAATTACAGTTAATAGAAAAGATTTTCCTTCAATTAGATTTGAACGATTTTTTTCTAGAATTTCTGCAAAAAGAAATAATTCATATGCTTTGCTTAGATCGCTAAATTTAACAATAGCAAATGAATTTCCTTTTGCAGTTTTTTTTTCTTTTACTGACATTACTGTGCCGGCTATAAATGTCTCTGGATCATTAGACTTTTCGAACTCAATAAATAATTTAACATTATATTGCTTAAGAATATCTTCATAATTTTTTAAAGGATGGTTAGATATATAGAAGCCCAATGACTCGAATTCTTTTGATAATGTTTCGGCGCTAGACCAGTCTGTAGAATTTTGATCATTCAATAAATATGAAACTTTAAAGCTTTCCTCAGAAAATAAACTTGTTTGATTTTGAATTTTATTTTCATGTAAAGTTTTACAATTCTGAATAATATTAGGTATGTTGTTAAAAAGGTTTTTTCTATTTTTAAAAATAGAATCAAATGCTCCCGCCTTTACCAATCCTTCTAATTGGAGTTTGTTTATATTTCTTGGGTCCGATCTTTTAATAAAATCACTTATTGATTTATATTTACCATTTTTTTCTCTTTCTTTTACTAAGTCTGAAACTGCTTCAAAACCAACATTTTTTATTGCACCCAAAGCATAAAACAACTTATTTTCTGTGGGAATAAAATCTGCAAAGCATTCATTAATGCATGGTCGTTGTATTTTTATATTAAGTCTCTTTAGTTCTTCAAAAAATTCACTTAGCTTATCAGTATTAGATAGTTCATTTGACATAGATGCAGAAATAAATTCATTTGGATAATAAGCTTTAAGATAAGCGGTTTGATATGCGATTAATGCGTACGCTGCTGCATGACTTTTATTAAATCCATATTCAGCAAATGGTTCAATTTTTCCAAAAATAAATATTGCTGTCTCTTTAGTGATTCCATTTTTAACTGCTCCATTAACAAATCTTTCCTTTTGTTTTTCTAATTCTGCTCTTTTCTTTTTCCCCATTGCGCGTCTTAATATATCGGCCTCTCCGGCTGAAAATCCTGAAAGTTCTTGAGCAATTTGCATAACTTGTTCTTGATAAATTATAACTCCATAAGTTGGTTCTAGAATTTTTTTAATTTTAGGATGTAAGTAATCTGGTTTTTTCACACCATGTTTACATTGATTGTATATTGATATATTCGCCATTGGGCCTGGTCTATATAAAGCAACTAAGGCTATAATATCTTCAAATTTATTTGGCTTCATATTCACTAAAGCATCTCTCATGCCAGCACTTTCCAGCTGAAACAATCCTACTGTGTAACCTGTGCTCAAAAGTTCAAAAATTTTTGAATCATCTAATTTAATTTTATGAATATCCAAATCAATTTTTCTTTTTTTTAAAAGCGATAAAGTTTTATTAATAACTGTTAAAGTTTTTAGTCCTAGTAAGTCAAACTTAACTAATCCAGCATTTTCAGAAGCATACATATCAAACTGAGTTGATGGGAGAAGTGAATTAGAAGAAGGATCTTTATATAGAGGAACAAATTCAGCTAAATTTTCTTCTGGAATAACAACTCCAGCTGCATGGGTTGCCATATTTCTATTTAATCCCTCTAATTTTTTTGAAATTTCTACTAGCTTTTTTACTCTTGAATCTTTTTTCTCTTCATTTCCAATTCTTGGTTCTTGTGCAATAGCTTGTTCTAAAGAAAGCGGACGAGAAGGATCAAAGGGGATCATTTTGCAAAGACGATCAACATAGCCATATGGTAGGCCTAATACTCTTCCAATATCTCTAAACGCCATTCTTGCTTTAAGTTTTCCAAATGTAATAATATGAGCAACTCCTTTTCCGTATTTTTGTTTTAAATATTCAAAAACTTTATCCCTTTTTTCTTCACAAAAATCTATATCGAAGTCAGGCATTGAAATTCGATCTGGATTTAAAAATCTTTCAAAAATTAAATCAAATTTAATTGGATCAATATCAGTTATAGAAAGCGACCAAGCGACCAATGATCCCGCACCAGAACCTCTGCCAGGACCAACAGGTATATTATTTTTTTTTGCCCATTTAATATAATCAGACACTATTAGAAAATAACTTGAATACTTCATCTTCGAAATAATATCTATTTCGTGATTCAATCTTTCGTAATAAATTTTTTCAATTTTTTCCTTATTATTTTTGGACTCAGGTAAGACATATTCATTTAATTTTTCTTTTAAACCTAATATGGATTCCTCTTTTAAAATCTCATCTATGTTTTTAGAATCTGTTTTTTGTATGTTGGGTAAAATTGGAACTGAATTTTTTGGCCTGTATGAAATTCTTAAATGAAAATTTTCATTATTTTTTAAAGCATCAGGTAAATCCTTAAAAAGATCATGCATTTCTTCAGAATTTTTCAAATAATGCTGGTTTGAATATTTCCTTCTTTCTTTAACATTAACATATGTCTTTTCCCCAATACATAAATAAGCATCGTGGGCTTCGTGCATATCCTTATCTAAGTAATAAACTTCATTAGTTGCTATAATTGGTAAATTTAATTTTTTTGCTGTATTTAATAAAAATTTTTCAAATAATTTTTCACCTTCATCTTCATGACGTTGAATTTCAAGATATAGGTTGTCTTTGAATACCTTTTTTAATCTTGTAACTAGGTCAAGTATTTTGTCAGTAAGGTTTTTTGAAAAAAGCTTACCAAAAAAACCATCTAATGAACCTGTTAATAGTATCAAACCATTAGAGTATTTTTCCAAATCTTCAATTTCGCAATGTGGTTCTTCTGTATCTTTTATTTCAATAAAAGATTTTGATGAAAGTTTAATTAAATTTTTATATCCATCTAAATTTTTAGCAAATAAAGGAATTTTTCCAGTACTATTTTTGTAATTAATGTTTATCTGCGTCCCTATAATAGGTTGAGTTTTGGATTTGGCTAACATCTCAGAAAATTCTAAGGCTCCGCAAAGATTGTATGAATCACATAATCCGATGGCCTTAATTTTATTGTCCTTGCAGTATTTTCCTAAATCTTTAGTTCTTAGTGCGCCTTCACAAATTGAATATTGTGTATGTATTTTAAGATGTGTAAATTCTTTACTAGAAATTTCATTCATTTTTTCTTAGTACATTACCATCTAAAATATTTAACTTATAGTCTGCTCTCTTTGACAAATCTCTATTATGAGTTGCATAAAGTATTGCTCTTTTTTTTGATCTAAGTTTTAAAAATAATGAAAATATTTCATCTGCCGTTTTTCTATCTAAACTTCCCGTTGGTTCATCTGCTAAAATCAAATCAGGCTCAGTAATTATTGCTCTAGCTACTGCAACTCTCTGTTGTTCCCCTCCTGATAATTGGCTTGGGAAATGTTCAGATCTTTTTGATAAATTAACTAAAGTTAAAGTTTTCATTGCTTTACTTAACGATTCCTTCCAAGAAAAACCAATGTTTAATAATGGCATCATTACATTTTCTAACGCCGTAAAGTCACTTAGCAAATTATGGTTTTGATATATAATTGAGATTCCTTTTTTCCTTATTGAATCTTTTTCTTTTTCTGATGATTTAGAAAAATTTTTATTTTTAAAGAAAATTTCTCCAGTAGTTGGTTTATCTAATAGAGCTATTATATGTAATAATGTAGATTTTCCAGATCCTGAAGGCCCAGTAAGGGAAACTAACTCTCCAACGTTAATTTTTAAATTTATATTTTTTAAAACATTAATATCTTTTTCATTTCCAGAAAATTTTTTTGATATTTTAGATAATTTGATAATTTCTTTATTCATATTTTAAAGCCTGAATTGGGTCTAATTTTGCTGCAGATATTGATGGAAAAATTGTAGCAAAAAATGTGATTAATAATGAAAACAAACTTACTATTAATATATATGTTAAATTTATTTCTGAAGGCATTTGACTTAAAAAATAAATTTCTTCAGGAAATAGACTAATATTAAATATTGACGTAATAAGTATTCTTATTTCCTCGATATAATAAGAAAATAATACTCCCATAATTACACCTGTAATAGTAGCCAATAATCCTATAGTAAAACCTATAAGAAAAAAAATTCTTGCAATAGAATTTTTACTTATTCCTAATGTTCTTAATATAGCTATTTCTTTAGTTTTATTTTTTACCAGTATTGTTAATCCTGAAATTATATTAAAAGCCGCAACAATTATTATTAATGTTAAAATAATAAACATCACATTTCTTTCCACTTTTAATGCACCAAAAAATGATTTATTTAAATCTGTCCAAGAATAAACGTAGTGATCAGAAAACATCTTTATAAATTGATTTTTAACTTGTTCAACTTTTTCAGGTTTTTTCAAAAATATTTCTAAATTAATATCCAATTCGGATAGTTCAAACAATGAATTGGCATTTGCAAAAGGCATAAAAATAACATTTTGATCAAATTCTGCTAAGCCAGTGCTAAAAACTGAAGATATTTTAAATTTTTCTTGAAGAGGTAAATTTCCAAAAGGTGTTTGAAGATTAGATGTAGACATTATTGTTATCTCGTCACCAACTATCAAATCTAAAGAAATAGCTAATTCTTTTCCTATAGAAATTGTATTTTCATTAAAAGATTCTAAATTTCCATCGATAATGCCATTTTGTATTAAATCTATTTTATTAATATCATCATTTTTATAAGAGCGTACCAATATCCCAGTAGTATTTTCCCTATTTATTAATATTCCTTGTCCACTAAAAGTAAACGATGTTCTTGCTATATAATTGTTTAATTCATTTAGTTTATTTAGTTCAGATTCAATAATTTTTTTATCATAAGGTTTAACTATAATATGAGGATTAAAGCCCAAAATTTTGTTTACTAGTTCTGTACGAAAACCATCCATTACTGACATAACTATAATTAGAATAGCTACACCAAGAGCAATCCCCATAAAAGAAAAGATTGAAATTACTTTTAAAAATCCTTCTTTCTTTTTTGGTTTTAAATATCTAAAAGCTATTACTCTTTCTATTTTTGAAATCAATTTTAACTTCTATTGTTTAGTAATTTGTTTTTAATATCCTCTAAAGATAATGATTCGGTTTTTCCATTTACTTCTTTAAATTCAAATTTATCATCACTTGATTTTGATCCTAAAATTATTTGATATGGTATTCCTATTAAATCAAATTTTTTAAATTTTGCTGATAAATGCTCATCAGTATCATCAAGCAAAACATCAATTTTATTTTTAAGTAAAAAACTACATATTTTTTCTGCTTTTTCTTGATTTGATTTATCATTTTTTTTAAGACTTGGAATAATTGCAACATCAAAAGGTGAGACAGATTCAGGCCATCTCATAATATTATTATTAAATTTAGCTTCAATAATAGCTGCAACCAATCTAGAAACTCCAACACCATATGATCCCATTTTAACATTAACTTTTTTTCCATCTTTTAGATCTACAGAACATTTTAAGGGTTTGGAGTATTTATCACCAAAATAAAATATATGCCCAACTTCTATTCCTTTTGTTACTAATTGGTTTTCTTTTTTTACTTTTTTTTCAAAATCTTCTTTTTTGTATTTGTCATCTGTAACAGCATAAAATTCATCATATTTTTTACGTAAATCTTGAATAGATTTTTCTTCGCTGCTGTGTTTACTAATGTCTATATCAAAAATTCTTTTATCAGAATAAATCTTACTTTCTCCTGTTTCTGCTAAAATTATAAATTCATGGGAAAGGTCGCCTCCTATAGGTCCAGTGTCAGCAGCCATAGGTATTGCAGTTAATCCCAGTCTTTTAAATGTATTTAAGTATGCAAAAAACATTTTGTTATATGATTTTTTTGCCTCTTCGTCATTTACATCAAATGAATAAGCGTCCTTCATAAAAAATTCTTTACATCTCATAACACCAAATCTTGGCCTTAATTCGTCACGAAATTTCCATTGTATATGGTATAAAAGTTGTGGCAGAGACTTATAGGACTTAACGCTGGCCCTAAAAATTTCAGTAATTAGCTCTTCATTTGTTGGGCCATATAACATTTCTTTTCCTTGGCGGTCTTTTATTCTTAACATTTCTTCACCATAATCATCATACCTGCCACTTTCTTTCCATATTTCAGCAGACTGTATTGTCGGCATTAATAATTCTTGTGCTCCAATTTTGTTTTGTTCTTCTCTAACAATTTGTTCAATTTTTTTCATTATCTTAAAACCTAAAGGTAACCATGAATAAATTCCTGTTGATGATTGCTTAATCATTCCTGTTCTTAACATAAGTTGGTGTGATTTAATTTTAGCCTCTGAAGGAATTTCTTTTAAAAGTGGAATAAATAATTTTGATAAATACATGATTTTAAATTCTTATTAAATTTACGTTTGTATATGGTCTCTTTCCAGTTTTTTCTTTAACTGTTTTTCTACAATCTATTCTTAAAGTTTCAATCAAATTTTGCTCCTGTTTAGAATTTTTTAAAGAGAAAGACTTACATACACTTCTTATTTTATCTTCTAAATCAAAGACAAAATCAGAGCTTTCTCCATTGGTAGGTATTCCTTTATAAGAAATAATAGGTTTTTTTGCCAAAGAACCTCGGGAATCGATTAGTATAGTTATTTCCAGAAAACCATTAAAAGATATATTGACTCTTTCCTTAATAGATAATGAATCTTCTCCAACACTTATCTTTCCATCAACTAACATTTTGCCTACAGGAGCCTTATCTATAACTTGTGGTTTTTCTCCTGGATACAACTGAACTATATCTCCATTTTCCACTTTAACAGGATAAGGTACCTGCATTTCTTTTGCAAAATTAATATGTTCTAACATGTGTCTATGCTCACCATGAACAGGTATAACTGATTTAGGCTTAACCCATTTATACATATCTTTTAAATCATCTCTATTAGGATGTCCTGAAACGTGAACAAATTCATTTTCTTCAGATACAACATCTATACCATTTTTTACTAATTGGTTATGGAGTTTATAAAGTTTTTTTTCATTTCCAGGAATTATTTTGGAAGAAAAAATTACTGTATCGCCTGTTTCAATAAATACATCAGGGTGAACATAATTAGATATTCTTTTCATTGCTCCATTGGGCTCACCTTGGCTTCCGGTGCATAAATATAAAATTTTTTTTCTATCAATTCTTTTTGCATCTCTCGGGTCAATGGGTTCCAATAAATCATTAAGATAACCACATTGTCTTGCTGCTTTATAAATTCTATGCATTGATCTACCAACTAATGATATGTGTCTTTCTGTTTTTTTTGCACAATAAAAAATACTTTCCATTCTAGCAACGTTTGAAGCAAACGAAGTTACAATTATTCTTTTCGTTCTATTTTTCATTATCTTTAATAAACTATCACGCACATCTAATTCCGAACCAGCGCGACCGGGACTAAAAACATTTGTAGAATCGCAAATCATAGCTAGAATTCCTTCGTCGCCGATTGCTTTTAATCTTTTTTCATTAATTTTATCACCAATTAAAGGATTGGGATCAATTTTCCAATCTCCAGTATGTAGTACCGTTCCAGAATCTGTTGTTATACTAAGACCATTGGGCTCTAATATAGAATGTGTTAAGGTGACGAACTCAATTTTAAAAGGGCCTAAATTTATTTTTCCATTAAGCTTAACTATTTTTAATTTATTTCCTAAATCGATTTTTTTTTCCCTGAACTTTTCTTTTATTAATACGCTTGTAAAAGGAGTAGCGTAAATATCGCACATTAACTTAGGCCATATATGAGCTATAGCGCCTATGTGGTCCTCATGCGCGTGTGTTAAAACCAGTCCTAGTAAATCATTTTTTTTATCAACTATAAAACCTGGATCTGGATAAATTAAATCAACTCCTGGAATAGTATCATCTGCAAAAGTAACTCCTATATCAACTATTATCCATTTTCTATTTTCTTGATTTCCATAGGCAAATAAATTCATATTCATTCCTATTTCACCAGAACCTCCTAAAGGGCAAAAGATAAAATCTTCTTTCTTATTCATTAGTTTAAATATTTTTTATTTTCCTTAAAAATTTCAATTATACCTTTAATCGTTATATTCCTGTCTATCGTAAAAGTGCGGATTATAGAAGTTTTAAATAAATCAGCATAACCGCCTGTAAAAATAATTTTGTATTTTTTTTTAGTTTCTCTTTCTATCATTAATATAATGTTATTAATTAAGCCTAAATAACCCCAATAAAAACCTGACCGTAGAGCTTCGACTGTATTTTTCCCAATAATTTTTTTTTGTCTTTTAAGTAAAAACAAAGGTATTTGATCAGCCGAAGTTGATAAACTTTTTATAGAAAGATTTATTCCTGGTGCGATTACACCTCCATTGTAAATTCCGTTTTTATTAACTACATCAAATGTTGTAGCTGTACCAAAATCAAGTATGATAGAATTTGCTTTATATTTTTTATAGGCACCTACTGCATTAGCAATTCTATCAGAACCAACTTGCTTTTTGTTTTTAATATTTATTTTTACTATTTTCTTAATTTTTTTATCTTTAATTTCTTTTAAAGAAATTTGATATTTTTTTTTAAGAAAAGATTTTATTAATAATTCATATTTTGGAACTACACTAGAAAATAATGCGATTTTATGAATTTTGCCTTTTCTGATAATTTTTTTAAAGATAGTTCTTAAATAAGCAGTTGAGTAGATTTTATTACTATTAAAATAAATTATTTTCTTTATTTTATAATTTCTATTTTCTACCAAACATATTTTAGTAATTGAATTGCCTATATCTCCAATAATTACATTCATAAATTTTAATAATTTTATTGTTTTATAGATAGTTTTTCTGCTTTTTTTTTAAAGTTTTCATAATTATATGTATCTAAATTTACTAGAAAGTTTTTATAAGAAGAAATTATTAAATCAATTATCTCATCAATTGAAGGTTTTATATTTGTTTCTAAATAAATATTTGTAGCTTTATAACCATTATTAATATTTGGATTTGACACAATATTCAAGCCTATACCTATTATTAAAAATTTTCTTTTATTTTGAATAATAAGCTCTTGTAGAAAACCACAAATTTTTTTTCCATCATACATAATATCATTTGGGAACTTCAGTCTTAATTTTTCTTCATCGCAATAATTCTTAATAATATCTAGTATAATTACAGGATTAATAATTGAAAATTCATGAAAAGATGGACAATTATCATCAATAGGAAAAAATAAAGTAAGAAATAAATTGCCTTTTTCTGAAATCCATTTTTTACCACGTGTACCTCTACCTTTAGTTTGTAAATCTGAACAAATACATCCTGTTAATTTCTTTTTTTCTTTAATTAAGTTAATAGCAACATCATTAGTGCTTGTTACACTTTTAAGCTTTAATATTTCAAAATTCATTAAATAATTTTTATTGAAGAAATTAAATTTACTAATATGGAAGGATATATAAAATAAATTAACAAGAATACACTTGATAAAATTAAAGAAATTTTTAAACCCCAATCATAATTTAATTCAAAAGGTTTTTTTGGTTTATCAAAATAAATTATTTTAATAATTCTTAAATAGTAAAAAGCTGAAATTACAGTTGTTAAAAGTCCTAATATGGCAAGAATATACATTTCAGATTTAATGACAGCCATAAAAATATAAAATTTTGCAAAAAATCCTGCTAGTGGTGGTATTCCAGCCAAAGAAAAAAGTATAATTAAAAAACTTAACGCAAGGATAGGATGGTTTTTTGACATGCCGGAAAGATCATTTATATTTTCACAAAATATATTTTCTCTCTTCATCATAAAAATACACCCGAAGGCTCCAAGATTCATCACTAGATATATAATTAAGTATATTATTGTGCTCTGTATTCCATCGTTAGTCCCTGGTGCTAATCCAGCTAGAGCATATCCCATATGGCCTATTGAACTATAAGCCATTAGCCTCTTAATATTTTTTTGTCCTATAGCTGCTGTTGCACCCAATATCATTGAAGCTATAGATATAAAAATTATTATCGTTTGCCATTGCTCTATAACATTTAAAAAAGGAACATACATAAATCTTATAAAAACTGCTATTGCTGCAATTTTTGGAACAATAGCAAAAAAACTTGTGACTGAAGTGGGAGCTCCTTCGTAAACATCTGGAGTCCACATATGAAACGGTACTGCTGAAACTTTGAAAGCTAAACCTATAATTATAAAAACAATACCAAATACAGCTCCTATATTATTTGCATCTAAATTTTGTGAAATAATTTCAAAATTTGTTGATCCTGTAAAACCATAAATAAGTGAAGAACCATATAGTAAAAGCCCAGTTGCAAGAGCACTTAGTACAAAATATTTCAATCCAGCTTCTGTAGATTTTTCATTTTCTCGTTTGAATGATGCTAATATATATAAAGATAAGGACTGCAGTTCTAATCCTAAATAGAAAACAATTAGATCGTAAGAACTAATCATCAATATCATTCCCAAAACAGATGTAAGAATAATTATAGGATATTCTATTTTATCAATATTGTTTATTTTTACATATTCTTTAGAAGAAAATAAAACTAATATACAAAATAACAAAGTAATAGTTTTCATAAGAATTGAAAAACTATCAATTATATAACTGTCATTAAAAATTTTAACTGTTTCGTTATTTTGATTTAAAACTAAAGCTGTTGTAAAGATTAAAGTTGTAATAGTTAACAAATTTACCAATTTAAAACTTTTTTTTATAAAGACTCCTACCATTAAAATTATCATTATTGATAAAGATAAAAATAATTCAGGAAAAATATATAAAATTGTTTGCATTTAATTACCTTTTTGTACCAAATGATAATTTAAATTAATTTGATAATTTTCAATTAAATTATTTACAGAAATATCAACGGTTTTAAACAATGGATCGGGATAAAAACCAAAAAATATTACTAATATAACCAAGGATGAAAAAATATATAATTCTGTTTTATTTAAATCTTTCATATTTTTTAAATCAGAATTTGTGACACGTCCAAATACTACTCTTCTATACAACCAAAGCATATAAGCTGCTGCCAAAATTATTCCCAAGCTTGCCAGAACGGCCACAATAATACTAACTTGAAAAACTCCAACCAAAATTAAAAATTCACCAACGAAACCGCTGGTTCCTGGTAAACCTAATGCAGCCAAAGAAAAAATCATAAAAATAAGAGCGTATTTTGGCATAACATGAACTAGGCCTCCGTAGGAAGAAATCATGCGAGATTGGAATCTATCATATAGGACACCGACGCACAAAAATAATGCTGCAGAAATAAAACCATGGCTAATCATTTGAATAATGCTTCCTTCTAAACCTTGTTTTGTTAATGAAAAAATTCCAATGGTAACAAAACCCATATGAGCGACTGAGGAATAAGCGATTAATTTTTTCATATCATCCTGCATTAGCGCGACCAATGAAGTGTAAATAATAGCGATTACACTTAACGTAAAAATTAAATATGTAAAATAATCAGAGGCAACAGGGAATAAACCTAGAGAAAAACGTATAAATCCATATCCTGCCATTTTTAAAAGTATTGCAGCTAATATTACTGAACCTGGAGTTGGAGCTTCGACATGGGCGTCAGGTAGCCATGTATGAACTGGCCACATTGGCATCTTAACAGCGAAAGAACTAAAGAAAGCTAACCAAAGTAAGTATTGATATTCTTGGGGAATTCTTAAATCTAAAAGTTTAATGACATCAGTTGTTCCAGTAATCCAATAAATAGAAATAATTGCTATAAGCATCAACACAGAACCCAGTAAAGTAAATAGAAAGAATTTAAAGGCAGAATAAACTCTATTTGGACCACCCCAAATTCCAATTATTAAAAACATTGGAATAAGACCACCTTCAAAAAATAAATAAAATATAACAAGATCAAGTGAACAGAAAACACCCAGCATTAAAGTTTCCATTAAAAGTATTGCGATAAGAAACTCTTTAATTTTAAATTTAATACTGGATATTCCAGAAAATACACAAATAGGTGCTATAAAAGTAGTAAGTAAAATAAATAAAATTGAAATTCCATCAATTCCTAATTGGAAATTAATAAAACCATTGATCCACTCCCTTTCTTCAATGAATTGAAAATCTGATGTAGTGGTGTCAAACAAATACCAAAGATAAACGGAAAGAAAAAAATTTACCAAAGTTGAAAATATTGCTACATATTTTGAATTTTTTTCTGTGTTTTTTAAATTTCCCCTTGTAAGTAAAACAAATATTGCTCCTATAAGAGGAATAAAAATAATTGCTGAAAGAATAGGAAAATTCATCTAGTATAAAATTAAATAAGTTAATAAAATAGACAATCCTACCAGCATAACAAAGGCATAATGATATAGATGCCCGCTTTGAAAGCTAACAGCTTTATCAGAAATATTTTTTATTATTTTAGAAAGACCATCTGGACCATATCGGTCTATTGTATTTATATCCCCTTTCCTCCAAAAAAATAATCCAATTTTTTTTACAGGTTCAACAAAAATAAAATTATAAAGTTCATCGAAATACCATTTTTTTAATAAAAAATTATATAAAAATTGATTTTTATCTATAAAATTATTAATTATTTTTTCATTTTTTACAAACAGATAATAAGAAAAAGGAATCGACATAATTACAATTACAGGAGTAATAGAAATAAACCATAGCGGGGGATGATTGTTCTGTATGGCATTCAAAAATAAAATTGAACTTCCCCAAAATTCTGTACTATTTGATCCTATAAAAATTTCCTTAAAGGCAAAACCGGCAAATATAGCCCCGATTGCTAATAAACAAGATGGTATCAACATTATTAATGGAGATTCCTTTATAGAATTTAAGTTTGATTCTTTATTATTATATTTTCCATGAAAAGTTTTAAAAATTAATCTCCAAGAATAAATTGAAGTTAATAATGCGGTAAAAATTCCAACAGAAGCTCCGTAATAACCAATTGCATTATTTTTTAGATAAGCAAATTCAATAATAGCATCTTTTGAATAATAGCCAGATAACAATGGAAATCCTGTCAGTGCAAGTGTGCCTATTATCATTAAAGCATACGTGTAAGGTATTTTTTTCCAAACTCCTCCCATTAAACGAATATCTTGCTTTTCATGAAATGAGTGAATTACACAACCAGAACCGAGAAATAAAAGCGCTTTGAAGAAAGCATGGGTAAATAAATGAAAAATAGCGACATTATATGCTCCAATACCTGCTGCTAAAAACATATAACCCAACTGACTGCATGTTGAATACGCCACAATTTTTTTAATATCATTTTGCACTAATGCAATTGTAGCTGCAAAAAAAGCGGTGCTCATGCCTACCACTGTGACAACGTTTAATGCTATTTGAGAATATTCAAATATTGGAGAACATCTTATAACTAAAAAAACACCAGCTGTTACCATTGTTGCGGCATGGATTAATGCGGAAACAGGAGTTGGCCCCTCCATGGCATCCGGAAGCCAAGTATGCAAAAAAATTTGAGCAGATTTTCCCATAGCTCCAATAAAAAGTAAAAGACAAATTAATGTAATTAAATTAAATTCGATACCTAGAAAAATTATTTCTTTTTGTATTAATAATGGGGTTTGTTGAAAAACTTCATCATAATTGACAGTTCCGTAAAAAAAGAAAATTAAAAAAATACCAATGGCAAAGCCAAAATCACCAACTCTATTTACCAAAAATGCCTTTATTGCAGCAGCGTTAGCTGAAGGTTTTCTATACCAGAAACCAATTAAAAGATAAGAACATAAGCCTACCCCTTCCCAACCAAAAAATAATTGTAGGAAATTGTCCGCAGTAACTAATGTAAGCATGGCAAAAGTAAATAATGATAAATATGCTATAAAACGTGGTTTGTGAGGATCATGACTCATATAACCAATGGAATAAAAATGAATTATTGTTGATATTAAGGTTACAACCACCAACATAACTGACGTTAAAGGATCAATATAAATTGACCAATTAACATTAAAATTTCCTGAGCTAATCCAATTAAAAAATAAACTATTAACAAAATAACCTTCGGTTAATACCTTATAAAATATAATTAGAGATAATATTGCTGAAATTCCTACTAAAGTACTTGCCAGTAATAAACAATATTTATCTCCAATTTTTTTTCCAAAAAATCCTGAAATAATTGAAGAGATCAAAGGTAATAATACAATTGCGTATTCCATATTAACCTTTCAAAGAGCTAATTTGCTCTACGTTAATCGAGCCTTTATTTTTATAATAAATTACAATTATTGCTAAACCCACGGCAGCTTCAGCAGCAGCCACGGTTAAAATAAACATAGTAAATATTTGTCCTGCCAAGTCTTGTAAAAAAATAGAAAAAGATACCAAATTAATATTCACTGATAAAAGTATTAACTCAATAGACATTAAAATGATAATTACATTTCTTCGATTTAAAAAAATTCCAACTATTCCTATACAAAAAATAATAGCTGATAATGTTAAATAATGCCCTAAACCAATTTCAATCATCAATTTTTACTCCTTTTTCACTTTCAACCTCGACTAAAGAAATTGAGCTTTCTCTTTGCCTCTGTATTTGTCGAAAATAACTTTGCCTTTTTATATTTTCTCTTCTACTAAAAGTAAGAGTGATTGCTCCTATCATTGCTACAAGCAAAATCATTCCTGAAATTTGAAAAAGATGGATGTAATCTGTATACAAAACATTTCCTAAAGCATGAGTATTGGACACATTCAAGTAGGGATCTATTGAAGATAATGGAATAAACCCATCTCTGTATTTCCATCCACCAACGGCAATAATTATTTCAAGAAAAATTATAATACCAACTATTAGTCCAACCGATATGTTATTAATAATACCTTTTTTTTTAGAAAATTTTATTGGCTGTTGTGTCACGTTCAACATCATAACAACAAAAAGAAATAAAACTGCTACAGCTCCAACATAAACTATAAGCATGATCATGCCTAAAAATTCGGCTCCAATCATAATAAATAAAATCGATATACTAATAAAAACTAGAATTAGAAAAAAAACTGAATAAACAGTATTTCTTGATATGGTAACCATAATTGCTGAAAAAACAGTTATAGTTGAAAAAAGATAAAAAAATAATGAATGAGCCATCATTTAATTAAAAGGTGAATCAGCCTTAATATTTTGAGCTAATGATTCTTCCCATTTATCTCCATTTTCTAATAATTTTTTCTTGTTGTAATAAAGTTCCTCTCTAGTTTCTGTGGCAAATTCAAAATTAGGTCCTTGCACAATAGCATCAACTGGACAAGATTCTTCACATAATCCACAATAAATACATTTGAGCATATCAATATCATATCTAGTAGTTTTTCTGCTTCCGTCGCTTTTAATTTCTGATTCAATTGTTATAGCTTGGGCTGGACAAACAGCTTCGCAAAGTTTGCAAGCTATACATCTTTCCTCACCATTAGGATATCTTCTTAACGCATGCTCTCCTCTAAAACGTGGGCTTATTTTTCCTTTTTCAAAAGGGTAATTTATAGTTTTTTTTGATTTAAATATTTTTTTTATTGCAATAGATAGACCTGTAGCAAAATCTGTCATGAAAATTGTTTTTAATATTCTAGTTATATTCATCATTTTATAATTGGTAGCGTGTCTGTAAAAAATAAAAAACTAGCAGTTAAGACTACCCATAATAATGAAAAAGGAAGAAAAATCTTCCATCCAAGTCTCATAAGTTGATCAAATCTGTATCTGGGAACTATGGCTTTAACTAAAGAAATTAGAATAAATAAAAAAAGTATTTTAAATATCATCCATAAAGGACCTGGTATTATAGCAAATGGATAAATATCAATAGGACTTAACCATCCTCCTAAGAAAAGAATAGATCCTAAGGCACACAGAAGTAAAATATTTGCATATTCACCTAACCAAAACATTGCATACATCATGCCTGAATATTCAGTTTGATACCCTGCAACAAGTTCAGATTCAGCTTCTGGTAAATCAAATGGTGGACGATTAGTTTCGGCTAAGATTGATATAAAAAAGACAACAAACATCGGAAATAATGGAAATATGAACCAAACATTTTTTTGCGCTAGCACGATCTGACTCAGATTTAATGAACCTACGCATAACAATACATTAATAATTATTATTCCAATTGAAACTTCATATGACACCATTTGCGCAGCAGATCTGATAGCGCCTAAAAAAGGATATTTTGAATTAGATGCCCATCCTCCTATAATTATTCCATAAACTCCTAAAGATGAAACTGCGAACAAATATAATATTCCAACATTTATATTTGATAGAACAATTCCTTTGCTAAATGGTATAACTGCCCAGGCTATAAGAGATAAAGTAAGTGTAATTATTGGTGCCAATATAAACATAATCTTGTCAGCACTAGCAGGAATAATTATTTCCTTAAAAATATATTTTAAAGCGTCAGCTAGTGTTTGCAAAAGTCCTAAAGGTCCCACTACATTAGGACCTCTTCTTTTTTGAACAAATGCCCAAACTCTTCTGTCTAGCCAAACAATTAAAGCTACTGAAACCAAAACAGGTAACAACAGAAAAATTATCTTATAAATTTCATGTAAAAATGTATTTATATAAATCATTAACTTGCTTTTTCAATTCCTGTAAATAAAAATTTCTTTTTTACTCGTCGACATTCATTCATTGTCTTCGAGGATCTTGCAATTGAGTTTGTAAAATAATAATCGATAGGTTTTATAGAAATTTCTTTTTCTATAAATTCTACACTCTCTGTGTTTTTTAGGTTGATATTATTTTTTATTGTTATATTTTTTTTTATATTTTTTTGTAATTCATTAATATCTTTATAATCTTCTGGTTTTTTTAACAATTTGGACAAATCTTTGATTATTTTCCAATCTTCACGTGCATCTCCTGGTGGATAAGATGCTTTATATGCGTTCTGAATTTTCCCTTCTAGATTAACGAATAATCCATTTTTTTCTGTGTAAGCAGCCCCGGGCAAAACTATATCGGCAATCTCCGCTCCTTTATCTCCATGACTTCCTTGATAAACAATAAATTTATCATCCTTTTTAAAATTAATATCATCCGCTCCTAATAAATATATAAATTTAAATAATCCATTTTCTAATTTATCGAAAAATGAAAAATTGTCATTTTTCGCTATAGAATATAATCCAAGATCTAAAGCTCCTACCCTTGATGCTTGTTGAGTAAGAACATTTAAAGCGTTCCAATCATTTCGTATAAAATTATTTGTAAAAAGAAATTTTTTTATTGTTTCAAATGTATATCGTCCCGCTTCACCATATAAAGCTGATTCTCCTATAATTATCATTGGTTTTTTAGATTTCTTAATTTTTTCTGAAATTTCATGAGATCCTGCTGCAATTAATTTTATTATGCTAGTATTTGATCCAATTACCTCATATGGATAAGTTAAATCTCCCGGGTCTCCTATTGAATAAATTTTTGTATTATTCTTTTGATATGCCTTTCTAATTCTAGCATTAAGAATACTAGCTTCTAATCTTGGATTTGAGCCCACCAGCAAAATTAAATCTGAATTTTCAATTCCTTTAATTGAAGAATTAAAAATATAATTAATTCTTTCTTCTGGGTTAATATAAATTCTATCTTGTCTGCACTCAAGATTGTTAGATCCTAAAGAATTAAAAAAGGATTTAAAACTATAAATCATTTCTAAATCAGATAAATCCCCCACGATTCCCGCAACTTCGTTTGGATCAAATGATTTAATTTTATTAATTAATGTTTTTTTTGCATTTTCCCATGTTGTTTTTTTTAATTGACCGTTTTCTCTAATATAGGGAGTATCTATTCTTTGTTTTAAAAGACCATCACAAGCGTATCTAGTCTTGTCTGATATCCATTCTTCATTTATATCTTCATTAATTCTTGGTAAAATTCTCTTAACTTCCCAACCATAAGTATCTACTCTAATATTAGAACCAACAGCATCCATTACATCAATAGTTTCAGTTTTTTTTAATTCCCAAGGTCTAGCTTCAAAAGCATAAGGTTTAGAAGTTAGGGCTCCAACTGGACATAAATCAATGACATTAGCTGATAATTCGGATTCCATAGATCTTTCCAAATAAGTTGTAATTTCCATATCTTCTCCTCTGCCGATAGCACCTAGCTCAGGTATTCCTGCTACCTCTGTTGCAAATCTTATGCATCTTGTGCAATGTATGCATCTTGTCATTTGTGTTTTAATTAAAGGGCCCATATATTTTTCTTTAACTTGTCTTTTATTTTCTGAATATCTTGAATTATCTAAACCATAAAAAAGAGATTGGTCTTGCAAATCACATTCTCCGCCTTGATCACATACTGGACAATCTAAAGGATGATTTGCTAATAAAAATTCCATCACACCTTTTCTCGCTTTATCTACAAACGGCGTATTAGTTTTAATTTTCATTCCTTCGGCAGCTGGCATAGCGCATGAAGCTATTGGCTTAGGTGATTTTTCCATTTCAACTAAACACATTCTACAGTTTCCTGCTATTGAAAGTCTTTCGTGATAACAAAAACGAGGTATTTCGGCTCCAGCCATTTCGCATGCTTGAAGAACTGTCATTCCATCTTCAAATTCTATTTCCTTATTATTAATTATAATTTTAGGCATTATCTTTCTCCAAAAGATGTTGATCTATAAGATAAGGAATATTCGTTTTTTTCTTAATTAAAGGTTCTTCGTGACTTCTTTTTTCTATTTCTTTTTTAAAATGACGAAGTAAACCTTGCACGGGCCACGCAGATCCTTCACCAAATGCACATATTGTATGTCCTTCTATCTGTTTAGTAACATCATACAAAAGATCAATCTCTTTATAAGAAGCATCGCCATCAGCCATTCTTTCCAGCATTCTCCACATCCAACCACAACCTTCTCTGCATGGAGTACATTGACCACAACTTTCATGTTTATAGAATCTAGCAATTCTTGCCATGCATTTAATGATATCTTGGTCTTTATTAATAACAATAACTCCTGCTGTTCCTAATCCACTTTTTTCTTTTATAAGTGAGTCAAAATCCATTGTAATAGTTTCGCATATGTTTTTTGGTAAAAGAGGCATTGAAGAACCGCCAGGAATTACAGCTTGAAGATTATTCCATCCACCAATAACTCCTCCTGCATGTTTTTCTATTAACTCTTTAAGTGGTATGCCCATTTCTTCTTCAACATTACATGGAGTATTCACATTACCTGATATACAAAAAATTTTCGTTCCTGTATTTTTTGGTTTACCTAATGAAGCAAACCATTTTGATCCTCTTTTAAGTATTGTTGGAATTACAGCTATTGTTTCTACATTATTAACAATAGTTGGACATCCATAAAGTCCTACCAAAGCGGGGAATGGCGGTTTGAGTCTTGGCTGTCCTTTGTTTCCCTCTAGGCTTTCCAGCAATGCAGTTTCCTCTCCACAAATATACGCTCCCGCTCCATAGTGGATATAAATATCGAGATCCCAACCTGTGTCACAAGCATTTTTTCCTAGAAAATTTTTTTTATACGCTTCGTCTATAGCTTTTTGTAATTTTTCTCCTTCTCTAAAGTATTCACCTCTTATATAAATATAGCAGGTGTGCGCACTAATTGCATAACTTGTGATTAAACATCCCTCAATAAGTTTTTGCGGTTCAAATCTTAAAATATCTCTATCTTTGCAAGTACCAGGCTCGGATTCATCAGCATTAATAACCAAATAATGTGGTCTTGAACCGACTGCTTTCGGAGCAAAAGATAATTTAAGACCAGTTGGAAAGCCTGCTCCACCTCTTCCACGTAATTCAGAATTTTTAACCTCTTTAATGATATAATCTTTTCCTTTAGAAATAATATCTTTTGTTTGTGACCAATCTCCTCTCTTAATTGAGGATTCTATATCCCACCCTAGGTCATTATATAAATTTTTAAATATTCTATCTTCGTCTTTAAGCATTTTTAATTTCTATTAAAGTTGTTTTTCCGCTCTCAGGAGCATTATTTTTTCTATTTTTTACAGAGCCAGGCTCTGGAAATTCATCTTTTAACAATTTTTGTATTATTTCCTCAGTTTTAGATTCGTTTAAATCTTCAAAATAATCCTTATTAATTTGCATCATTGGTGCATTTACACATGCTCCTAAACATTCAACTTCAGTCCAAGAGCAAATCTTATTTTCGGACAATTTGTTCTGCTCCTCCGAAATATATTTTTTACAAATTTCGGTTATTTTCTTTGCACCTCTAATCATACATGGCGTAGTTGTGCATACTTGAACAAAATATTTTCCTACAGGAGATAAATTGAACATTGAATAAAAAGTAGCCACCTCATACACTTTTATATATGGCATGCCCAGCAATACAGCAACATACCTGATTGCTGCTAATGGTATCCAATTATCATTTTGATTTTGCACCAAATAAAGCAATGCAAGTACAGCGCTCGCTTTTCTTTTTTTTGGATATTTTTTTATTTCGTTTTTAGCTTTTTCTAAATTTTCACTAGTAAATTCAAATAATTCTGGTTGCACTTTAGATATTTTTTTTATGCTCATCTGTCAACTTCTCCAAAGACTATATCTAATGATCCTAGAACTGCGGGAACGTCTGCTAGCATATGGCCTTTTAATAAATAATCCATTGCTTGTAGATGAGAAAATCCTGGGGCTCTTATTTTACATTTATATGGTTTATTGCTGCCATCCGAAATAAGGTAAACTCCAAATTCACCTTTGGGAGCTTCAACGCAGGTATATATTTCTCCTTTGGGCACTCTAAATCCTTCTGAAAATAATTTAAAATGATGAATCAAAGCTTCCATAGAAGTTTTAATATCTTTTCTTTTTGGAGGTGTTATTTTTCCATCAATGGATTTTACTGGTCCGGTTGGCATTTTTTTAATGGATTCTTTGATAATTTTATTACTTTCTCTCATTTCTTCTATTCTGCAAAGATATCGGTCATAGCAATCACCATTTTTTCCAATGGGAATTTTAAAATCAAAATCTTTATAACATTCATATGGTTGAGATTTCCTTAAATCCCAAGGCACACCAGATCCGCGGAGCATTACTCCAGAAAAACTATAATCTAAGGCTTCTTGTTTTGTGACAATACCAATATCTACATTTCTTTGTTTAAATATTCTATTGTCAGTTAGTAAAGATTCTAAATCATCTATTATTTTTGGGAATGAATCGCAAAATAATAAAATGTCATCGGTTAAACCCATTGGTAAATCTCTGTGTACACCACCTGGTCTAAAGTAATTAGCATGTAGACGGGATCCAGAAACTCTTTCATAAAAAGTCATTAGCGTCTCTCTTTCTTCAAATCCCCAAAGAGAAGGTGTTAACGCTCCTACGTCAAGAGCTTGGGTAGTAATATTTAAAAGGTGGCTTAGTATTCTTCCAATTTCACAAAACATAACTCTAATATATTGCCCTCTTATAGGAACACTTATGTCGAGAAGCTTTTCAACAGCTAATGCAAAAGCATGTTCTTGATTCATTGGTGCTACATAGTCCAAACGATCAAAATAAGGTACGGCTTGAGTATATGTTTTATGTTCAATTAATTTTTCTGTTCCTCTATGTAGAAGTCCTATATGTGGATCAATTTTTTCAACAACTTCACCGTCTAGTTCTAATATTAAACGAAGAACTCCATGCGCCGCTGGATGCTGAGGTCCAAAATTAAGATTTATATTTTTTTTTTTTGTTCCCATTATTTATTTTCAATTTTATTTTTTTCAGTTTCTTTGTGAATATACTTAGTGCCTTCCCAAGGGCTTTCAAAATCAAAATTTCTGTACTCTTGATCTAATTTAACTGGCTCAGAAACAACTTTTTTTTTATCTTCGCTGTATCTCACTTCTGTATGTCCTGTTAAGGGAAAATCTTTTCTTAAAGGATATCCTTCAAAACCATAATCGGTAAGTATTCTTCTTAAATCAGGATGATCTTTAAATGAAATTCCATACATATCAAATACTTCTCTTTCCATCCAATTTGCAGAAGGAAATATTTTTGTCAAAGATGGAACAATTTTTTTATCTTCAATGTTTGTATTTACTATAACTCTTAGATTATTTTCATGACTCAGTAACAAATAAACAATTTTAAATCTACTTTCTCTATTGGGAAAATCTACTGCAGTAATATCAATCAATTGTTTAAAACGACATTTGTCATTTGTTTTTAAAAATAAAATTGTAGAAATAATATCTTTAAAATCTATATCTAAATAGAGTTGTCCAAAATTAATCTCTGATTTAATAACATTTGTTGTTAGACCAGAATTAACTATTTTTTTAAGATCGTTTATAGTTGTAGGCATTATTATCTTTTTATATTTCCTTCTCTTCTAATTTTTTTTTGTAATTGTAAAATTCCGTATAGAAGAGCCTCAGCAGATGGTGGGCATCCAGGAACATAAATATCAACTGGAACAATACGATCGCAACCTCTAACTACAGAATAAGAATAATGATAATAACCTCCTCCATTCGCGCAACTACCCATGGATATAACATATCTTGGCTCGGGCATTTGATCGTAAACCTTTCTGAGTGGAGAAGCCATTTTATTTGTTAGCGTTCCAGCAACTATCATTACATCAGATTGTCTTGGTGAAGCTCTTGGCGCAGCTCCAAATCTTTCAAGATCATATCTTGGCATTGATGCTTGCATCATTTCTACAGCACAACAAGCTAATCCAAAAGTCATCCAATGAAGAGAGCCTGTTCTAGCCCAATTAATTAAATTATCAAAAGATGTAGTAATAAATCCTTTTTCACTAAATTCCTTTGCTATATTTTTAAACTCTTCTGGTATTTCTTGATTTTTTTTTTCTAAATCAATCATTCTAATCCCAATCTAATGCTCCTATTTTCCACTCATAAACAAAACCAATTGTTAAAATAAAAAGGAAAATCATCATGGACCAAAAACCTAGCGCTCCGATACTTCCCAAAGATATAGCCCAAGGAAATAAAAAAGCTATCTCAAGGTCAAAAATAATAAATAAAATTGCTACTAAATAAAATCTAACATCAAATTCCATTCTTGAATCGCTAAATGCTTCAAATCCACATTCATAAGCAGAAAGTTTTTCTGGATCTGGATTTTTAGGTGAAAATAAAAAATTTAATATAATGAATCCAATACTTAATGCCAAAGCAACAAAAGTGAAAATTATAATAGACAAGTAATCTTTTAAAAAATCTTCAATCATTTTATTATCAAATATATAACATATTTTATTTCACATACAGACGTGACATTAGGTTTTAAAAATTACTAACAAGCTGTATTTTAAGGAAAGTGGCGGGAGTGACGGGACTCGAACCCGCGACCTCCTGCGTGACAGGCAGGCGCTCTAACCAACTGAGCTACACCCCCACTTAATGGTGGGCGCTGAAGGACTCGAACCTACGACCCTCTCGGTGTAAACGAGATGCTCTACCAACTGAGCTAAGCGCCCTATAATCTTTTCAAGTTTCTACAATACGCAAATAGTAAAGTAAATTTAATTCTCTAAATCTTTAATGCTTACAAATTTATCAGCTAAATCTCGGTTATTTTTTTTTATTTCATCAAAAAAATTCCAGGCTAAAACTAATGCATAATCAGGTTTTTCCTTTATTTTATCTTTAGACAAAATAGGAATTTTCATGCCTGGCAAATACTTTCCATGCTTAAATTTGTTATCTTCAACTATGCAATCTATCTCACTAGAGATTCCAAAAAAGTTTAAAGCTGTGGTAGCTTTTGCTGGAGACCCATAACCAATTATTTTATTGTTTTTATCTTTAAGATTTAAAATATTTTTTCTTATATTATCTCTAATTTTATATACTTTTTTGGCAAATTCTTGATATGTTTTATATTTGTTAATTCCAAATTTTTCTTCCTGCTTAACTAGCTCCTTAACACTATTTTCAATTTTTATTTTTTTACCTTTTTTAATATAAACTCTTATAGAACCTCCGTGGGTGTTTATCTTTTCTGCTCTATAAATAAAAGCAGATTGTTTTTCAAAAAAATTATTTAATGATGTTAAAGACCAGTAGTTATAGTGTTCATGGTAAATATTATCAAAAGTTAAATCTTTTAAAGTATCTAATAAATATTGAACTTCTATGATTAAAGTTCCATTTTTATTCAAAAGTTTAAACATACATTCTGACATTTCTTTCAATTTATCTGAATGGGCAAAAACATTTGATGCCAAGATTAAATCTGCATTCTTCTTTATTTTATTTAAGTTATTTTTTTCTAAAAATCCATTAAATGTTTTAATTTTATTTTTGTTTGCTAATTTTGCCAAATTTTTAGCTGGTTCTATTCCTAATATTTTTTTAAACCCTAAATCTTTGAATGGTTTAAGCGCAACTCCATCATTGCTTCCTATATCGATTATGTATGATTTTTTTTTATTTAATTTAAAATCTTTAATATATTTTTTTGCAGCATTTACAAAGTGTTCTCTGAAAGTTTTAGAAGTGGAAGATGTGTATAAATAGTTTGTAAACATTTTCTTAGGATTTATAGCTACAGATAATTGACAATTGTGACATCTTCCACAGTAATTTACTTCTAAAGGATATAATTCACATTTATCATCTTTTTTATTTAATAAATTATTTGCAAGTGGTTGGTATCCTAAAGAAATAACTCTCTTAAGTTTGGTATTTCCACATGATCTGCAATCAAACTTGTAACAACCTAATAATAAATTTTTTTCATTATCATCTACTAATACATGTCTTACTGTATGTGTTACTCCATAATTATCATGTTCTCTTTCACCTCTTACTAAGTTTAAAAAAACTGTATCTTTAGAAAAAACCATAGCGTGCGCTGTATTTGGTTTCGTAACTATCAATTGCCCTTCATCAACTACATGTGTAATTTTTGGTGAATTTTTATTTAGTAAATCTTGATATACGCTTATAAATTGACCTTTAGTTACTAAACACTTTTGTTCTTGTATCGGATGGTAGTGGTTAGCTCTAGTAGTTCCTTTTTTTGAATCTATTAATCCTATCAAGTTCACTGGTTCAGGTAATTCATGGTTACTAATTTTTCCACGATTATCGACAAATTCTTTTTCTCCATTTCTAACATGCTCTAAATCTTTCGTTATACTTAACTTAGACCATTTCAAAATCATTTCTTTAATACCTTCATCCAAATTGTATAAAAATTTAAAACCTGCTTTTAAAATCTTTTTATTTGATAAAGAAAATCCTAAATTAGGAATTTCATCATTAGTCTCTTTTAGTGTGATTTTTTTATTATTCTTTTTACAGATTTCTGCAACTTGTTTTACTGTTACAGTGTCCTTTGTTAAATTAAATACTTCAGAAGAAATATCATCTCTCTCTTCCACATACTTAAAACATCGCGCTACATCAATTAGAGGAACTAAACTTTTAATTTGCCTTCCTCCTGCAAAAAGTTTTAAAGTTCCATCTTGGGAAGCTATCTTTGAAAAAAGGTTTGGCATTATATCAATTCGAGCAGTATCCGTTGAATAGCCATAAACAGAACCTAATCTTAAAATTACATAATTTTTTCCTGAGTTTTTTAATTGATTTTCGTTATTAGCTTTAGAGCTTGCATAAGAAAGTATTGGTTTCGTTTCGTCGTCTTCAAGTATGTCAGTTTTAACTTTTTCAATTCCTTCATATACAACATGCGTTGATGGGAAAATTATTTTACATTTATTACTAATAGCATCAATTATATTTTGAGTTCCTTCTTCTGCTACCAATTTTATTTTGGAATCTTTTATATCATTACTCTCGCTTTTTACTCTCGGTACATCAGTTATTCCAGCAAGATGATGAACAATATCCGCATCTTTACAGTGTTGATTTACTAAATCTTTATCTAATATATCTCCATGGATAAAATTAATATCCCAATTTCTTAGCTGATTAACCCTCTCAGATACGAATCTGTTGTCGATTACTAAAATTTCATTATTCCAGCTTACTCCAGAATATATTTTACATAATTCAGTTCCTATATAACCAAGTCCGCCAGTTATAACGATTTTTTTATGCATAATTATTATTGTTCTTTATCTAAATTAGATCTTTATGTTATTACTATGGCAAAGACTTATATTATATAAATTTAAATTTCAATTATATATGAAAATCTACGATTGTTTTCAGTTTTTCGATGAGGATATGCTTTTAGACCTCAGGTTAAACGTGATGAACAAATATATTGATAAATTTGTTATTACTGAAGCTACCTACATGCATAATGGAAAACCTAAAAATCTCAATTTTGATATTAAAAAATATTCAAAATTTAAAGATAAAATAATTTATATTGTAGTTGATAAGCAGCCTCCTGATCTTTTTACAATTTACAAAACTGATAAAAATAAAAATGATGTAAGAGGCCAAAAATTAGTTCTGAATGGTTATAAGAGAGATAACTACCAAAGACAGATGGCAGCTGAACATTTAAAAAATATTAATGACGATGACTGGATAATAATTAATGATATAGACGAAATACCAAATCTAGAAAATGTTAATTTAAATGAAATAAATAATAAAATTGTAATTTTTAAACAGCAAATTTTTTATTATAAATTTAATTTACTTTATCCAAAGGTATCTTGGTATGGCTCTAAAGCTTGTAAAAAAAAGGAATTTATATCTCCGCAATGGTTAAGAGATTTAAAACATAAAAAATATCCTTTTTGGAGATTAGACACAATATTTTCAAAAAAAAAATATAAAAATATTATTCATATAAATAATGGTGGTTGGCATTTTACTAATATTAAATCAGCGGAAGATATCGAAAAAAAACTATTAAATTATACTCATCATTATGAATTTGAGCAAAGTGGTTTAAATATTGATGATTTAAGAAAAAAATAGAAGATAAAAAAATTATATATGATCATGGGGTTGATCAAAGAGAACCTAAATGGAGATCTGAAAAAACTTTAACTAAAATTGATCTGAAAGAAATGCCAAAATACTTACAAGAAAATTACAGTAAATATGTTAATTGGTTAGAGTAGATATTTTTTCACCATCTTTAGATTTAGCAACTTCTACTTCCATCCATTCGACTGGTTTTAATTCTTTTGTTAGTGCCATTTTTATAACCTCATCAACAGTTTTTACTGTTTGAACTTCAATATTATCAAGTATGTTTTTAGGAATCTCAACTAAATCCTTTTTATTTTCTTCTGGTATTATAACTTTTGGAATGCCGGCTCTATGTGCAGCCAATAATTTTTCTTTAAGTCCTCCTATAGGTAATACGTGTCCTCTTAATGTAACCTCACCCGTCATTGCAATATTTTTATCAACCGGAACTCCTGTTATTGACGAAACTATAGAAGTCACCATTGCTATTCCAGCTGAAGGTCCATCTTTTGGTGTGGCGCCTTCGGGAACATGGATATGAAAATCTTTTTTTTCAAAAATCGGAGGTATTATTCCAAATTCTAAGGATTTAGATCTGACATATGATTTTGCTGCTTTTACAGATTCTTGCATAACATCACCTAATTTTCCTGTGATTTGCATTTTTCCTTTTCCCGGCATTATAGCGGATTCTATTTTTAGTATTTCACCACCAAATTCTGTCCAAGCCAATCCTGTTACAATTCCAATTTTGTTTTCTGATTCTATTTCTCCGTACTTAAATTTCTTCACTCCTAAAAATTCTGACAAATTTTCTGTTGTAATATTAACCGAAGTATCTTTTTTTACTAAAATATTTTTTACTGTTTTTCGCGCTAGTTTAGAAACTTCTCGTTCAAGATTTCTAACTCCAGATTCTTTCGTATAACTACGAATAACATCCTTAAGAACAGCTGAGTCTAAATTTAGTTCATTTTTTTCAAGACCATTTTCCTTAATTTGTTTTGGTATTAAATAATTATTTGCAATATTTATTTTTTCGTCTTCTGTATAGCCCGGTATTCTTATTACTTCCAATCTATCTAGAAGAGGTGGAAGAATATTAAGTGTGTTTGCCGTTGTCACAAACATTACATCAGAAAGATCATAATCAACTTCTAAATAATGATCATTAAAATTTAAATTTTGTTCAGGATCTAAGGCTTCTAATAATGCTGAAGAAGGATCTCCTCTATAGTCAGATCCAACTTTGTCAATTTCATCAAGCAAAAAGAGAGGATTTTTTGTTCCAGCCTTTTTCATTTGTTGAATAATTTTCCCTGGTAATGAACCTATGTAAGTTCTTCTATGACCTCTAATTTCAGCTTCATCTCTAATTCCTCCTAAAGACATTCGTACAAACTTTCTTCCTGTTGCTCTCGCAATTGATTTGCCTAGCGATGTCTTTCCAACTCCTGGTGGGCCGACTAGACACAATATGGCTCCTTTAATTTTTCCTACTCTCTTTTGTACAGCTAAATATTCAAGTATTCTTTCTTTTACTTTTTCTAACCCATAATGGTCTTGATCAAGAATTTTATTAGCTTCGTTTATATCTATTGTGTCTAATTTTTTAGTTTTATTATACCAAGGCAATTCTATCATCCAGTCGAGATAATTTCTTACAACTGTAGCTTCTGCTGACATAGAGCTCATTGATTTTAACTTCTTTAATTCAGATAAACATTTTTTTTGAGCTTCTTTCGTCATTTTAGCTTTAAGAATAGCTTTGTGTAAATTTGCACTTTCGTCTTTTCCATCTTCTATTTCTCCAAGCTCCTTTTGAATTGCCTTCATTTGTTCATTTAAATAGTATTCTCTTTGCGTTTTTTCCATCTGATTTTTTACTCTTCCTCTTATTCTTTTCTCCACACCAATGACATTAATTTCATTGTTAATATGTTCCATTAATTTTTCTAATCTTTTTTTTAAATCTAATGTTTCTAATAATTTTTGTTTTTCTGGAATAGTTATATTTAATTGACCAGAAATATGATCAGCAATTTTTGTAGTATTTTTTTGTTCTTTTAGTGAATTTAATAAATCAGAAGGAATTTTTTTGCTTAAATTTGTTAATTTTTCTAACTTTCTTATCATTGCTATAGCAAATGGAAGATGATCTTCTTTTGAGTCAACTATATCAAGAGCAATCTCTCCTGAAGTTTTCATGAAATCTTTATCATTTTTACATTCTAGAATTTTAATTCGATTTAATCCTTCAACTAGAACTTTTACAGTTCCGTCAGGAAGTTTTAACAATTGAAGTATTTTACTTTCGCAACCAAACGAATAAAGATTTTCTTCTTCCGGATCATCTATCTCTGGATTTTTTTGAGTAATTAATATTATTTTTTTATTTGTTTTCATTACTTCGTTTAGTGCTTTTATTGATTTATCTCGACCAACAAATAAAGGCACGATCATGCCAGGAAAGACAACTATATCTCTTAATGGTAAGCAGGGTAAAAAGTCAGTTTTATTCATTATTAGTAGTATATGGGTATAATTGGAATAATTTCAACAATTTTATTAAGCTGCTGATGTTTTTTTGTTTTTTGTGTGTGTAAATATTGGTTCGCTATTATTTTTCACAACTGAAGCATTTAAAGTAACCTCGCTTACATCGCTCATTGCAGGAAGTTTAAACATGGTTTTTAGAAGCAATGACTCTATAATTGATCTCAATCCTCTCGCTCCTGTTTTTTTATTGATTGCTTTTTTTGCAATTTCTGCAATTGCATCTTCATTAAAATTCAATTTTACATTTTCAAACTCAAAAAGTCGTTTGTATTGTTTGATTAATGAATTTTTTGGCTCTTTTAAAATTTTTACTAATGATTTTTCATCAAGATCTTGAAGAGTTGCTAATATTGGCATTCTTCCAACAAATTCTGGTATTAAACCATACTTGATTAGATCTTCAGGTTCTAAATTTTTTATCAATTCACTCGAAGCTTGATCTTGAAAATGTTTAACTTTAGCTCCAAAACCAATAGATGTGTCCGATCCCCTTTTAGCTATAACTTTATCTAAACCAGCAAAAGCTCCACCACATATAAATAATATATTTGTTGTATCAACTTGTAAAAATTCTTGTTGAGGATGTTTTCTTCCTCCTTGAGGTGGTACGCTAGCAATCGTTCCTTCCATTATTTTTAGCAAGGCTTGTTGTACACCCTCTCCAGAAACGTCTCTTGTTATAGAAGGGTTTTCTGATTTTCTACTTATTTTATCAACCTCATCTATATAAACTATTCCACGTTGTGCTTTTTCAACATTATAATCAGCGGCCTGTAATAATTTTAAAATTATATTTTCAACATCTTCACCAACATACCCAGCCTCTGTCAGTGTTGTGGCATCAGCCATTGTAAAAGGAACATCAATAATTCTAGCTAAAGTTTGAGCTAATAATGTTTTTCCGCAACCAGTTGGTCCAACCAAAAGAATATTTGATTTAGATAGTTCTACATCTTTATTGCTTTTAGTCTCATAATTTAATCTTTTATAATGGTTGTGAACAGCTACAGATAAAACTTCTTTTGCATAGGTTTGTCCAATAACATACTCATCCAAAACCTTACAAATTTCTTGTGGTGTAGGTACACCTTCTTGATTATTTACAAATGAATCTTTGTTTTCCTCTTTTATTATATCCATACAAAGTTCAACACATTCGTCACAAATAAAAACTGTAGGACCAGCAATTAATTTTCTTACTTCGTGTTGGCTTTTTCCACAAAAGGAACAGTACAATATATTTTTATTATTTTTTTCAGACATAATTTTTTATAAACGAATCAATTAATTTGAAAATAAACTAATCTTTAAGGTTATCAAGTTTAAGTTGTATGTGTTAACTAAATCTAGTGTGTTAGGATCTTTTTTCCACAACTTCATCAATTAAGCCGAAATCTTTGGCTTCATTGGGAGTCATAAAATTATCTCTTTCTAGGGCTTTCTTAATTTCTGATTCACTTTTTTTTGTATGTTTTGAATAAATTTTATTTAATCTTTCTTTAAGAGCTAAAATTTCTTTAGCATGAATTTCTATATCAGTTGCTTGACCTTGGTATCCAGCAGAGGGTTGATGAACCATAATTCTTGAATTTGGAAGTGAAAATCTTTTTCCTTTTTCTCCAGCAGCTAATAAAAAAGATCCCATTGAAGAGGCTTGTCCTATACATAATGTAGAAACTGGAGGTTTTATGTATTGCATAGTGTCATAAATTCCTAGTCCTGAAGTTACTAATCCACCTGGGCTGTTAATATAAAAAGATATTTCTTTTTTTGGATTTTCTGACTCTAAAAATAATAGTTGTGCTGTAACTAAAGTAGAAACAGTATCGTTTACTGGTCCTACTAAAAAAATTATACGTTCCTTAAGAAGTCTAGAATAAATATCATAAGCTCTCTCTCCCCTATTTGATTGTTCAACAACCATGGGAATCAAATTATTCATATGCTCTTCAATTTTATCTTTCATAACGAATCAATGAATAGTTGTTATACAACTTATGATTACTTTTTTCTAATTTTTTTCGTTTTTTTAGAAGATTTAACTGTTTTTTTTTGATTTTTTAGACTCTACCTCTTCAGAATGATGGTGTGTCTTGTGATGCTGATGAATTATCTTTTCAGCCTCTTCTATTGAAATTATTTTTTTAATTTTTTTTGATTTTCCCTTGATCAAATTTATAATTTTTTCCTCATAAATTGATCCTCTTAAACTGGCGGTTGCTGATGGATTTTTTTGATAATATTCTAATATTTGTTTTTGCTGCCCCGGCATTGATTGTACTTGCTTTTGAATTTCATTTTTAAGTTCTTGCTCATCAACTTTAAGATTATTCTTTTCTCCAAGTTCATTTAGTATAAGGCCTAATTTAATTCTTGTTTTAGCAATTTTTTCACTTTCTTTTTTATTTTTTTCAACATCTTCCTTTTTTAATCCTTGAGATATTAAAGCTACTTCCTGTTGTATCAGATTTTCTGGCACCTCTACATTATGAAGTTTTTCAATTTGCTCTAATATACTTTCTTTTGATAAAGAATCTAAATTCATTTTATATTGATTTTGCATTTGTTTTTTTATTAATTCTTTTAAATTGTTCAAATCTTTAGCTCCAAGATTTTTTGCAAATTCATCATTTACTACTACCGGTTCTGGTTTTTTTACATTTAAAATTTTACAATTAAAATTTGCCTTTTTATTTATTAACTCTTTTTTTGGATAATTTTCTGGTAAAATTGCTGTCACTTCTCTTTCTTGATTTTTTTTACACCCTATTAGTTGTTTATCAAAACCTTTAATAAATAAATCTTTACCAAGAACTATTTGAGTATTTTTTCCTTCCCCTCCTTCAAAAGTTTTGTTTTCAATTTTTGCATTATAATCAAATACAACTAAATCTCCTTCTTTGGCCCCTTCATTGTCTTCTTTGTCTTTAAAATTATTTTGATTCTTTGCAATTTCTTCTATTCTCTTTTTTATTTCATTTTCAGAAACATTAATCTCGTAATCATTAAATTTTATTGATTCTAGCGATTGAATTTTTATTGAAGGAAGTTCGTCAACTTCTAAAGTATAATTTAAATCTTTTCCTTCTCCATATGATTTTAGATCAAGTTTTGGTTGTCCTGCAACTTTTATTTTTTTTTCTTCTAACGCTTTGGTGGATGTTTCTTTCAAAACTTTTTCTAAAACTTCACCATAAATAGCTTTTCCAAATTGTCTTTTCAAAACATCTACGGGAACTTTGCCTGGACGAAATCCTTTTATATTTACAGTCTTACTTAACTCAATTAATCTTTCACCCATTCTATCGTTGATAGTCTTTTTATCGACAAACACTTTGAGATTTGTTTTTAAACCTTTTTTGGAATCTACTGTTACTTTCATAATATTTGGTGGGCAAGGTGGGACTTGAACCCACAAGTCTTGCGACACCAGATCCTAAATCTGGCGAGTTTGCCAATTTCTCCACTTGCCCGTGAACGTTTTATTATCAAATTAAAAGATAATGTCCAAGGCAATTAAACTAATTTAATTTTACTACCTTTTTTTACAATATAAATTCCAATTATAACAGCAATCAAAGAAATAATTACTTTGGAAGTAATGGCTTCGTTTAAAATTAAAAAACCTAAAATTACTCCAAAAATTGGTATTAGATAAGCAACTTGTGCCTGAAAAACTAAACCATTATGTTTTAAAATATAAAATCGCAATAGCCAGGCAATTCCAGTAGAAAAAATTCCAAGATAGATAAGTGATAAAGTTGAATCTAATCTTGGATTTAAATTCCAAGGTTGTTCTAAAAATAAAGAAATAGGCATTAAAACTAAAGCTCCCCATATTAAAATAGATGCAGTTACATTTTCATTTTTCTTATTACTTATCTTTAAAGTAAGCAAACCACCAATCACATAAAAAGTTGACCCAAATAAAATTAAAATAGCTGAAACAAAATTATTTTTGTTAATTAGAATATCGTCAGAAAATAAAAAAACTATTCCTGAAAAACCTATTAGAACACCCAAGGTTTTGATTAAATTAATTTTTTCATTTTTTGTAAAAAAATGAGCTAGTAAAGAGGCACTGAGAGGAGTGCTTGCCATTAAAATAGCTGCTAAATTACTTTGTACTTTTTGGACACCGTATGCAATTAAAAAAAATGGAATTACCAAATTTATAATTCCGATAGTAGCGAACCAATACCAATCTTTTGAAAAAGCTTCTATCTTAATTTTTTTTATATAACATAATAAAACAACAGGAATTGCCCCAAAAAAAATTCTTAAAAATGCAATCGTTAGAGGTCCATATGAATAAGTAGCTATTTTAATATTAAAAAAAGCTGAAGCCCAAATAAAAGCTAATAAAGTAAGTAAAAAGTAATCTAAAGGTTTAGTTTCCCTCATTCTGATATTTCCTTTTCAGATCCTTTAGTGATTTTCATTAAATCATCGTAAGTAATTTTAAATACACAATTAGGATGGCCTGCGGCAGCAAAAATATAAGGAAATCTATTTAGGGAATTGTCAATAAGAATATCTAAACTTGTTGCATGCGCAACAGGCGCTACTCCACCAATTGAAAAACCAGTATTTTTCTTAACTTCGTCAGCATTAGCCATTGAAACATCTTTCTTTTGTAAAGTTTTTTTTAATTTATTTAGAGAGCATCTTTTATCTCCAGCAATTAAACAAATTAAAAAAGTATTTTCAGCTCTAAATAGTAAACTCTTAACAATTGCTCCTACTTCACATTTTAATGAATTGGCTGCATCTTGAGCTGTTCTTGCTGTGGTATCAAGAACCAAAACTTCAAGTTTTGGATCGAATTTTTTTATAAATTCTCTTACTTTCTTTACTGGCCCTTTATTTAATAAATCTTCCATCTTTCAATCTTTTTAATGCGCTAGGTATACCTTTAATAATATCTTCTGATATTAATCCTTTGCCATATTTTTTTGCAATATCTCCATGTAGCCAGGTTGCCGCACAACCAGCTAGAAAAGGATTCATCTTTTCCTTTCCAATCAAACTTACTATTAGACCACTCAAAACATCTCCTGATCCAATAACTGCTAATTCAGGTGAAGAATGGTAATTAATAGCAATTTTTTTATCGTAAGAAAGTATAATTGTATTTGGGCCCTTTAGAACAATATTTGATTTAACCAATTTGCTTGCTGCTTTAATTTTTTCAATATTACTATTGCTTTTCTTTATCCTGGGAAAGATTTTATGGAACTCCGCCATATGAGGTGTAATAATTTTATTCTTATCAAGTAACAAATAAAGCGATTTTAAATCATTTTTAAAACAAGTTAATGCATCCGCATCTAATACTACATATTTAACTTTTTTAAGGATTAATTTTGTAATTTCCTTTATTTTTTTATTGGACCCTGCCCCTGGTCCTATAAGCATTGATGTAATTTTTTCTTTTTTAAGAAATTTTTTTAACTCGCTAATATTGTTAATTTCTGCTTTTAAAACAGATGGAAATTTAACAGAATAAATATGTAATGTATTTTTTGAACATATAATCTTAACCGACCCTGTCCCTGTTTTTAAAGCCGCTAAAGAAGACAATATAGTAGCACCAACAAGTTCTTTTTTTCCGCCATATATGGTCACTTTACCTCTGCTGTATTTGTGTCCTGATGGTTTTTTCCAAGGAAAATTTTTTAACCACAAATTAGGAGAGTTTTTGATTGTTTTATAGATATGTGTGTTGTGCATAACTGGCATATAATAAATTCAATTCATTAAATCACTTAGATTGGTATAGATACAACCATAAAGTTATGGTTACACGTGAAATCATTTAAAAATTAAAGGAATAAATGAGCGCAAGTAAAGTTTTAAAATTGATCAAAGATAAAGAGATAGAGTACGTTGATCTTCGATTTACTGACCCTAAAGGGAAACTTCAGCATTTAACTATGGACGGAAGCATGGTTGATGAAGAAATGTTAAATGACGGAGTTTTCTTTGATGGGTCTTCAATAGCTGGCTGGAAAGCTATCAATGAATCCGACATGATTTTAAAACCTGATCTTGGTAGGCAGGTTATTGATCCTTTCACTTCTCATAATACGGTTATTTTGTTCTGCGATGTATTAGATGCTGTAAAGAAAAATCCTTACGAAAGAGATCCTAGAAGTATAGCAAAAAAAGCTGAGGCTTATTTAAAAAAAACAGGCATAGGAGATAAAGCTTATTTCGGACCTGAGGCAGAATTTTTTGTATTCGATGATGTTAAATTTAAAAACGATATGAATGAAACTGGATTTAAAATAGATAGTTCTGAAGGACCTTATAATTCAGGAAAAGATTATGAAAATGGTAACATGGGCCACAGACCAGGAATAAAAGGCGGTTATTTTCCGGTACCCCCAGTAGATAGTGCTCAAGATATGCGAGGAGAATTTTTGAAAGCTCTGAAAGATATGGGAATTAAAGTTGAAAAACATCACCATGAAGTAGCGCCAAGCCAACATGAACTTGGTATGTATTTTGGAACTTTAACTGACCAAGCTGATAACATGCAGCTTTATAAATACGGTGTTCACATGGTAGCTCATTCATTTGGAAAGACAGCAACATTTATGCCCAAACCAGTTAAAGGAGATAATGGTTCAGGTATGCACACACACCAATCCTTATGGAAAGGAAGCACTGCGTTATTTTCAGGAGATAAATATGCTGGATTATCTGATACAGCCTTGCATTATATAGGTGGAATTTTAAAACATGCAAAAGCAATAAATGCCTTTTCTAACTCAACTACTAACAGTTACAAAAGATTAATACCCGGTTTTGAAGCACCTGTTCTACTTTGTTATTCAGCTAGAAATAGATCAGCCTCATGTAGAATTCCTATAACTTTAAGTAAAAAAGCAGCAAGATGTGAAATCAGATTCCCTGATGCAGCTGGTAATCCTTATCTAACTTTTGCTGCTATGTTAATGGCGGGAATAGATGGAATTAAAAATAAAATTAATCCAGGAAAACCTGTAGACGAAGATTTATATGCAATGCCTGAAGATAAGGTAAAAAATATTCCTACTGTTTGCGGATCTTTAAGAGAAGCAATGGAAAGTCTTGATAGAGATAGAAAGTTTCTTACTCAAGGTGGAGTTTTTACAGATGATCAAATTGACGCTTATATTGCATTAAAATTTGAAGAAATTTACAAACTTGAACACACTCCACATCCTATCGAGTTTGATATGTACTATAGCTGCTAATATTATTTTTTGCTTTTTAAAATTTTCTCGTCAGCAATTTTATTTTTATTTACACCTTCCTTAATAGTGTAATCTAAAGTTCCGTGAGCTCCTGCTTCAACGGCTTTACGCTGAGTTCTAAACAATGCTTTTTCTTTAGCTTGCTCAGCTAATTTATTTGCATGTTTTCCTAAATGCTTTGTGTCTCTCATAGGTTTTTATTATATACAATTCTTGATTGAGCGGCAATATAGAATTAAATTTTAAAAGATTCTCCACATCCACAACGCTCTGTTTCGTTGGGATTTTTAAATACAAATGTAGATGAAAGTTCCTCTTTTTTGTAATCCATCTCTGTTCCTAAGAGATACATTATTGCTTTTGGATCTATTAAAACCTTTACACCCTTATCTTCAATAACTTCATCGTTTGGGTTAGTTTTTTTTGCATACTCCATAACATAAGACATTCCTGCACATCCTCCAGAAGCTACCCCTACTCTAACACCAATTATTGGTTCTTTTGCTTGAGATATAATTTCTTTAACTCTTTCAGCAGCTCGATCGCTCAATTTTATTACTTGTTTGTTCATAAATTTAATTCCAACTTTGCAGCTTCTGACATTTTATCTTTATCCCACGGAGGTTCCCAGACTAAATTTAAATTTACATCAGAAACACCTTCTATTGTCATTATAATATTCTTTACATCTTTTGGCAAACTTTCAGCTACCGGGCAATTGGGTGATGTGAGGGTCATATCTACATTTACCTTGTTTTTATCATCTACTTCTATTTTATAAATTAGACCTAATTCATAAATATTTACTGGAATTTCCGGATCGTAAATTTTTTTAATTTGTTCAATTACTTTATTTTTTAAATCGTTCATTAATCAATGACCTCAGTATTAACTTCTTCTTTTTTTCCATTAATAGCAGAAGTTAAAGTATGCCAAGCTAGAGTAGCACATTTTACCCTCATTGGATATTGTTTAACTCCAGATAATGACATGATTTTTATTTTTTGATCTTCATCAAGATCATTTGATTTAATTTCCTGTGTATTTTTAATCATATTTAAAAAATCTATTACTATTTTTTTTGCGGTTTCTAAAGATTTTCCTTTTACTAACTCTGTCATTATAGATGTAGATGCAATCGATATAGCGCATCCAGTCCCTTCAAAAGTCACATTATCTACATTTTTTTCATTATTTAATTTTAAATAAACATGGACTTGATCTCCACAAAGAGGATTATGTCCTTTTGCTTCGTGTGTATATTTTTCACATTTTCCAAAATTTTTGGGACTTTTCCCATGTTCCAAAATTATATCTTGATATAATTCTTTTAAATCCATTATTTTAATTCAAAAACCTTTCTACAGTTTTCTATAGCTTTACAAAGAATATCTATGTCTTCTTTGGTATTATAAACTCCAATTGAAGCTCGTGCTGTAGCTGATAAATTTAATCTATTATGTAAAATTTGGCAACAATGATGTCCCGCTCTAATAGCAACTCCTTCTTCATCTACAATTGTAGAAATATCATGAGGATGAATTCCTTTTATTACAAAAGAAATTACCCCTGCTTTATTTTTTGGATTTCCTATAATTTTCACAGAATTAATTTTTTTAAGTTTTTCCAGAGCATAATTAGTAAGTTCTTTTTCATGCTTAATAATATTCTGAATTCCTATTGACTCCATAAATTTAATTGACTCATTAAAAGCAATTACTTCAGCAGTTGGCATGGTTCCCGCTTCATATTTTTCAGGAACAGATGCATAAGTAATTTTATCTTTATTTACTTCATTGATCATTCCTCCTCCGCCAATATAAGGGGGTAACTTCTCAAGCCATTTTTTTTTTCCATAAAGTATTCCAACTCCTGTTGGTCCATAAACCTTATGAGCTGAAATTGCATAAAAATCACAATCCAAATCTTTAACATCAATTTTAATATGTGGGGCGCTTTGACATCCATCTACTAAAACCGGGATGTTTTTTTTTCGAGCAATCTCAACTATTTCTTTAATGGGCACTATAGTTCCAGTCACATTTGATAAATGGGTAACTGCAATAATTTTTGTTTTTGATGTAATTAATTCTTTTAATTTACTAATTATAATATCGCCATCATCATTAATAGGAGCAAACTTTATAATTGCACCTTTTGTTTCTCTTAAATAATGCCAGGGTACATAATTAGAATGATGTTCTAATTCGGTTATTAAAATTTCATCTCCTTTTTTAATATTTTCTTGTCCGAAAGTACTTGCAACTAAATTAATAGATTCTGTGGCATTTTTAGTAAAAACAATTTCATCTTTGGAATTGGCATTTATAAAATTTTTTATACTCGTTCTCGTTTCTTCATACTTATTTGTAGCATTTACCGCTAGAGAATGAATACTTCTCCCTATATTTGAAAATTCATTTCTATAGAAATAATCAAGACTATTTAAAACACTTGTAGGTTTTTGTGATGAATTAGAGCTATCTAAATAAACCAGTGGTTTACCTTTTATTTTTTTAGTGAAAATTGGAAATTGAGATTTTATTAAATTAATATCCATTAATATTTTCTTCTAATTTATTTTCAATAAATTTCTTTATTGAAGGATTTTTAATAAATTCTACTACGTCATTTAGAAAACCTTTTATTAAAAGTTTAGTTGCGTCAGCTCGGGTTAAGCCTCTTGACATTAAATAATATAGTGAATTTTCATCAACGCTTCCTGATGTCGAACCATGTGAACATTTGACATCATCCGCATATATTTCTAATTCGGGCTTGGAATTAAATTCAGCATCGTCATTTATCAATAAGGCTTTACTTAATTGATAAGCATCAGTTTTTTGCGCAACATCTTTCACATAAATTTTACCTTGAAAAATACCCTTACTGTAGGGACTTAAGACGTTTTTTACAGATTGAAAGCTTTTGCAGTTTGGGGCTAAATGATTAATACGAGTTTTAATTTCTTGATGTTCATCTTTCTTTAAAAATAAAGCAGATAATATATTACAGTTAGAATTTTTTTCAATCAAATCACATTCTATATCTAATTTATTAAATTTTAATCCTGAAGAAAAAATTAAGTTAGAGTAACTAGAATTTAAAGATAATTTATTTTTCAGAAACTTGTGAAAAAATCCATTACTTTTATTATGCTGTATATTAATATTTTTAAACTTTGAATCTTTTTCTAAGATTACTTCTTCATATGTATTATTTATAAATTTAGATTCATTGATTGTATAATCCATAACATGTAGTTCGGAATTTTCATTTAATTTAATTTTATTTTTAATATTTAAAATTTTATTTTCTAAATTCTTAGTGAACAAATTATAAACAACTAAAATTTTTTTAAACTTATAATTTTTTCCGATTTCTAACAAATAACCATTTTCTGCTAAAGCATGATTAAGACATACCATTGGATTATCACTTATTTTATAATTAGAACTACTATTGTAAGAGTTAACTTTAATTTTTTCTTTTTTTTCATAATCAAAATTACTAGAGTGCAAATTTCCATTGATTAAAAAAATATAATTATGTTCAAAATCTTTAAGTAAATCTATTTTTTTGCTTATTGTTGTGACTTTATTTGTATCTAAGATTTTAAAATTTGTATCTACAATATTTTTAAAATCTGAAAATTTCCAATCCTCGAGTCTTTTATTTGGAAATCCTGCTGCTTTGAAAAGCTCTAAATTTTTAATTCTAAATTCTTTTTCTTCTAATGTTATTTTATTTATTTTATCAATTTGATTTGCATCAATATTAATATTTTCTGGCATATTAATTAAAATTTTTATATCCCGTTTTTTCCAATTCTTCAGCTAACTCACTGCATCCTGTTTTGACAATTTTTCCATCAGATAGAATATGAACAAAATCAGGTTTAATATAATCAAGCAGTCTTTGATAATGAGTTATAACTAAAAAAGATTTTTTCTTATCTCGTGATGAATTTACTCCGTTTGCAATAATTTTAAGTGCATCAATATCCAGTCCTGAATCAGTTTCATCTAAAATGGAGAAGCTAGGATTTAAAATTTTCATTTGCAAAATTTCATTTTTTTTCTTTTCTCCTCCAGAAAAACCTACATTTAATTGTCTAGAAAGAATTTTTTCATCAATTCCAAGTTCTAGTGATTTTTCTTTTACTAATTTTAAAAAAGATAATGTGTCAAGTTCCTTGTCACCATTTGCTTTTCTAATTGAATTTAGTGAAGTTTTTAAAAAATTATTTGTATTAACCCCAGGTATTTCCAAAGGATATTGAAAAGCTAAAAAAATTCCCTTTTGTGCTCTTTCTTCGACCGGAATCTTTTTTAAACTTTTTCCTTCAAAATTTAATTCTCCTGAAATTTCATACCCATTTTTTCCCGACAAAACATTAGCTAAGGTACTTTTTCCTGAACCATTGGGTCCCATAACTGCATGTACCTCTCCCGGTTTTATTGATAAATTTAATCCTTTTAGAATTTGTCTGTTATTAATCGAAGCTTTTAAGTTTTTAATTTCTAACATTTTTTATCTTACCCATCATCATTTCTATCATTTGGTAAAAACCAGTCTTCCTGTTCATTGTAAGCAATTCATCAAGTTTTATTTTTTTGAAGTGATCAACTGTAATTTTTTTTGCTTCATGTATTGGAGATGAATTAAAAATATCTATTAAAATGTACGCATAACCACCTGCAACCATGGCATTACTCCATGCTTTAAATTTATTTTCTTCCCAATCTACAAATAAATCAAATTGGCAACGGCTTACCCTGTTTTGTTCAGTATGTTTATCTTTGCTTAGTGGATTCTCTTCTAATTTTTTGCCAAGCGAAATTAACCATCGATATACCTCTAGACTGTCAATCGCCTGTATTGATTCAATATTACTTTTGTATTCTATAAGTTTACTATCAATAATCATTATTTATTCTCGAACAGTGAGCTTGGATTTTTCATAGTTTTAATTTCCATACAATTACCATTTGGGTCTTCAATAAACATGGTTTCTTGCTCTTTTTTCTCGCCTTTGAACCTTACATATGGAGGGTCAATAAATTTAATTTTTTTACTTATTAATCTTTCCTTTAATTTTTTAAATGTTTCTGCTTCTAGATGTACCCCAAAATGAGGGACTGATACATTTCCCATGTCTACATTGTGTCTTTCGCCATTATTTTTTTTGTTAGGATCGGTAGCATGTAAAGTTAATTCATTTCCCCAAAAATTAATGTCGGCCCATGCATCTGGATATTTAAATTCTGCTTTGCCTCTAGTACAACCTAACACATCGCAATAAAAATATATTGCTGACTCTAAATCCCCTGCTTGTATTGCCAAATGAAATCTATTAGTCATTATCCAACACTTCCTTCTAAGCTAATACCAACCAATTTTTGGGCTTCAACCGCAAATTCCATTGGTAACTGTTGTAAAACCTCTTTACAAAAACCATTTACAATTAAACCCACGGCCTCTTCCTGATTTAATCCTCTTTGATTGCAATAATATAATTGTTCCTCGTTTATTTTTGAAGTCGTGGCTTCATGCTCTACAGTTGAAGATGAATTTTTGTTTTTTATATAAGGTACTGTGTGGGCTCCACATTTATTTCCCATTAACAAGGAATCACACTGGGTATAATTTCTGGAATTTGAAGCTTTTTTACTAATATCAACTAATCCTCTATAAGTATTATCAGCTTTACCAGCAGATATTCCTTTTGAAATAATTTTACTTTTTGTATTTTTTCCACGATGAATCATTTTTGTTCCTGTATCTGCTTTTTGGTGATTGTTTGTAATAGCTATTGAATAAAACTCTCCTACTGAATTATCTCCTTGTAAAATACAGCTAGGATACTTCCACGTAATAGCCGATCCTGTTTCCACTTGCGTCCACGATATTTTTGAATTTTTTCCTCTACATGCTCCTCTTTTTGTTACAAAATTATATATTCCTCCTTTTCCATCTTTATCTCCTGGATACCAGTTTTGAACTGTAGAATATTTAATTTCAGCATCATCTAAGGCAACTAACTCTACATTAGCGGCATGCAGTTGATTTTCATCTCTCATAGGTGCTGTGCATCCCTCTAGATAACTTACATAACTTCCTTTATCAGCTATAATTAACGTTCTTTCAAACTGCCCAGTTTCAGATGCATTTATTCTAAAATAAGTTGACAGTTCCATGGGGCATCTAACTCCCTCAGGAATGTAGACAAAAGAACCATCGGTAAAAACTGCAGAATTTAAAGTAGCAAAATAATGATCTGTAATTGGAATAACTGAACCTAAATATTTTTTTACAAGATTAGGGTGTTTTTGTATAGCTTCAGAAATAGGACAAAAAATAATTCCTTTTTCAGTTAGTTTATCTTTAAATGTTGTGGCTACAGACACTGAATCAAAAACTGCATCAACAGCAACTCCTGCTAGTTTTTCTTGTTCCTTTAAAGGGATTCCAAGTTTTTTATATGTTTCAATTAATTTAGGATCAACTTCATCTAAACTTTTTGGTTTATCTTTTGCACTTTTTGGTGCCGAATAATAATATAAGTTTTGGTAATTAATTTTTGGATATTTTGGTTTTTGCCAATTTGGTTCCTTAATATTTTTTAATCTATTAAATGCTTTCATTCTCCAGTCCAACATCCATTTAGGTTCTTTTTTTATTTTAGATATAAATTTAATAACTTCTTCATTTAATCCTTTTGGAGCCCTAATGCTTTCAATATCAGTTGTAAAACCGTACTTATAATCTTTTATTTTTTTTAACTCTTGCTGTTTCATTGATTTATTTCTTTTTGTTGGTTTTTTCTAACTCTGTAAATAATATCTTTAAGAGTATTTTTTTCAAAAAAATTGTTTATATGAGTTTCAAGATCATCCCACAAACTATGAGTAATACATTTGATTGACTTTCCAGTGCATCCTTTTTTAGATTCTTTTTTACATCCTACGGTTTTCACTTTTTCATCAACTGCCTCAATTATGCTTGATAATTTTATCTCCTCAGGAGATCTTGTAAGGGAATATCCGCCACTGGGACCTCTTGAACTTTTGACTAAATTATTTTTTTTTAATTGTAAAAAAATTTGTTCTAAAAATGATATGGAAATCCCTTGTCTCAAAGAAATTTCAGTTAAATTTGTGGTTTGTTTATCTTTGACATTAGCTAAATCCGCCATAGCCATTACTGCGTATCGACCCTTGCTTGTTAGTTTCATATTAAATAGTCCTTATTTTAAGTAGTTAATTAATGATTCCTACTAAAAAGGTCAAGTATAGAAATAAATAAAATAGCCGCGCTATAAACATGTTATAAAGCTAGTCTTTTTTTGAGATTAAGTATCATTACTAATCAGATTATGACTTTAAAAAATAAAGAAATATTTATTCCTGGATCAAGTGGTCGAATACAAGCAAAGTATTTTAAAAGCAAACAAAGAGGAGCTCCTGTTGCTTTAGTTCTTCAACCTCATCCACAATACGGAGGAACTATGAATAATAAAATAGTTTGTGAAACTTACAATTGTTTTTACAAAAATAATTTTTCAGTAATTAGAATTAATTTTAGAGGAGTAGACAAGAGTGATGGTGTATTTGATAATGGTCAAGGAGAACTTTCGGATGCCGCTGCTGCACTTGATTGGATTGAAAAAGAAAATCCAGGTTATAGCCAATGTTGGGTATCAGGATTCTCTTTTGGCGCTTTAATTTGTATGCAATTAATAATGCGTAGACCAGAAGTTAACAAATTTATTACAATATCACCTCAACCAAATTTATATGATTTTAGTTTTTTATCACCATGCCCAATTTCTGGAATAGTTGCTTATGGAAAAAATGATGAACTTGTTCATTTAGATCATATTTTAAATCTTAAAAAAAGACTCAGTATGCAAAAAAATATTGATGTAAAATTTGAATCTATTAATAATGCAAATCATTTTTTTAAAAATAAAGAAAAAGAATTATCTACAATTATAGATCGTTATATAAAAGACAAAGTTACAATAGTTTAATAATTAAGAATGATTCCCCCGGTGCAAGGTGCATTTACACCTGTGGTTTCAGGAAATGAAATAGGTAATTTTAAAAAGGATCTTGTAGCCAAATAAGCAAACGCTTGGGACTCTACAAAATCACCATCAATTTTATATTCATCAATTAATTCTATACGCTTACTATCATTTCTTAATCTTTCGACTAAAAAACCATTTTTTCTACCGCCTCCACACAAAATTATTTTTTCTTTATATCGATTTCCTGCTTTAATTGCATAAATTATTATTTTAGCGGTAAATTCTGTCAATGTTGCTAAACCATCTTCCAAAGATAAATTGTTTACAAACGAAAAATCAAAATATTTAGTATCAAATGATTGTATAATGTCTGTTCTTAAAACATTTTCTTTTTGATTGAAATTTTTTACCAATTTATCTAATGCTAATTTATTTACTCTCCCAGATCTTGCCAATATTCCATTTTCGTCATAATTTTTTTTTGATTTTTTTCTTATCCATCTATCAATTAAACACATTCCGGGACCTATATCAGTTCCTGACATGGTATCATCACTTGAAATGGTAGTAATATTTGTTATCCCTCCTATATTAACAAAAGTCACATCTTTAAATCCAAATTTTTTTTTTAACAATTTATGAAATATCGGTGTAAGCGGAGCACCATGACCTCCGTTTTTTAAATCATTTTGTCTAAAGTCATAAATAACACTTTTTTTTGTAAGTTTTGAAAGTAATTTTCCGTCGCCTAATTGTTTTGAAATTTTTTCTTTAGCATTATGGAAAATCGTTTGCCCATGAAAACCTAGAAAATCAATACTTGTTTTAGAATTTTCAATAATTTCATTAACTACTTTTGCATGAAATAAAGTTATTTCTTTTTCAAGAGGTTGTATTTTTTCTGAAAGATTCTCTAAATCTTTTGAATTGTTTATTTCCTCTTTAAGATTATGAATATTTTGATAAATACTCTGGCTATATTTAAAATATTTGTCTAAAATTACTTCATATTCAGTATCACCATTTGATTGAATAATTGAAGCATCTACACCATCAGCTGATGTGCCACTCATTAAGCCTAAACTACAATAAAATTTGCTCATAAATTATATTTAATTTAAAAGGAATCTTGTATATTACAACTTTAAATAAGCTGAAAAATTCATGCAAGAAACATTTCTAACTGAGTTTCAAAAAAGGGGTTACTTTAACCAATGTACTGACCGCTCTGCATTAAGTGAATTAATGTCAAAAACTAAGATTAAGGCATATATTGGTTTCGATTGCACAGCCCCAAGCCTACATGTTGGAAGTTTAATGCAAATCATGTGCCTTCGTCTTCTTCAAAAATATGGTCATCAGCCAATTGTCCTGCTTGGAGGAGGAACAACACTTATAGGAGACCCTTCTGGTAAAGAAGAGACTAGAAAAATTCTTGATAAAAAAGAAATTGATAAAAATATTAAAAGCATTGAGAATGTGTTCAAAATTTTTTTAAAATCAAAAAATTCAAAAACTAAACCTATCTTTGTTAATAATTATTCCTGGTTAAGTAAATTAAATTATATTAATTTTTTAAGAGAGATTGGTAAACACTTCACTATAAATAAAATGTTAACTTTTGACAGCGTTAAGTTAAGATTGGAAAGACAACAATCTTTAAGCTACATGGAATTTAATTACATGATGCTTCAATCCTATGATTTTTACGAACTTAATAAAAGACACAAATGTGTATTACAAATTGGAGGCTCGGATCAATGGGGCAATATAGTTAATGGGGCTGATTTGATTAAAAGAAAAGATAAAAAACTTGCCTACGGATTAACTACTCCTTTGATTACCCTCTCTTCAGGAACAAAAATGGGAAAAACAGAAAAAGGTGCCGTTTGGTTAAATAAAAAAATGCTTTCACCTTATGACTACTGGCAATTCTGGAGAAACACTCATGACAAAGATGTCATAAATTTTTTAAAACTTTTTACAGATTTAGAAGTAGAGAAAATAGAAAATTTAAAAAATAATAAAGATATTAATGAACTTAAAATTTTACTTGCTAATGAAGCTACAACAATGCTTCATGGATCTAAATCTGCAAAAGATTCTGAATCTACTGCAAAAAAAACTTTTAAGGAAAAATCTGTTGGAAAAGATCTGCCTACGATAAAAATAAAAAAAAACCAAATAAATAATGGAATAAATATATTAGATTTGGTTCTTTTAACAAAATTAGCTAATTCAAAAGGAGAAGTGAGAAGAATAATTAAAAATAATGGTTTAAAAATTAACAATGAAACTATATCTGACGAAAATAAAATATTTTATGAAGATAGTTTTGGCCAAAATAACAGCATGAAAGTTTCTCATGGAAAAAAACAGCATGTGATCTTAAAGATTATTTAGACTCTTCCTGCTTTTTTTTCTTCATTTTTTCAACAGCCCTAACAATAAATCTTGGTGTTAATGTCTTAATTGGATTAACTGTAGTTTTTATATCTTTTGGAGGCCCTTTCATTTTAAAACTTACACCAACCACTCCCTCTCCAGTTTTTTTTCCTACTAAAATATCACCAACGAGCGGGATCGAAGCTATGATTGCATTTAATTTTGTTGCCGGAACTAAAGTTCCACGTAAACTTACAGTTTTTCCTTTGTCCACATATCCTTCTAGCAATATTGAAACAGCTGGTCCAATTGCTAAAGCATCTTCAATATTCATAACATTGCCTTTTGAATTTGATTTCATTTCAAAAGATTCAAACCTTATTCCTTCGCCACTAAGTGTATCTGCTATTCCTTGCAAAGATGCTAAGGTCAATAATTGCGCTAGTGCAGGAACTTTTGAAACTTTAAAATTTGTTATTATTAAATTTGAACTACTGCCTTCTTCAGAAATAGTTGACTCATATTCTAATTTGCCGTCCTCAAATCCCTTCACAAAATCAAAGTTTTTTATAAAAGGTCTCGCTCGATCTGAAATTACTTGAAGTGTTTTTTTATTATTATCAATTTGATAAATTGACATTTCAATTATTTCATTTTCAGCAAAATTTCCTTTTAAACTTAACTTGTCAAAAGAACCTCTATTAATAGAAGCAATCATGGCAAAATTCGTAACATCATCATTTGTACCAGTAATAGTTTTGTCAAAATTAATTTTTATCTCGCTGCTAAATTTTTTGCTAAAAGTTTTTCTATCATCTTTTTTGAAAAGTGATTTAAGTAAAGGCTCTGCATCAAATATATTACCAGAAATTTCAACTTTATTTGATTTTTTTACTAAAAAATCATTATTTTCACTTCCATTATTAAAAGTTTTAATTTTTAATTCTTTAAAATCTTCTGTTTCAAAATTTTTATTTAATTTTAAATTTTTTATATCAATTATTGTTTTGTCTGATTTAAAAATAAATTTTGTTATATTTATATATTTTTTTGGTATAAAGTTGAAATTAAAGTCTATTTCAGATTCTTTTCCATTATCCTTAATATAATTTAATTTAGAAATATTGATTTGAGAATTGGTTAAATTAGCTTTTCCAACAACATTAAAGCTTTCTTTATTAGAGTCGTAAATCTGTTTTAAATTATAGCTATCAAATTCATTGCTCATTTTCATCAAACCATTTAATTCAATAGTGCTAGAAGATTTAGTTTTTATTAGGTTAATTTTAGAATCTTTGAGTGTTATCCTATCTTTATAATTAGGTAAATATTTTTTTATAATTTTTTTTTCATTAAAATATATTTCGCTATAAGGAATTTCACCTTCAACCGAGTAAACTAAATTTCTTATTCTATAATTTTTATTCAATTTAAAGTTTACATAAGTTTTAAGATCTGTTTTACCTTCAATATTTTTAATATTATCAATATTAAAATTTAATAAAGATGATATTTTTTTTACATTTGCAAAATTAAAATCCCCTTTTGTTTTCAATAAGCTTTTCACTTTTGTTTCATTATTATCTCGTTTCAATTCAAATATACTATCTGTCAAATCAAAATCTAATAAAGATCCTTTTTTAATTGCAATATTAAACAAATTTGCAGAATCTTCTTTTGTATGTTTTATTTCAGTAGTTAAATTTTTTATTTGAAATTTTTTTGTTATATTAATTGAAGCGTCAAGTATCCTGCCAGAAAAACCATAATCGTTTCCTATGTCTCCATTAACATCAAATGGAATTATAAATTCCCCATCTATTTGCCCTTGATCAAATATTTTACCTATTTGTTTATTAATTATTTTCGGAACAAAAATATTAGTAATCTTAGATAAATCTTTAATGTGATTTTTTGCGAATGCAACTTCAGCTCTTTTCAATAAAAAATTTGAACTGAAAAAAGATTTTATTGATAAAAATAAGTTTAGTTTTGACAAATTAATTTGATTATTTTTAATTATAATTCTAGGTTCTTTTAACTTTACTGCTAAATTTAATTCTGTTGGGTTAAGATGTATTTTGGTCTTGTTAAATTCTAGTTTTACATTTTCATTTACTTCATTAGCCTTTTCTTTAATTAAGGCATCAAATTTATTAGTCTCTATTCCAAAAAAACTTAAATAAAGAGTAAAAGAAAAAAATATAACTAATAATATAATAAAAATTTTTAAAAAAAATTTACCCATTTCTTTATTTGCGTCCTTTCGTATCATAAAGGGCGGCTTCTAAAAAACCATCTATATCGCCATCTAAAACACTTTCTGGATCGGTATTTTCTAAATTATTTCTTAAATCTTTTACTAATTGGTATGGTTGCAAAACATAAGATCTAATTTGATGTCCCCACCCAATATCTGTTTTCGATTTAGACAAATTTTCTGACGCTTCTTCTTTTTTTTGTATTTCATATTTATATAAACGAGCTTTTAGCATATTAAAACATGTCTCTTTATTTTTGTGCTGAGATCTTTCGTTTTGACATTGCACCACAATATTTGTTGGCAAGTGGGTAATCCTTACTGCGCTGTCTGTTGTATTAACATGTTGTCCTCCAGCTCCACTAGATCTGTACGTATCAATTCTTATATCCTTTTCTTGAATATCTATTTTGATACTGTCATCAATAACAGGATAAACCCAAACACTAGCAAAACTAGTATGTCTTCTTGCTCCAGAATCAAAAGGTGAAATTCTTACTAATCTATGGACCCCAGACTCAGATTTTAACCAACCGTACATATAAGAGCCTGAAATTTTCAGTATACTTGATTTTATACCTGCTTCTTCTCCGCGATGTTCACTTATAATTTGAAATTTGTTTTTTTTCTTCTCAATCCATTTGGAATACATTCTTCTCAGCATTTGTGCCCAGTCCTGACTTTCTGTTCCTCCTGCTCCTGCATGTATTTCTAAATAAGTATCGAGATGATCGTTTTCTTCTGATAAAAAACACGAGACTTCAATTTTTTTTATTTGTTTTAACAATAAAAGTATTTTTTTTTCGCAATCTTTTATGACTTCAATTTCATTTTCTCTTGAAGCTAGCTGTAAAAGTTGATCTAAATTTTGAAATTCGTTTACTGAAGAATTGAAATTGTTAATGATGTCTTCAAAAAATTTCTTCTCTTTTACAATTTTTTGGGCAGATAACTTGTCTTTCCAAAAATTTTCTTGTGAAATTTTACTATCAAATGTTTGTATTTTTTCACTAATTTTATTTTTTTCAAAGATACCCCCTAATATTATTTATTATTTTTTTAATTTCTAAAATATTAGCTTTTACATCTTTCATATTAATAAAACCTTAAGATAGTTTTTTGATTTTTAGAATCATAAAATCCTAATGTAGACCTATTAGAAAGATTTTCAAGATCATCGATGAAATTATCCTCTGGCTTAAAGGACTCATATATTATTTTTTTTGTTTTTGAATTAGGAAGTAGTCCTGTTTCAACATCAACCAAAACTAGATTTATATTTTTTGGCACTCGGAATGGACGAGCCTCCTTTTTGATAACTACATTTTTAACAAATTTCTTAAAAATTGGTAATGCTGCCTTAGCTCCAGTTTCATATTTGCCTAAACTTTTAGGTTCATCAAAACCAACATAAACTCCTATGGCTAATTCTGAAGTAAATCCTAAAAACCAAGCATCCATATTTTTATTTGTTGTCCCCGTCTTTCCTGCTAACGGTAAATTCAAATCTCTTAATTTTCTTCCTGTACCTCTTTTAACAACTCCTTCCATCATCGAAGTAATTTGATATGCGGTTTCAGGTGAAATAATTTGTTCTTTATCATTTTCAATTAAAGGTATTTCTTCTTTTAAATATGAAATTTCTTTACAACCCCTGCATTTTCTCTTATCTGCATTAAAAATTGTTTTACCCCTTCTGTCTTGTATTCTGTCAATAAAAATTGGATTAACTTTTTTTCCTCCATTAACAAATGTGCAATAACCATTTGTAAGTTGAACTAAAGTTGTTTCTGCAGATCCAAGGGATACGGACAATAGTTCTGGTATGTCTTCATATATTTTTAGACTGTTCGCGATTTTAGAAATTTTTTCAAAACCAACTTTTTGAGCAACACGAACCGTCATTAAATTTCTAGATTTTTCTATACCTACTCTTAGAGTTGAAGGTCCATAAAATTTTTTCCCATAATTTTCAGGTTTCCATGTTTTTAAACCTTCTCCTTGGTCCATAACAAATGGAGCATCTAAAACTAAAGTTGAAGGAGTAAAACCATTTTCTAGAGCAGCAGCATAAACAAAAGGTTTAAATGCAGAACCAGGTTGTCTTTTAGCTTGTGTTGCTCTATTAAATTCACTTAGTCTATAACTAAAACCTCCCGCCATTGCCAAAACTCTTCCTGTATATGGATCCATAGCAACAATTGAACCGTTAACTTTTGGTAATTGTTTTAAATTCCACTTATTATTTTTTATTTTTTTTACATACAAAATATCATTAATATTTATAAAGTCTTCAAAACTCTTTTTTCTTGTCCAGGTAACGGTTTTAAAATCTATAAATCCTACTTCTTTATTTTGTAATTCAATTTTTATATTAAGTTTGTTTACTTCTTTAACCTTTGCTAATTTCCAATTTAAGCTTTCGTCTGGAATAAATTTTTGAACATCTTCGTTCCAGTTAACTTTAGATATATTTGTAAGAGGTCCGCGCCAACCATGCCTTTTGTCATATTCTTCTAGTCCTTCCCTAAGAGCTTTCAATGCTTCAATTTGATAAATAGAATTAAGCGGTGTCCTTATTGATAATCCTCCTTTATATAAACTATCATAGCCATAATTATTACTAATTACTCTTCTAACTTCTTCTGTATAATAATTTGCTTCTTCGAGAAGTTTTATTTTTCTTTTTTTTGTTTTTATTTCTTTATTTTTTAACTCTTTATATTGATCTTCATTGATATATGAATTTTCATACAAATTTTTTAATACAAAATCTCTTCTTTGCTTTGCTCTTTTTTTAGATTTATAAGGATTATATTTGCTGGGGGCCCTAGGCAACGCAGCAAGTAATGCAGCTTCTTCATAATTTAATTCATTAACACCCTTATCGAAATATTCTAGACTTGCTGCAGCGACACCATACGTTCCGGCTCCTAAATATATTTGATTAAGGTACAACTCCATTATTCTTTCTTTTGAATATGCTCTCTCAATTCTAAAGGCTAATATAGCTTCTTTTATCTTTCTCTTTATTGATACTTCGTTAGTAAGTAAAAAATTTTTTGCTACTTGTTGCGTAATAGTAGAAGCTCCTTCTAGCCTTTTGTTTGAAAAAATATTTTTTAAATTTTTTATTGTTGCTCTAGTAATACTTTTGGCATCTATTCCAGGGTGTGAAAAAAAGTTTTTATCTTCTGCAGATAAAAATGAAAAAACAACTTTTTTTGGTATTGAATCGTAAGGTATAAACAGCCTTTTTTGTAAAGCATATTCAGCAATTAGATTTCCCTCTCCAGAATGAACTCTGCTTGATATTGGGGGTTTATAATTTGCTAGTTTTTTATAATCTGGCAGACCTGATGAAAAATACCAGAATGTTGAAAATACAAACAGCAATCCTGCTATGAAAATACCTACTATTAGTTTTATGCTTTTTTTTAAATAAACCACCATTTTTTTAAGAAATAAATTAATTTTGTCCTTCTTAAGGCATTTTCTGATTTAATTATAAATAGCTATAAAAAAATACATATATTTGTTGATAATTTTGATGTATATTAACATATCGTTAAAAAACAGAATTCGTAATTAATGAACACAACAAACATGACATACAGGAACAAATTTACATGGAAAAGAATTTATACATCGATGCTTCGCATCCTGATGAAACTAGAGTCGTACTCAAAACTGAAAAACACATTGAAGAATATGAGTATGAAAACAAAAATAAACTTTATTTAAAAAATAATATTTATCTAGGAAAAGTCACAAGAATTGAACCTTCTTTACAGGCCGCTTTCATAAACTATGGAAAACAAAGACATGGTTTTTTAGCATTTAACGATATTCAATCAGATTACTATCAGATACCCCACGATGATAAAGATAAATTAAAAAAAGACGAAGAAAATTTAAGATTACAACTTAAAGAAAAAAGTAAAAATGTTGAAGAAAATGAAAAAATTGATGATCAAAATAAAGGGGACAATAATCTTTTAGAATCTAATAATGAAGAAGGAAATAATTCTGTAAATGAAAAAAATAAAGAAGAAAGCCCAAGATCAGAAAAAAATGATCAGTTTAATGAATTAAAAAGAAAACATGGAATTAGAAGATATAAAATACAGGAAGTAATTAAGCCTGAACAAATAATTTTAGTCCAAATACTAAAAGATGAGCGAGGTCAGAAAGGTGCCGCCTTAACTACTTTTATATCTTTGGCAGGAAAGTATAGTGTTTTAATGCCTAACACTCCAAAAGGAGGTGGAATTTCTAGAAAAATAGCAAATCCAGATGATAGAAAAAAAATTAGAAAGATTCTCAATGAGATTAATATTCCTTCAACTATGGGCTTAATAGTCCGAACTGCTGGACTAAACAAAACAAAAAATGATTTAAACAATGATGTCACCAATATTATAAAAACCTGGGAAGAAATTAAAAAAAAAACCGTCATGTCTATAGCACCAAGCTTAGTTTATGAAGAAGGAGATCTCATTAAAAGAGCAATAAGAGATATTTATGATAATGATACAAAAAATATAATTGTGGAAGGTAATGAAGGTTACCAAAAAGCTAAAAATTTTATGAAATTTTTAATGCCAGAAAGTGTCAAAAAAATAAAAAAATATAGAGGAAAGATACCTCTTTTCCATGACGCTCAAATTGAAAAAAGTTTAAATCGAATTTTTGAACCTACTATAAAATTAGAATCAGGAGGATATATAGTAATTAATCCAACAGAAGCTTTGGTATCTATAGACGTTAATTCAGGACAATCAATTAAAGAAAGTAACTTGGAAAAAACTGCTTTAAAAACTAATTTAGAAGCTGCAGAGGAAATTTCTAGACAAATTAAAATTAGAGATTTGTCCGGTTTAATAGTAATTGATTTTATTGATATGTTTGCTTTTCATAATAGAAGAACTGTTGAAAGAAAATTAAGAGAAAAATTAAAAGATGATAGAGCAAGAATGCAATTTGGAAGAATAGGTAACTTTGGTTTATTAGAAATGACTAGACAGAGATTAAGGGAAAGTTCAGTTAAATGGAATATGGTGCTATCAGTTGATTCATTTTCTCTAAAAATTGTAAAAAAAGGAGAAGAATTAGCTTTTTCTAACAAAGCTAAGGTTGTTGATATAAAAGTGCCCACTAAAATAAAAACCTATATTAATGAAAATCTTTCTAAAGAAGTAAATCATTTTAAACAAAAACATAAATTAGAATTTAATATTTTGTCTGACGAAACTCTGTCTATTCCGGAATATAAAATAACTTTATTAAATAAAAATAAAAAAATTATCAAAAAAATAGAAAATATTGAAAAGGCTTATTCAGTTGATAATCGAAATAAAAAAAATTATATAATGAATAACAAAAATTATAGATCTAGAAAAAAATTTAAGAAATTTCCAAGAAATAGAAGTAATATTTCTCAGAATAAAAAAACAATAAATTATTAAAATTAAAAAATACTAAATTAAATTATCTATTGGGGAAGAGGGGTTTCCTCCATGCAGTCTTTTTTTCATTCTTCCTGCTCTAAAAGCTTTTCTTCCCGATATAACTGCAGCCTTCATGGACTCTGCCATTAAAACTGGATTTTTTGCTTCTGCAATTGCGGTATTAATTAAAACTCCATCACAACCTAACTCCATAGCAATGGTTGCGTCAGAGGCAGTTCCAACGCCAGCATCAACTATAACCGGTAAAGAAGATTGTTCTTTAATTATTTTAATATTCGATCTATTTTGTATTCCAAGACCAGAGCCAATAGGAGCTCCTAATGGCATTATGGCGCAAGCTCCAACATCTTCTACTTTTTTACATAGAATAGGATCATCAGTGCAGTAAACCATTACTTCAAAACCTTCTTTAACTAAAATTTCTGTAGATTTTATTGTTTCAATCATATTAGGATACAAAGTTTTTTTATCTCCAAGGACTTCTAGTTTTACTAATCTCCAGCCTCCCATCTCTCTAGCGAGTCTTAAAGTTCTTAATGCTTCTTCAGAAGAATAACATCCAGCAGTATTTGGAAGATAAGTGATAGATTTTGGATCTAAATAATCCATTAGTAAAGGCTGATCTTTATCCAAAATATTAACTCTTCGAACTGCAACTGTAACTATTTCTGCCGCCGATGCTCTAACTGCATTAGCTGTTTCTTCAAAATTTTTATATTTCCCAGTTCCTACAATTAAACGTGAATTATAATTTTTATTAGCAATTGTAAATGTATCTTCCATAAATTTTATCCCCCTCCAATAAAATGAACTATTTCAACTTTGTCATCTTTTCTTAAAAACAAATTTTGGTATTTGTCCTTTTGAACTATCTCGCCATTGACTTCTATTGCCACTTTATTTTTTTGTATTTTGAGCTTATTTAGCAGTTCATTTAAATTCGTTCGACCATTTATTTCGTATGGATCTCCATTTAATTGTATTTTTGCCACATTTGAGTTATTCATTTAGATTATTTTAACTTATTTAAATGACAAAAAAAATACTAATTATAAATGGACCTAATTTAAATCTTCTTGGTGAAAGAGAAGAATCTAAGTACGGCAAGACTTCTCTCGATGAAGTTAAAAAAAATTGTGAGCACCACGGTAAATCCATTGATCTTCAAATCAAATTTGAACAATCAAATATAGAAGGAGAAATCGTTACAATGATACAAAAAGCAAAAGGTGTGTATGATGGAATAATTATAAACGCAGCTGGTTATACTCATACTTCTGTTGCTATTTTAGATGCGCTTTTAGCTATTAAAATTCCAACTATAGAAGTTCATATAACAAATATTTATAATAGAGAGGAATTTAGAAAAAAATCCTTAATAAGTAAGGCAGCCAATGGAATTATTTGCGGATTTGGTATAAACGGTTATATTATGGCATTAGATTCAATTAAAAAAATCTTAAGTAAATAAAATGAAGATAGATAAAAAAATCATAGAAGAGCTTACAAAATACTTAAAAGAATTTAATCTTAGTGAAATTGAGTATGGTGAAGGATCAACTAAAGTAAAAGTTTCTCGATCAATTAATGCCTCAGCAATATCTGGAATATCACCTAGTGAAGCCAAAAAAAAACAAGAAGTAATTGAAAGCAGCGGATCAAATGTAACTTCGCCTATTGTAGGAACTGCATATCTTGCTCCAGAACCAGGTGCTAAAAAATTTGCAGAAGTAGGGCAAAAAATAAAAAAAGGTCAAACCATAATGATTGTTGAAGCAATGAAAACCATGAATCATGTGCCTTCAACTTTGGACGGCACTGTAAGTAAAATTTTAGTCAAAGATGGTGAGCCCGTTGAATTTGGTCAACCTCTTGTTTCTATTAAATAATGTTTAAAAAAATTTTAGTTGCTAACCGTGGAGAAATTGCGGTACGTATAATTAGGGCTTGCAAAGAATGGGGAATCTCAACTGTCGCTGTTCATTCTGATGTTGATAACGACTCTATGCACGTACGATTAGCAGATGAAAGTATATGTATAGGAGGACATCAGCCTCAAAACAGTTATTTGAATATTGCATCATTAATGTCAGCTGCTGATGTAACTGGAGCGGAAGCTATTCATCCTGGATATGGATTTTTATCTGAAAATGCCAAATTTGCAGAAATTGTTACAAAACATGGTTTAAAGTTTATCGGACCTAGCTCTGATTTAATTGCAAAAATGGGTGACAAAATACAAGCTAGAAAAATTGCAAAAGAAAATGGTTTACCTGTAATTGAAGGCTCTGAAGGAAATATTAATTCTGTAGAAGAAGCAAAAAAAACTAGTGAAAAAATCGGATACCCAGTTTTAATTAAAGCTGCTGGTGGAGGTGGTGGAAAAGGAATGAAAGTTGCTAATAAGCCTGAAGAATTAGAAACATTATTACCTTTAGCTAAATTAGAAGCAAAAAAATATTTTAACAATGATAATGTATATATTGAAAAATATTTTACAAATCCTAGGCATATTGAAGTTCAAGTTTTATCAGGAAAAAATAGAACAGTTCATTTAAATGAAAGAGATTGTTCGGTTCAAAGAAAACACCAAAAGCTTATAGAAGAAACTCCAAGTCCAATTATAGATCAAAAAATTAGATCAGATTTGTTAGAAAGAACAGTGAAAATGGTGGAAAAAATTGGATACGAGGGCGCGGGAACAGTTGAGTATATTTATGAAAAAGGAAAATTTTATTTTCTTGAAATGAACACAAGGGTTCAAGTTGAACATCCTGTAACAGAAGTTGCTACAGGAATTGATATTATTAAACAACAAATAGCAATTGCAAGCACTGGTAATACAGACTTAACTCAGGATGATGTTAAGCCTAGAGGACATGCTATAGAATGTAGAATTAATGCTGAAGATCCAAGCAAAAATTTTCAACCTTCTCCTGGAATAATAAGTGTTTGTCATCAACCATCTGGATTTAGAACAAGAGTTGATGGAGCTATTTTTCAGGGATGCAAGATTACTCCTTACTATGACAGTTTAATTTGTAAATTAATATGTCACGGCAGAAACAGAACAGAAGCTATACAAAGAATGCTTAGAGCTTTGGATGAGTTTGTAATTGAAGGAATAACAACTACTATTAATTTACATAAAAAAATACTTAGTCATGAAAAATTTCTTAGTTCTGACTTTGATGTAAATTGGCTTGTAAAAGAAAAGTTTTATTAAATATTTTCACAACCGGTAATCCACAAATCATAAATAGGATGATCTATAGATTCTAGGGTTGGGCTAGAAGCAAAAGTCCATCCATTAAATAAAAAAACTTGATTATTGTCCTTTGCATCTAGGTCTTTAACCTGTAAATACGCAACCGCATCACTAAACTCATTATTTTCTGAAAGTTGGCATTTTAGACCTTTGATTTCTAAAGATCCAAAGTATTTTTTTTCACCTATACCTAATTTAATGGCAAGTGTTTTTGCGGTTATTTTATCCAAAGCTTTTATATTGATAAATATTTTTTCCTTTTTTTTATTTAATTTTTCCTCATTAAAATTTTCATCAATATTCAAAGTACTGTTTAATTCGTCTTTATTTTCTAATTCATCTTTATCTTCTTCGAAGGTAGGTGATAATTCCTCTAAATTAATAAGAGGAACAGATTCAATTTTATCTACAGCAAAAAGTATTGCTGTATTTCCTATAAAAAATAATATTGCAAAAATAAAAATTTTAATCTTTCCACGTCTCATATTTTTTCATATCTTTTTTTTCATTATTCAGCATTGATCCATCTGGTTTATGGGCTCTTTTAGTTCCAGTTAAATTTTCTTCATATTGTATTTGCCATGGAAATAAGTTTCCTTTTAAATTTGGTTTATTTTTTGTCTGAAAATGGATCCAAGAGTGCCAATTTGGAGGAATCTTTGTGGATTCAACCCTTTTTTTATAAATAACCCACCTTTTTTTTCCTTTAGAATCGGAATAATATTTATTGCCAAATTCATCTTCACCGACAAATTTTCCAATAATCAATGTATAAAGAAAAGTTCCAAATGTTTGTCTATGCCACCACGTAAATATTTGTTTTAAAAAGCTCATAAATTAATTTTATAATGATTCGTTTGTTATATTTTTAAAGTCCACACAATTAAAAATTGTAAATAATTTATTAGACTTCAAATATATTTACTATATATCATATTGATGCGCTTTTTAATGCAAAAATAATCAAAAAATTAGGAGTTTTATAATTATGTCAAAATATCTTGTTGAAACCTTTTATACATGCACTTTTAAAATCACACATAAACTGGATGAGTTAAATGAAAAAAAACTTTCAGAATTAGAAAATCGTAAAGACGGAGAAGTTCAAATAATTGATGTGCGGCTAAATAATAGAAAAACTAAAACAGCAAATAAAAAAAACAAAATTGAAGATTCCAAAACTAGTCTTAATGTTAATGATTCGTCAAATTTTTCTTCAATCATAAATGAAAAAATTATAACTAATGATAATGACAAGAGTTTATCAGAAGAAAACAATGCTAAAAACATTATTCAAAAATTTAATAAGAAAAACAAAGACAGATCTGGAATGCCAGATAGAAGAAAAGGATACATTCAAAAAGTTAGTATTGCAGATCACAAAATTTACTTGCATACAGGAGAATATGATGATGGAAAAATAGGTGAAATTTTTATTGATATGAACAAAGAAGGAGAATTAGTAAAAGCTTTAATGAATAACTTCGCAATAGCTATCTCCTTGGGCCTTCAGTATGGCGTTCCTTTGGATGAATTTGTTGATGCATTCATTGAAACTAAATTTGAGCCCTCCGGCGAGATAAAAGGGAATGATAGAATATTAAATGCTTCTTCTATTTTAGATTATATCTTTAGAGAGCTAGCAATTTCTTATCTTGGAAGAGAAGATTTGGCTCATACTCCTTCTATAAATAAATCAGTTAATGAAAAAATAAGTGATGATGAATCTGAAGATACATTCTTAAAACTTGTTAAAGGTATAACAAGTAAAGGATTTATTAGAAGCAATTATAAGGATAAATTGGTTGATCTAAGCAATGTAAGGATTAATTTAAAAAGCAACAAGTAAAGCTTATTTCTTTTTTTCTACAATTTTAATATTTAATTCTTTAAGTTGCTTTTCGCTAGCCGTTGAAGGCGCTCCCATTAGCAGGTCTTGGGCATTTTGATTCATTGGAAATAGTGTCACTTCTCTTATATTTGTTTTTTCTGCAAGCAACATGACAATTCGATCAATTCCAGGGGCCATCCCTCCATGTGGTGGGGCTCCAAAAGAAAGAGCTTTGATCATACCTTCAAATTTTGAATTTACTTCCTGTTTCGAATATCCAACTTTAGAAAAAACTTTATACATTAGTTCTGGTAAATGATTTCTTATTGCGCCTGAAGACAATTCATAACCATTACATACTAAATCATATTGATAGGCAAGTATTGATAAAGGATCGGCTTTATCAAAATCCTTAATGTTTACTTGTGGCATTGAAAAAGGATTATGACTAAAATCAATTCTTTTTTCTGTCTCATCATATTGATACATCGGATAATCTGTTATCCAACAAAATTCGAATTTATTATTATCTATAAGATCAAGTTCTTTTCCTAATTTTTGTCTTGCTAGACCTGAGATTCTTTCAGCTTCTTTTATTTTATCTGAAGAAAAAAATATAGAATCTTTTTCTTTCAATTTACAAAGTTTAGCTAATTCAGTTATAGCTTTATCAGAAAATGATTTTCCTATTGGTCCCTTGCCAATTAGTTTGCCATCATTTTTTTCTAATATGATATAACCTAATCCTTTTCCTCCTTCATCTTTTGACCAATTATTATATCCATCAAAAAAACTTCTAGGTTTTGTAGATGTGTTTGGAGCTGGTATAGCTCTCACGATTCCTCCTTTTTGAATTACTTTTTTGAAAATATCCAATTTGACATCGTCTCTTTTAAAAATTTCTGTTACATCGAATATTTCAATTGGATTTCTTAAATCAGGTTTATCGGTTCCATATTTTAACATTGAATTGCTATAAGTAATTTTTTTAAATGGAGGTTTCGAAATATTTTTTCCCTTACCAAATTTATTGAATAAATCAAAAAAAATAGGTTCTACTATTTTGAAAACATCTTCTTGTTCAACAAAAGACATTTCCATATCTAATTGATAATGTTCTCCAGGACTTCTATCTGCCCTGCCGTCTTCATCTCTAAAACATGGAGCTATTTGAAAATATTTATCAAAACCAGCAATCATGACCATTTGTTTAAATTGTTGTGGAGCCTGAGGTAATGCATAAAACTTTCCCGGATGCGTTCTGCTCGGAACTAAAAAATCTCGAGCACCTTCAGGGCTTGATGCTGTTAATATTGGAGTTTGAAATTCCAAAAATCCATTATCTATCATTTTTTTTCTAACAAAAGAAATGACCTTTGATCTTAATTCAATATTTTCGTGCATTTCTTGTCTGCGCAAATCTAAGAATCTATATTTTAATCTTGTTTCTTCTGGATAATCTTGCTCGCCAAAAACTGGCATGGGTAAATCGTTAGACTCTGACAAAATTTCAAATGAAGAAACTTTAATTTCTACCTCACCAGTAGATAAATCTTTATTAATTGTATCTGAAGATCTTTTAACAACTTCTCCAGATACAGTAACTACTGATTCTGGTTTTATTTTTTCTGCTATTTTAAAAAATTGACTACTATTTTCAATTACACATTGGGTTAATCCAAAATGATCTCTTAAATCGAAAAAAAGTAAATTTCCGTGGTCTCGTTTTCTGTGTATCCATCCAGACAATTTAACGATTTTTCCAGAATTTTTTTTAGTAATCTCTGAACAGGTATGGGTTCTATATTTATGCAAAGTGATTCCTTTCAAAAATTTATATCATTTTTAACACTTCTTTAATCATTTTTAATCCAAAAGGACTCCCCTTTTTTAAAGAATATCTATCTAAAGTTAAAATAAACTGGGATATTTTTTCATAAGATCTATCGATTCTTTTTATAATGTAATCAATATGTTTTTCTTCAACAATAATTTGTTTATCTGAAAAATTTTTAGCAATAATTGCACTAATTAGATCGTCGCTTGGTAATTTTATTCCAATACATAAACTACTTTTAATTCGAGATATCAAATCTGGTAATTTAAATTTATAAGAGTTAATTGGTTTAATTGAATTAATTAAAAAGTACTTGTTGTCTTGTAGAGCTATATTCCATAACGAAAATAATAGTTCCTCTGAAATTTTTTCATTAAAATTTTCAATTATTAAAGCTTCTTTTATTTTAAATTCAGAAATAATGTTTTCATTTAAATCTTTTGGATAAATTTCTAAACATTTAGTTTTTGATTTTAAAATAGATGCTAAATGTGATTTTCCAGAACCAGTTGGACCAAATATATTTACGATTCTTTTTATCCACTTTGGCCAACTACTAATAAAATCAAAAGCCTCTTCGTTGCTAGGAGATACGTAAAAATCTTCTTTTTTATAAGCCCGATGTTCAGGAAATTTTAAAATTAATTGATTACTCATGCAAGTATAACTGCCAAACTCCCTGATTATTAATTAATTCATACCCGTATTTTAATAATTCGGCCTTTAATTTTTTTGGGTTACCATAGTAATATATTTTATAATCTGAATTGTTTATATTAAATTCTTCTAGTGAATAGTTATCAACCGTACCTATTTTAGAAAAAGTTTTTCTAAGTTTGTCTAAATCTTTAAGTTTTGAATGTTTAAATTTAATCTTTATCGACAAGGGCATTAAAAGATTAATAAGATTTTGTTCCTTCCAAAGATCTACTATTTCTAATTTTAAATCTTTTAAAATAGAATTAAGCATTATTTCATCCCTTATATTTTTTACTTCATACGAAATATTTTTGCTTGTTGTATTATTATTAAAATTTGTTTTAAGGTATATATTGAGTTTAGTTTTTCCATAATCCATTAAAACAAAAACATAATTTTTTTCACCGTATTTGCTGACTAAAGATAAAATGTCTAAATCTTCTAAATTATCTCTCATTTTTGTTATCTGAGAAACATCATCTAAATCTTCAAGTGGAAGTATAAAATTAATTAATTCATTTTTTATTTTGATTTTTTCCCAATTATTATAAAAGAAATTCTCATTCAAACTCTGCATTTCACCGTCAATATAAAATACTGGAAAAAAAACAGCAGAAATATTTTTTGGTAAAGAAAAAGATATATTTTTTTTTCTCAAAAATTCTTTTACTCTTTTCTCGCTATAAACGACTCTAAATTCAGCTCTATAAATATCTTCTCTATAACTTTCTTCTAAAATTTTAAAACTTTTTATTAAATTTTTTATTTCTTTTAATTTTAACTTTTCTACTTTTTTTAGATCGCTTATAAGTAGAATTTTATTCATCATGGTATCAAAAGAAATAGAAAAAGCCCTATTAAGATATTTTTCTCTAGAAAAATTTACATCAATTGCTCCTTTGACTTTAATATCATTTATAATAAACACATCTTCTTCGCTAAAACTTTTTTTTGTTGAAATAAATAAAAGTATGATTGTTGTTAAAATAATAAAAATATATTGTCTTAATATTCTGTTTATAAATTTAAATAAAAAATAGTTTTCCATGAATAATAACTATAATACTTACAAAAAAAGCGGTGTTAATATGGCATCTGCTAATAAGTTAGTAAATTACATAACAAAAATATCAAGAAAAACTTATAATAAAAACACTGAGCTTAAATCTTTTAAAAATATAGGCAGTTTTGGATCAATTTTTGATTTATCCCAATTAAAAATGAAACTCCCAGCTCTCTTAAATTGAAAATTCTAAAACAAGAACATTCACTTTATCCAAAATCAATAATATCTATATTCAAATAAACTTATTTAAAGAAAAAACCTATTTCAGTTTTTGCGTTTTCAACGCTGTCTGAGCCATGAACAGAATTTTTATCAATTGAAATTCCGTACATTTTCCTTAAAGTTCCTTCTTCAGCTTTTGAAGGATCTGTTGCTCCCATTAATTCTCTATTTTTTAAGACAGCATTTTCTCCCTCCAATATCATTACAATTATTGGGCCAGATGATAAATATGTACATAATGCATCATAAAATGGTTTTGTTTGATGCACTTTATAAAATTCTGAAGCTTCATCTTTTGAAATCTTAATTTTTTTACTTTTCAAGATTTTCAAATTTTTTTCAGTAAAAAAAGATTTTATTTTATTTTCTAAATTTCTTTCTACAGCATCTGGTTTAATTATTGAAAGCGTTTGTTCTAAACTACTCATAATTATCTTCCACAAATTTATTTAATAGTCTAACTCCAAACCCAGTTGCGCCTCCAGGATTCAAAGCTCCTCCATATTTTGAAAATGCCATTCCAGCTATATCAAGATGAGCCCAGGATGTTTTATTAATAATAAATCTTTGTAAAAATTGAGCTGCTGTAATTGAACCAGCACCACCTACATAATTTATATTTTGCATATCTGCGGTTTTAGAGTTCATAAGCTTATCAAAGTTTTTATGTAATGGTAATCTCCATACTTTTTCATCTACTTTACTTCCAGCTTCAAAAATCTGCTTTGATAACTTGTCATCATTTGAGAAAAGTCCTGCATATTCAGAACCCAAGCAAACAATTATAGCGCCTGTTAAAGTTGCCAAATCTATAATTAAATTTGGTTTGAATTTTTTTTCTGTAAAAGTTATAGCATCTGCTAAAACTAGTCTTCCTTCTGCGTCTGTATTTAGTACTTCTATAGTTTTTCCGCTATAAGATTTTACAATATCACCAGGCCTTTGAGCGTTTCCGCCAGGCATATTTTCAACTAACCCAACAACTCCAACAGCATTTATTTTTGCTTTTCTCAATGCAAAATTTTTCATCAATCCTACTACAACTGCTGAACCCGCCATATCATATGTCATGTCTTCCATAAATCTTGCTGGCTTTAAAGAAATACCTCCAGTATCAAAACAAACACCTTTGCCTACAAACGCTAGAGGTTTTGATCTAGATTTATTTCCTTTCCATTCAATAGTTACAAGATAAGAACCTCTTATGCTTCCTTGTCCTACTCCCACTAGAGCGTTACACCCTAATTTTTTTAATTTTTTTTCATCGTATACAGTAACTTTTAATCCATATTTTTTTAATTTAATTAATCTTTTAGCATATTCGTCAGGATGTAAAATATTT
>CABYJR010000003.1 GCA_902519445.1 uncultured Pelagibacteraceae bacterium
TAAATCTTTTTTATCAAAATTTATTATTTGATTTTTTTCCTCTACTAAATCATTTAAAAATTCAGAATAATCAACTTCAAAAATCCGATAAAGTTTTTCTTTTTTTATTTCGTTTTTAATTTTAAATCTAATTATTCCTGATAGACTAATTATAAATCTTTTATCTTCTGTTTCATTAAAACTTACAATTTTGCCCAAGCATCCTATTTTGTAAACTTCTGGCGAAACACTCTTTCTGTTTTTTGGCTGTACCATTCCAAACATTCTATTATCTTTCATAGAATCGTTAACAAGTTGAATGTATCGATCTTCAAATATATTTAATGGTAAAATTGTTTTTGGAAAAAATATTGCACTAGACAGTGGAAAAATTGGAATTTTATTTGGGAAGTGTTCTTTTTTCATTAATAATATTTATTTTTTATATTTCTAATTTGAAGTTTATAAATGGTGCGCTATGTGTTATTTGTCCTATAGATACTCTATTAACTCCGGTAGATGCTATTTTCCTAACATTTTTTAAAGATATTCCACCAGAAGCTTCTGTTTCATATTTATTTTTTACTATATTTATTCCTTTTTTAATATTTTTTTTATTCATATTATCAAATAATATTCTATTAAATTTTAAACCAATAATTTTCTTAAGCTGACCAAGATTATCTACTTCCACTGTAATTTTTTTTCCTTTTCTATTTTTAATAGCCTTTTTAACTAATTTTTGAATATTTCCATCTATAGCCACATGATTATCTTTTATTAAAATTTCATCACTTAAATTGAATCTGTGATTAATTCCACCTCCCAGTTTAACGCCATATTTTTGTATTAATCTTAAATTTGGTATTGTTTTTCTTGTGCAACAAATCTTGCATTTTTTACCTTTAACTTTGTCTACAAATTTTTTTGTTTTTGTTGCTACTCCAGAAATTAAACTTAAAAAATTAAGAGCCACTCGCTCACTTTTTAAAATTGCTTTAGCTTTTCCATTTATTTCTGCCACAACTTTACCTTTATTTATTTTTTTTCCATCTTTAATATTTGTTTTAAAACTAATTTTTTTATCTGAATATTTAAAAGCTTCTTTTGCAAAATTTAATCCGCCTATTATACAATTTTCATTTGAAATAATTTTTGCTTTTATTTTATTATTATTTTTTATAAGTCGCGTAGTAATATCTCCAGAAGGCTTCAAATCTTCTGACATTGCTTGTTTAACTAAATTTTTTATTATCACGTTTGGAAATTAACGCCCTATTGCAGCCATTCTTTGTACAGATTTTCTTGCCATAGCTGCTATATTGTGCCCGATTTTAATTTCATTAGTTTCATTTTTTAGGCAGTCATATATTTTATTAAGTGTAATTTTTTTCATATGGGGACAAAGATTACAAGGTTTTATAAATTGAACATTAGGATTTTCGATCTGAACATTATCACTCATTGAACATTCCGTTACTAGCAAAACCTTTTTAGGTTGTTTTTCCTTAACATATTTTACCATATTCGAAGTAGATCCTGCAAAATCAGATGCAGTGATTACATCAGGCGGGCATTCTGGATGTGCTATAACTTTAATATCAGGATTTTCTTTTCTAATATCCTCAACTTCTTTTCCTGTAAATTTTTCATGAACTATACAAGTACCCTGCCAAGAAATAATTTTAACTTTTGTATTTTTTTGAACGTAGTTAGCTAAATAATGATCTGGAAGAAAAATTACTTTATCAACACCAAGTGATTCTACAACTTTTACTGCATTAGCGGATGTACAACATACATCTGATTCAGCTTTAACTTCGGCGGATGTGTTAACATATGTAACAACTGGAACGCCTGGATATTTTTCTTTAAGCATTCTCACGTCTTTACCCGTAATTGACGAGGCTAGTGAACATCCTGCTCCCATATCTGGTAATAAGACTTTTTTATTTGGATTCATTAATTTTGCGGTTTCAGCCATAAAATGTACTCCACACATTACAATAATATCTGCACTAGTTTTTTCTGCTTCTACAGCTAAAGCTAACGAGTCGGCAGCTATATCGGCTATACCATAAAAAATTTCAGGTGTTTGGTAGTTATGAGCTAATACAACAGCATTTTTTTCTTTTTTTAGTTTATTAATCTTATGAATCAATGGAGCATGAAAAGCCCATTCAACTTCAGGAATAAACTTAGAAACTTTTTTATAAATTGGGTCAGTTTCCTTTTTTATTTGGTCAGTTATCTCCATATATAAAATCTATCAACTTGAAGATAAGTTGTCATTCATTTATTCTGACGCACTGTTGCGGTTGTGGTGGAATGGTAGACACGTAAGCTTGAGGGGTTTATGACAGCAATGTCGTGGAGGTTCAAATCCTCTCAACCGCACCAATAAATTATGAATATTGTTGAATTTATAAAAAAAGTTCCTAAAACCGAATTGCATTTGCATATCGAAGGAACCCTTGAGCCTACTCAAATGTTCGAGTTAGCTAAGAAAAATAATATTTCTATTCCTTTTAAAAATATCCAAGAGGTTAAAGCTGCTTACAACTTTAGTAATTTAGAATCTTTTTTAAAAATTTATTATGAAGGGGCAAAAGTTTTAATAAAAGAAAAGGATTTTTTCGATTTAACTTGGGCTTACGCGTTAAAATGTAAAGAAGATAATATAGTTCATACGGAGATTTTTTTTGATCCACAAACACATGTTAATAGAGGTATTGATTTTGAAATTGTTATAAATGGTATTTACAAAGCACTTCAAAAAGCCAATAGGGAGTTTGGGTTAAGTTTTAAAATTATAATGTGTTTCTTGAGACATCTTAGTGAAAAATCAGGATTTGAAATATTAGATCAGGCTTTAATTCATAAAGATAAAATTTTTGGTGTTGGGCTAGATTCGTCTGAGAAAGGTAATCCCCCAAGTAAATTTAAAAAATTGTTTAAAAAATCAATTGAAGAAGGTTTTTTAACATTTGCTCATGCAGGAGAAGAAGGCCCACCAGAATATATTTGGGATTCTATAAATCTTCTTAAGGTAAAAAGAGTTGACCATGGAGTTCAGTGTCTTCAAGATAAAAAATTGGTTGAAAAATTACGCAATGATAAAACACCGTTAACAGTTTGTCCCCTTTCAAATATAAAATTACATGTATTTAACGATCTTAAAGAACATAATTTAAAAAAAATGCTAGATGAAAAATTAATGGTGATGGTAAATTCTGATGATCCAGCATATTTTGGAGGCTACTTAAACAAAAATTTAATTGAGATTCAGTCTGCGCTGAGTCTTTCTATTATTGATATAAAAACTTTAATTATTAACTCATTTAAATCTTCTTTTTTAAGCGAGGAGAAAAAAGCTGAATGGATTTCAAAAATTTAAGTAAAAAAAATATTCTTATTAAATTCACTCAGAATTTAGTATTTTTTCTTTAAAAGATAAAAGTTTAAAGATCCAAATGTAACTGCTGATAGCATTAAAAAAGTATCTAAATAAAATATCATTAAAATCCCCATAACTTTTTTTATACCTTTTGTATTATTTACAAATCTTAAAAAACCAATGTGGAGCAACACATAAAAGATATTTAAAATCAAAAAAATCAAACCAAATATTTTGTTAGTAAAAAAAATACTAGCAATAAAAGTTAATAAAATTAAACCTAGTATTGGGATTCCCAAAATTACTTTAGAGTAGTTTGTTTGTTTAATTTTATTAGTATATGTTTTTTCTCTTAAGTAGAATTTTATTCTATCAACATCTTGGGTGAATCTTCTTTTAATAAATTTTATAGTGTTATAATTGACTCTGTGTTCAATTTGTAAATTTCTTAATATTAATATTTTATATCCTTTGTTAATTAGCGTATATCCAAATTGTTCGTCTTCACAAGATGCTTTTTTCATCTTTGTATCAAAACCATTAAACCCCATAAATATTTTTCTTCTTATTCCAAAGCAAGCAGTTACCAAAGTTGTTGCGTATTTTTTATTTTCAGGCCAAACGTAATAACACAAATAGCTTTGATAAAATTGAGTAGCTATATATTTATAATTAGGTTCGTGTGAATATGTTCCTTGTATAGCATTAATTTCTTCGGATAAAAATTTTTCACTAATTAAGTTTAAGGAATTTTTATTTATTATTACATCCGAATCTAAAAACAACAAAATATCACCTTCAGATTTTTCGGCACCTTTATTTCTAGCAAAAGCAGGACCTTTGTTTTCATCTAATTCTATAATTTTACATTTGTATTTTTTTGCTATTTCTACGGAGTCGTCTGAGCTATGATCAGATACAACAATCACTTCAAAATTTTTGTAGCTGGATTCAAAAATAGAATCTAAACATTCTTTTAATGTTAAAGAGGCATTATATACCGGTATAACAATGGAAATTTTCATTATTTAATTGATGAAGCTATTTTAATTAATCTTGGATAATACTTTGAATTAAAAAGTATATTTACTTGATTAAAGCATTCATGAGTACAAAAACATTTAGTTTTTCTAATAAAGTTAACTTCTTCTTTGGCTTTTTTAGATAGCCATAAATTTCTAAAATTAAGATTAAAATCTCTGATGTTTCCTATTTTATGTGTTTCATCTAATATTTCGCAAGGATAGACTTGGCCTTCAGGGTACATAACACCACTTAAATTTGCAGAAAAGCATGGAGATTGATAATTATTTGTTTCGTATATTTTTTCTACCATATCATTTAAGATTACTCTTCCTGCCGTGGCTAATTTATTTCCGGGAAATTTTTTATGTCCTGGCATTTTTTTTGAATAAAATAAACTATTTCTATATTCGACAGCTTCTTTGTAGAGTTTCATGTCTAGATTTTCGTTTACTTTTTCTCTCGGATCTCCCCTTACTAAAGTGATTGTTATATTGTCAGGTTTTGCTAATTTATAAATTCCCTCTACTATATTTTTAATTTTTTTTTGATTTTCTGAAGTAAAAGTAGTTATAATCCCAATGTTTAATCTTTGCTCAAATTCTTTTTGTAATTTTTTTAAATGCTCAATTGTCTCAAGTGCTTTTTTAAAAGATCCTTTATGAGTTCCCATTCTTATTTTATCATGGTCTTCTTCTAAACCATCAATTGAAATCATTTGGTTAAGAACAAGTTCTGGACACCAAACCATCATATTTCTTATTTGTTTGTCCATTTTTTCTAAATACCATCCATTAGAAGGTATATTTACTATTGGCACCTTGGTATTTTCATAAAATATTTTTACTATTTGATCCAGGTCATGTCTTAAATATGGTTCACCACCAGTAAGCACTAAGGTAAGCAAAGGATCCATTGTTTTTGTAAAAGTATTTATTTCTTCCAGCGTTAATTCATTAAATCTCTTATTTAAACTGTCATGATAAAAACAATGAGAACAGCTTAAATTACATCTGCTAGTTGGAAAGTATATAAAATAAGAAGGCAATTTATTTTTTTTAAAAAAAGTTTTGTGTATGTGATGTTGAAACTGCTTTGGTTTGCTTTTTGATATATTTTTAAATTCTTTATTTTCCATAATTTACATCCAATGTGGTTTAGATACCTTAACTTTAGATTTGCCACAAGTTAGTTCTTTATTATTAAATTCTTTTAGGTCAGGATCAACAATCTTAATAAGCGCAAAAGTAAAAGGTTTATCTATCATTACTTTACCTATTTCATTACTTTTGTATTTTATAATATCGTTTTCAAAAATTTCTCCTTCTATTTTTTGTATAGGCAGAATTCTTCTCCTTAGCTTATTTCTTAATTTAATTCTCGAGGTATTTTCTTGTCCAACATAGCATCCCTTTTTAAAATCAATGCCATTTAATTCGTCTAAATTATTTTCAACACCAAAGATTTTATCTTTAAGTTTGCACAAGTCAATTTGAGGAATTCCCAAGGCAAAACTTTTTTCATAATATTTTTTTTTATCAATTTTTTTTAAATCAAGCTTTTTAATTATATTTTCAGTATTTCCAATTTTGGTAATTATTTTTGCTCCAAGGCCTTTATGTCTTGGGTCAACATAAATTCGTTCATTTTCACAAGATAAAGTTGAACCTTCTTCACAAGATAAAGCTGAACCTTCCACGTGTTGGGATTTGGTAATTTCTTTAAATTTTTCTAAGGAAATAATAATGTTAGTGTATTTTTTACTATAATCTATTAAATTTACTTTTGTCCTAAGTTTGTAAAAATTAAAAAGCTTTATGATCTCTAAAGTTATTTTTTTTTCACATTCTAGTAAATATCCATCTTCAAATTTTAGTATAAAAAATTCATATAAATATTTACCCTGAGGAGTAAAAATCGATGAAAATAACGTTAAGTTATCTGTTATTTTTTCAATATCATTAGTGACAATATTTTGGAGAAAAGATCCAGCCTCGTCGCCATTTATCTTTATAAAACCTCTATCATCAAGAATTGTAGTTTCGTTAATTTCCATATTTGCAAATAATCATACTATAATATATTAAATAGCTAGAGAATGCCTGCTTCTTTTGATCTTATCATTAAAAATGGCAAATGTTTTATAGACGGCCAATTAAAAAAAGCCGATATAGGTATATCCAACGCAATAGTAAAAAAAATAGGCAATATAGAAACCTCTAATCAAAAAGTTTTGGATGCTACTAATCTTACAATTTTACCTGGAATCATAGATACCCAAGTTCATTTTAGAGAGCCAGGCTCTACTGATGTTGAAGACTTAGAAACAGGAAGTAAAGCAGCTGTTCTAGGTGGGGTCACCTCAGTATTTGAGATGCCAAATACTAATCCACCAACTTCCAATCAAACTGAATTTAATAAAAAACTTAGTTTAGCCAAAAATAGAATGTTTTCTAATTATGCTTTTTATTTTGGGGCTACCCCGCAAAATATGGAAGATTTACAAAAGGTAGATAAGCTTGAAGGATGTTGTGGAGTAAAATTATTTGCAGGCTCTTCAACAGGAAATCTTTTAGTTAAAGATGAAAAAGATATAGAAAAAGTTATTTCAAATAGCTCTAAAGTTGTTGCTATCCATTCAGAAGATGAAGATATTTTAAATCTTAGAAAAAAATTTATAAAAAAAGGGGATGTGAGCTCTCATCCAATTTGGAGAAATGAAGAATGTGCAATGTCCTCAACTAGAAGAGTAGTGAAGATTGCGGAGCGGTATAATAAAAAAATTCATGTTTTACATGTAACTACAAAAGAAGAAGTAGAATTTTTATCAAGGTATAAAGGGAATGTTACTTTTGAAATTACTCCACAACACTTAACTATAAGTGCTCCACATTGCTACAAATTACTAGGATCGCTTGCACAAATGAATCCTCCTATTAGAGAAAAGAAACACCAAGATATGTTATGGAAAGCAGTAAAAGATAGTTTGGTCGATACCATTGGATCAGATCACGCACCGCATAGTTTAGAAAATAAAAAGAAAGAATATCCTCATACTCCATCAGGAATGCCAGGAGTTCAAACACTTGTTCCACTTATGCTTAATCACATCAACAATAATAAATTAACTTTAAACCAATTCATAAAATTAGTTTGTGAAAACCCAGTAAGAATTTTTGGAATCAAAAACAAAGGTTACATTAAAGAAGGATATGATGCTGATTTAACTATCGTGGATATGAATATGAAAAAAGTAATTAAAAACGATTGGATTGCAAGTAAATGTGGCTGGACTCCATTTGATGGTTATGAAGTAAAAGGTTTTCCTTTAGGAACGATTGTAAATGGAAAAGCAATTGTTTGGGATGGTAAGCTTATTGAAAAAGCTAATGGTAAACCGTTAAAATTTTAGAGTAGATTTTCTTTCCAAAACTTAAAGTAATCCTTTCTGAACGATCCCCATTTATTTCCACCTTCGTAAGCTCCTGTACCAATACATAGTTCAGCATAGTAAGCGTTCCAGTTTTTTGCAAGAAATGATCTTTTATCTTTTTTGAAAAGTTTATGAAATTCTTCTTCAGATTTAACTTCACCATGTTTTATCATAAGATCCATCTGTTCCTTGTTCCAGCTTCCATCATCTTCTGTGTAGTAAGGTGGGCAATTATAAAAGGTTTGTGGTTCTTCCTGATATGAAGCTTTCCAATTACCAAGGAACCCATGACCCCATAATTTTTTAACTGTTATTTCTATATCTCCTCCATTTGCTTTAATTTTTTCGCCTTGGATTACACAGTGTTTTGCTAGAGTATAGTCATCCTTACCACCTAGGACCATCCAGGTTTTAGTTTCTTTTACCGGCTGAGGGTTTCTAAACATTCCTATACTCCAACAATCTGGAGATCTAGGTTGTGCGGCAGCAAAATATAAATCTTCACTCACAATAGCATCTCTTAATCTTTTTTCAGAAATCATAAGTGAAATTATTCCACCTCTTGAATAACCAGAAATGCCAACTTTTTTTATATTAATTTTTGGATCTTTTGATAAATGTTCAAGCGCCATAAATGCATCAACATAAGTTGACCAATGTGTTGCTTGTTGCTGATTTGCGTATGTATTTATTACATTTCTTCCAGAAAAATTATCTAAGTACATTACTGCTATTCCCATTTTTAACAATGGTTTTAGTTGCTTTCTATAATATTTATACCATTCATCCATAAAATCAGCTGGTCCACCGCTTGAATGAACTATTATTAAAACTGGGAACGGACCTTCACCTTTGGGATAATGAATTAACGCATCCACCTTGACTGGTCGATCTTTATATCGCCCTTCTTTTATTTCCAAATAATCTTCGGCATTATATGATTGAATTTTTATCAACTCAGCATCTTTATGAATTCCATATTTTTCCTTCATCACTTTTAATGGGGATCTAAATCCCGCAAATGCAGTGTTTGCAATTAATAAACAAATTAGAATTATAAATATTTTTTTCATTTTATTATTTTATGTTTTTTTAAATCCCCTTTTATCTCATCGAGTATAGCAGGATCATCAATAGTTGCTGGCATTTTATAAGGTTCATTATCGGCAATTTTCCTGACCGTACCTCTTAATATTTTACCCGATCTTGTTTTAGGAAGTCTTTTTATAACTATGGCAGTTTTAAAAGCTGCAACGGGACCAATTTTTTGCCTGATCATTTGCACACATTCTTTTGAAATGTCTTCGTGTTTTTTAGTAACACCAGCTTTAAGTGTTAATAGTCCAATGGGTAATTGTCCTTTTAATTTATCTGCAATTCCTAAGACTGCACATTCTGCAACATCTTGATGTTCTGCTAAAACTTCTTCCATGGCACCCGTTGATAATCTGTGACCGGCAACATTAATAATGTCATCTGTTCGTGACATAATCCAAACATAACCATCTTCATCAATATGTCCCGCATCATACGTTTGATAGTAGCCAGGGTAGTTTGACATATAAGTTTCTTTATATCTTTGATCAGCACCCCAAAGCGTTGGAAAAGTTCCTGGCGGAAGTGGAAGCTTAACAACTACATCGCCCATTTCATTAGGCTTTGCTTCTTTACCATCGCTCTTTAATACTTTTACATCATAACCTGGAACAGGTTTACATGCAGATCCATATTTTGTTTTTTCTAATCCTATTCCTGCGCAGTTCGCACTGATCGCCCAACTTGTTTCTGTTTGCCACCAATGATCAATAACAGGAACTTTTAACAAGCCTTCGGCCCATTTTAATGTATCTGGATCTGCTCTTTCTCCAGCAAGGAATAATGATTCGAAAGAAGATAAGTCATACTTTTTAAAAAAAGTTCCATTAGGATCTTCTTTTTTAATTGCACGAAATGCTGTAGGAGCTGTGAATAATGATTTTACTTTGTGTTCAGAAATAATTCTCCAGAAGACTCCCGCATCAGGTGTTCCAACGGGTTTTCCTTCAAATAATACTGTCGTACATCCATGGAAGAGAGGAGCATAAACAATATAGGAATGTCCTACTATCCAACCAATATCACTAGCTGACCACCAAACATCATCTGGATTAATGTTATAAATATTTTTCATGGTCCACTTTAAAGCTACAATGTGTCCACCAATGTCTCTGACAATTCCTTTAGGGACGCCTGTTGTTCCAGAAGTATAAAGAATGTAAGCGAAATCATTAGCATTCATCTCAACACAATCTACTGGTTTTGTATCTTTTATAGCATCGTTCCAATCAATTTCATTTTTATCCAAAGAAATTTGAAAATTTTTTCTTTGGTAGATAATACATTTTTCAGGTTTGTGTTTTGCTAATTCGATTGCTTTTTTAAGAAGAGGTTTATATTCAATTGTCCTTCCTGGTTCATACCCACATGATGCTGATAAAATAATTTTTGCTTTTGAATCATCTATTCTGCTTGCAAGTTCATTAGGAGCAAAGCCACCGAAAACTACAGAATGAACTGCCCCAATTCTTCCACAAGCAAGCATAGCTATGACGGCTTCTGGAATCATAGGCATATAAATTATAACCCTGTCTCCTTTTTTAATTCCCTGATTTATTAAAGCGCCTGCAAAAATTGAAACCTGATCTTTTAATTCGCTATAAGTTATTTTTTTTTGAAACTTTGTAATTGGGCTGTCATATATAATTGCAACTTTTTCACCTTTCCCATTATCAACATGCAAATCTACTGCGTTATAACAAGTATTCGTGGTTCCATCTTGGAACCATTTGTAAAAAGGAGGTTTGTCTGAATTTAAAATTTTATTTGGTTTTTTGTACCAAAATATATTTTCAGCAACTTCTGACCAAAAACTCTGAGGATCCTTTATAGATCTTTGATAAATTTCTTGATATTTTGAAGCCATAACTAAAGTTTATCGAACTATTTAAGCACATCATTTTATCTATTGCATTATTTTATTTAGCCTATATCTAGATATCTCAAAGGATGCCAAAAATAACTTATATTGAGCACAATGGAAAAACTCATAACGTAGAAGTTCCAAATGAACTTAGTGTTATGGAAGGGGCCATACAGAATAATATTCCAGGAATCGACGCAGACTGCGGAGGAGCATGCGCATGCGCTACATGTCATGTTTATGTTGATGAAAAATGGTTTAATAAGTTGCCAAATAAAAGTGAAGCTGAACAAGACATGTTGGATATGGCTATCGAACCGAATAAATTTAGTAGATTAGGATGTCAAATAACCGTTAATGACGACCTAGATGGAATGGTCGTAAAAATGCCATCAAAACAATCATAATTTAATAAATGATAAAAACAGACGCATTAATAATTGGAGCTGGTCCGGTAGGGTTATTTGTGGTTCAACAATTAGGATTAATTGGACTTAAAGCGGAAGTGGTAGACAATCTTGATAAAATAGGAGGTCAGTGTATAGAACTTTATCCAGATAAACCAATTTACGATATTCCAGCATTACCAGAATGTACTGGAGAAAGTTTAACAGAAAGTTTATTAGAACAAATTAAACCTTTCAAAACTAATTTTCATTTAGGACAAAGAGTTGAGGAAATTTCAAAAGAAAAAAATAATTGGAAGATTGTTACGAGTAAAAAAAATATTTTCTCAGCACCAAATATTATCATTGCAGCTGGAGTAGGATCTTTTGAACCAAGAAAATTTCAAATTAAAGAAGCAGAAAAATTTGAAAACAATGGTATTTTTTACTCAATAAAAGATAAAACTCTTTTTAAAAATAAAAAAATTTGTATTTTTGGTGGAGGTGATTCAGCATTAGATTGGGCGATTGAATTATCAAAAATTGCTAATGTAACTCTAGTTCATCGTAGAAATGAATTTAGAGGTGCAGAACACAGTTCAGAAGTTGTAAAAAAATTAGAAAAGGAAGGTAAATTAAAAATAAAAACACCTTTTCAAATCAACTCTATTGAAGGTAACAATAAAATAAATTCAATTACTATTAAAAATGAAAAAGGAGAAATAGAAAAGATTCCAACCGATTGTATTTTAGGTTTTTTTGGCTTGATAATGAAACTAGGTCCTATTGCAGAATGGGGATTAAATCTTGATAAAAAAACAATTCCAGTTAACACAGAAAATTTTCAAACCAACAAAGAAGGAATATTTGCCATTGGGGATATCTGTTCTTATCCTGGAAAATTAAAATTAATTTTATGTGGTTTTCATGAAGGGGCTCTTGCTGCTAGAGCTTGTTTTAAATTAGCTAGACCTAATGAAAAGTATAGATTTGAATTTACGACAACATCTAAAAGCATGCAAGAAAGATTAGGTATAAAAAAAAAGTGATCGAATTATTTTATTCGAATACTCCTAATGGAAGAAAAATATCCATTATGTTAGAAGAAATAAAATTTGATTATAAAATAACAGAAATAAATCTTTCCAAAGGAGAACAATTTAATTCAACTTTTAGAAAAATAAGTCCTTTAAGCAAAATACCAGCAATAACAGATCATAAAAATAAAATCAGCTTATTTCAGTCAGGCGCTATTTTAATTTATTTAGCTGAATTAAGTGGAAAATTTTATGATATTGATAATAAAAATGTTATAAACGAATGGCTAATGGCACAAATGGGTGACATTGGTCCAATGCTAGGACAACATCATCAGTTCCATCATTTCAACCCCGGTAAAAGTAAATTTGGTGAAGAAAGATATTTTAATATTGCTAAAAAACTGTACAAAGATTTAGATGAACATTTATCAAAATCAGATTTTTTAGCAGGCAAAAAGTATACTATTGCTGATATAGCAACTTTTCCTTGGATAGCCCGACATAATTGGCATGATATTGGTTTAAAAAATTTTAAAAATCTAAGCAGATGGTATGAAATAATTTCCAAAAGAGAAGCTGTAATAAAAGGTTACGATTGTTTAAAAAAGGGAGAAGGTATACCGAAGATTTAGTTTATAAATCTGCAAAAATTTTCTCATTTTTTTCGTGTTTTTCTTGAGCTTCAATTGATAAAGTGGCTATTGGTCTTGCAATTAATCTCTTTAACCCAATAGGTTCGCCAGTTTCTTCGCAATAACCATAAGCATTGTCATCAATTCTTTTTATAGCTTTATTGATTTTTGAGAGAAGTTTTATTTGTCTATTTAATGTGCGCATTTCAACAGTTTTTTCCGTTTGTGAAGAGGCTTGATCTATAATATCAGGAGATGAAATTTCTCCATCAATTTCATTTAAATATAAACCTTTAGTATTGGATTCCATTATTTCATTTTTCCAATCGATTAGCTTTTTCCTAAAGAATTTTTTGTGTTTTTCACACATATATTTTTCTTTATCATTTGGGATATATTTTTTAACCATAAACTATAAGATCTAAATTATTTAAGGTTGGTGAGTATATTAACGTTTTTACGTGTGTCAAGAGCCATAAACTTGTATAAATTTGGGCTATGAAATTTAGAAAAACTGATATTAACAAAGGTTTAATATTTTTTTTATTTGCTCATCTAATTATATGGACTTTAGTTCCAACAATCTCAAATACCAATTTACCACTAGATACCATAGAGGCTTTAGCATGGGGAACCAATTTAGATTGGGGTTATAGCAAACATCCCCCAGTAAGCGCTTGGTTTGCGAAAGGAATATTTAAAATATTTGGAAATCAGGATTGGGCTTATTATTTTCTCAGCCAGCTTTGTGTTGTAACAGCTTTTTTTGTTGTTTTTAAATTTTCTGAAGATTTTTTTAAAAATAAAATATTTAGTTTAATTTCAGTGCTATTATTAGAAGCTATTTATTTTCATAATTTTACTACACCTGAGTTTAATGTTTATGTTGCCCAGTTACCTTTTAGAGCGCTAGCAGTTTATTTTTGCTGGAGAGGTTTTAAGTATAACGATAATTTAAATTGGATATTATTTGGCATATCTGCGGCGTTTGGATTTTTATCCCATTATTTATTTATTTATCTTCTTGTCGCTATGGATGTATTTTTTCTTTACATGATTTTTAAAAAGAAAATTAATTTTAAATGTTTAATTTCTATAGTTCCATTTTTTTTACTTTTGTTGCCTCATATAATTTGGCTTATAGACAATAACTATACTACGATTACTTATGCTTTTCACAGAACTGGTGTAGATGATCAAAACTTTTTAAATCATTTAACTTATCCATTTATTTTTTTAGGAAAACAAATTGGAATACTCATACCCTTTTTTTTAATTTTTATATTTTTAATTTCAAAATTCAAAATAAAGATCCATTTTAAAGATAAAAAGTTATTATTTTTAATAATCATTAATATTGTTCCAATCATTTTGATTTTTGCAACTTCTATGTTGATGGGTGCAAAAATCAGAACAATGTGGATGTCTTCCTTTTATTTATTCATGGGAGTTTTATTTTTATATATTTTTCAAAAAAAAATTATCTTTAAAAAAATAAAATATTTTCTTTCAATACTTTTATTTTTATTTATCTTGTCCCCCGGAATCTACTTGTATGTTTCTATTTCAGAAAGCAATAAGAGAACAGATTATCCTGGAAGAGAAATTTCAATAATAGTACAAGAAAAATGGGATAATAATTTTAAAGATGAAATTAAATCTGTCATAGGTCATCAATGGAGTGCTGGAAATTTATCTTATCATTTAAAATCAAATCCTAAATGGTATTCACATTCAAATGCTTTTGTTGAGAGAACATTTGATGATTTTATTGAGACAATAGGAAAAGATGGTTTTATAATTGTTAATGGCGAATGTGTATCGGGTGTATTATTTAAAATAAAAAATAATAATATCTGTATGAATGGTAAAAAATGAATAAATTTATAATTTTAATTCCTTTATTTAATGACTGGAAATCTGTTTCAAGATTATTAGACGAAATAGATTTAAAAGTGAATGCCTGGAAAGCTGAGGTTTCTGTTTTAATAGTAAATGATGCCTCAACAGAAAAAAGATCTGGGCTTCAGTTTAATTTCAAGAAAATAAAATTTGTTAAAATTTTAAATATGAAAAAAAATACAGTTCACCAAAGGTGTATTGCTGCTGGATTAAAATATATTTGTAAAAATGAAGATTTTGATAGAGTTATTGTCATGGATGCAGACGGAGAAGACAGACCGGAGGAGCTAAATGATTTTTTTAAAAAAGCTGAAGAAAACCCCAATATGACTATAACTGGTAATAGATTTAAAAGATCCGAGACTTTAATTTTTAAGATTTTGTATGAAGTTCATAAGGTTTTGACCCTTATATTTACCGGAAAGTTAATAAAATTTGGTAACTTTTCCTGTTTACCAAAAACGCATGTGGAGCAGTTAATTCAAAAGCCATATTTATGGAATTCTTATTCCAGCTCAGTTGTAAGAACAATTAATGATAGAACATTTATATCTTCAATTAGAGGATCAAGATATGTGCTACCTTCAAAGATGAATTTTTGGGGTCTTATTTTTCATTCATTATCTATAATTTCTGTATTCAGAAATTTAGTTATTATCCGATCAATTTTACTTTTTTTAATTTATTTATTTTTAATTTATGGAAATATTTCTTTTTTAACAATGTTTCCAATATTTTGTTTATTAGTATTTGTCCTTCTTATTTTAAAAATATCTAACCGTTCAAATATGGAAGAATTCAATCAATCTTTAGAAAATATTGGGACCATTGATATTCTAGATTCTAACAGTAGGTAATAATCTAAAGGAAGCTGTATCAATTTTAGAATAGTGTTGTTTTTTGCCAGACCATATTTTTTTTAAACCAGCTTGAGCAATGCTTAAAGAATTACGCCCATATCTGGCATTAGCATAATCAATTGCTTTCATGAGTTTTTCTCTCTTTATTTCATTTCTAATTTTTGAAAATAGATTTTTATCATAGGAATTTACATCTTCTAGACCCGATAAGATTATACCAGCTTTTTGATATTTGTATCCTTTTCTATAAATATTTTTCAAAATAAATAAAGCTTGTTTTATTAATTCAATGCTGTCATTCGTTTTTATTGCCAAGTCAATACTTTTACTATTTGCATAATAATTTTTTTTATCTACAAAAGGACTTGTTCTTATAAAAACAGTTATTTTTTTAACCGTTTGTTTGTCTAATCTTATTTTTTCAGCAGCATTTAGACTGTGTGCTGTTATGGCTTCGCTAAGTTCTTCCAATTTTGTAACTTTTTTTCCAAATGATCGTGATACACAACAATTTTTTCTTTTCTCTTCATGTGGCTCTAAAGATATACACGGAAATCCTCTTAACTCCATTGCAGTACGTGATCCAAAAACATTTGTATTTTTTTTTATCCAACTATTGTGAATTTTTTTAAGATCATAAGCTGTATTTATTCCATTTTTAATATAAAATTTTGTTAATTGACGTCCTACACCCCAAACATTATTTATTTCAATTTCTAAAAGAAAGTTATCTACTTGTTTTGAATTTATAAAATCAATGACTCCTGATTTTTCTTTTTTTGCAATATAATTAGCTGCTTTACTTAAAGTTTTTGTCGTTGCAATTCCTATACTAGTAGGTATGCCAGTCCACTTTAAAATAGTTTTTCTTATTTTATAAGCATGTTCTAATAAGTTTTCATTTTTTATGGAAGATAAATCTAAAAAAGCTTCATCAATGGAATAAACTTCCATTTGTGGAGAAAACTGTTTTAAAGTTTTCATGACTCTTCTAGATATATCTCCATATAATGCAAAATTTGTAGAAAAAATTTTTACATCATTTTTTTTTACTATTTTCGCTACTTTAAAATATGGTTCTCCCATTTTTATTCCCAAATTCTTAGCTTCTGCAGATCTAGATATTACACAACCGTCATTGTTTGATAGAACAACAACTGGTTTTTTAAGTATTGATGGATTAAATAATCTTTCACAAGAAACATAAAATGAATTGCAATCAACTAGAGCAAATTTTTTTTTACTATAAAGCATGGATTGCGTAAGTTACTACACCCCAAATGGAAATTTCAGAATTTTCAGTTAAATTAATTTTATCCTCAGATTTTTTTGATCCTGAAGTTAAAAAAGTTTCATTTTTTTCTCTTAAGAAGCTTTTTACAACTAGTTCTTCATTAATATTTACAATTACGGTAGAAAAATTTTTTGGATTAAGACTTCTATCTACTACTAAAAGATCCCCATCATGGATTCCAACACTGTCCATAGATTTTCCCTGTACTCTAATAAGAAATGTTGAAGGTATGTTTTTTATTAAGTGACCATTAAGATCAATGTCATCTTCTACATAGTCTGTTGCTGGAGAAGGAAAACCTGCGCCAACTTTATTTAAATGGAAAGGTAAAAGTGCTTTCATAATGTTCTCTTTTTGTTCTAATATATAAAAGAATATGAAATATAGCAACCTGTGGAAAACGCCCCAATAAGTTGTATTTTGAGTCCAAAAAAGAATCTTAAGTGAATCAAAACATGAACATCAAAACCAGAGCTTGTTATGATGTGGATAACTATTACTACAATATGAAAATCATGCTAAAAAATTTAAATTAAAAGAAATGAAAAAACTAACCTGTCACTGTGGTGAAGTAGAGGCCGAAGTAAAATTGCCAGAAAATGGATTTGAAACACTTGCTAGATGTAATTGTTCAATTTGTAAAAGAAAGGGTTATGTTATGACGCCAGTTAATCCAGAAAATTTTAAACTTGTTAAGGGACAAGAACGTTTAACTCTTTATCAATATCATACAAAAGTAGCTGAACATTATTTTTGTTCAAAGTGTGGAATTTATACTCATACAAATCCAAGAAGCAATCATGATAAAGTTTACATGATAAACGTTGGCTGTATCGAAGGAGTAAATCCATTTGATTTTAAAAATGTTATAATTAAAGATGGCGCCAATCATCCTCTTGATAAAAAGAAATGAAAGAAAAAGAGGATTGTTTCTTAAAAGTAAAAAGGGATTATTTAAGGTTTTTAAATAAGGAAAAGATCTTTGGTAAATCTAAAGTAGCGAAGATAGAAAGTTTAAAAAAAATTTATATACCCATGTCATTTTGGATAGAAAAGAAATACAGAGAAAAAGGTAAAACATTATTTTTAGGCCTTTCAGGAGGACAAGGATCTGGCAAAACTACAGTTACAGGAATTTTAAAAATTATCTTAAAAAAATTTTTCAAAAGAGAAATACAAGTTAGTTCTATTGATGATTTTTATAAAACTTTAAAAGATCGCAATCAGATGTCATACAAAATTCATAATCTTTTTAAAACAAGAGGAGTACCAGGAACTCATGATATTAATTTACTTAAAAAATTTTTATATAATTTAAAAAAAATAGATTTAAAAAAATTCAAATCTCCAAAATTTGATAAATCTATCGATGATCGTTTTAAAAAAAAATATTGGAATAATATAAAAAGAAAACCCGAAATTGTAATATTAGAAGGTTGGTGCATTGGAGCCAAACCCCAATCAAATACTTTAATAAAAAAACCAATAAATATTCTTGAAAAGCAAGAAGATAAAAATCTTATATGGAGAAAATATGTGAATGAAAAGCTCAAAAGAGAATATAAAAGCCTTTTTGCAAAAATAGATCATTTTATTTTTATAAAAATTCCTAATTTTAAGATGGTATTTAAATGGAGACTTCTTCAAGAAAAAAAGTTAAGAAAGAAATCTAATTCAAATAAAAAGATAATGAATTATAAAGAAATAAAACGTTTTATTATGTTTTACCAAAGAATTACTTTGCAAATGATTAAAGATTTAAGTAAATCTGCATCAGTGGTAATGTTCATGAGAAAAAATCATGAAATTAAAAAAATTATATTTAGGGCATAAATAAATGAAAACTTTTTTAAAAATTTTATTAATTGGAATTTTTTTTATTGGATTTAGCGAATCCCAAGCTAACTCTTTGTTAGAGTCGTTACAGTCTGCATATGTAAATAATTCTAAACTTAATGCTGAAAGAGCAAGCATGCGTGCTTCAAGAGAAGAGAAGCGTGAAGCTGTAAGTGAATTTTTACCAAGTGTGACTGTTTCAGGATACGATAGCGAAATAGAAAATACTAATCCAACAGGAGAAAATGGTACAAATTTTAGACCATCAGAACAATCCATTTTAGTAGAACAAAAAATTTTTCAAGGTTTTGGAGGAGTCGCAAATTTGCAAAAAAAAAGACAGGGACAAAAATTGGCTGAATTTAAACTTAAAAAAATTGAACAAGAAACTTTATTAGAAGCAGCCAAAGCACATACTGAACTTTTGTTAAATAGAGAAAAAGTTAATATTAATCTAACAAATATAGATTTGTTAGAACGACAAGTTGAAACTGACTTTAATAGATTGGAAAAAGGAGAAATAAGTTTAACTGATTTATCACAGTCGGAATCATCATTAGCAGGCGCAAAAGCTCAATTAATAGCAGCCCAAAATGATTTAATAACTAGCAAAGCAAATTTTGAAAAAGTAGTTGGAAAAAAACCTACGGAAAATATTGAAAAAGTAAATCAAATTAATTTAAATATACCTGAAAGTTTGGCGACAGCATATAAAATATCTACTTTAGAAAATCCCGATTTACAAATTGCATTAATGGAGTTTGATAAATCTAAATCTGATCTAGTAATTGCAGCTTCAGAATTTTCTCCTTCCGCAACAATTTCCTATAAAATTGCTGAACAAGAAGATTTAAGTGCTACTGTAAAAGAAAGAACTCAGCAAACAGTAAGCGCTACAGCATCATGGCCATTGTTTGCAGGAGGTAAAAATGCTTTTAATTATAGAAAACATCAAGAAATAAAAAATCAGAAAGAACTTTTGCTTGAAGAAGAAAAAAAAACAACCGAAACAAAAGTTGCTAATGCGTGGTCCAGTTATCAATCCTCAAAAGGAGTTCTAGATTCTACAAGAGCCCAAGTAAAAGCTGCAGAAATTGCAAACGAAGGCATAACTTTAGAATATGAATCTGGCACTAGCAGAACTACACTAGAGGTTATTCAGTCGCGATCTATTTTATTAAATTCAAAAATAAATTTAGCTAGCTCTGAAAGAAACTTTCTTATATCTCAGTTTAATCTATTGTCAGCAGTAGGAAGACTTACTGCAAAAAACTTAAATTTAAAGTAATTTTTTTTTATAATTGTGAAAAAAGTCCTGATTTTAAAGGGGTTTAATTAACTCTTGATAAAAAGAACAAAATGTGTACATTTAAAAGCATGATTCGTTAATTAAATTATTAAAAAAAAGGTAAATTATGACCAAAAATAACTTAAAAATAGTAAAGTCAGGTAAAAATCAGGAAATTGAAGTTAAACAGAAAAATAAGGCTCTAGAAGCAGCAATTAGCCAAATAGACGAAAATTTTGGAAAAGGCTCGGTAATGAAGCTTGGCCAAAAAGCTGCTATAAACGTCGAAGCCATATCAACAGGATCCCTAGGCTTGGATTTAGCTCTTGGTATTGGCGGACTTCCTAAAGGTAGAATTGTAGAAATTTATGGACCAGAATCTTCTGGAAAAACGACCTTAGCCTTGCAAGTAGTGGCAGAGGCTCAAAAAGTTGGAGGAATTTGCGGATTTATTGATGCGGAACATGCAATGGATCCAGTTTATGCAAAAAAACTAGGTGTAAAAACAGAAGAGCTTTTAATATCACAGCCAGATACCGGTGAGCAAGCACTGGAAATAGCCGATACATTAATAAAATCAGGTTCTATTTCTGTCTTAGTAATAGATTCCGTTGCTGCATTAACTCCAAGAGCAGAGCTCGAAGGCGAAATGGGAGATCATCACGTAGGACTACAATCACGATTGATGAGTCAAGCTCTTAGAAAATTAACAAGCTCAATCGCAAAAACTAACACCATGGTTATATTCATTAATCAAATAAGAATGAAAATTGGAGTTATGTTTGGAAATCCAGAAACAACTTCTGGAGGCAATGCATTAAAATTTTATTCATCAGTAAGAATGGATATAAGACGAATAGGAGCAATCAAAGAAAAAGAACAAATTGTTGGTAATTCAACAAGAGTTAAAGTTGTTAAAAATAAAGTATCTCCTCCATTTAAAGTTATTGAATTTGATTTGATGTACGGAAAAGGAATAAGTAAATCTGGTGAATTAATAGATTTAGGAGCAAAGGCAGATGTGGTTGAAAAATCAGGTGCCTGGTATGCTTATAAAGGTGAAAAAATAGGCCAAGGTAGAGAAAATGCCAAAATTTACCTAGAACAGAATCCAAAAATTGCCGCAGAAATTGAAATGAGCATTAGAACAAAAGCTGGCTTAATTTCTAAGAAAATTGAAGGCAATCCTACGGTTGAAAAATCAAATACAGATAAAAAAGATTCAGAAAAATAGTAGTTAGCTCTCATGCGGAAAGGCGCTTATAAGGCGCCTTTCTTCCCGTATAGACATCATTCTAAAAAACTGTATTTATTAGAAGATGGCTGAAAAAACATTAAAAAATGTAAGAAAATCCTTTTTAAATTACTTTTCAAGCAAGAAACATAACATTGTGGATTCAAGCAATTTAGTTCCAAGCAATGATCCGACATTAATGTTTACAAATTCTGGAATGGTACAATTTAAAAATGTTTTCACGGGTCTTGAAAAAAGAGATTATAAAAGAGCTACTACATCACAAAAATGTGTTAGAGCCGGCGGGAAACATAATGATTTGGAAAATGTGGGCTATACTCCAAGACACCATACATTTTTTGAGATGTTAGGAAATTTTTCTTTTGGAGATTATTTCAAAGACGTTGCTATTGAATTAGCATGGAATTTAATTACTAAAGAATTTCAGGTATCAAAAGATAAGCTTAGTGTGAGTGTATATTCAGAAGACAAGGAAGCTTTTGATCTGTGGAAAAAAATAGCAGGTTTACCAGAAAGTAGAATTTACAAAATATCAACAAGTGATAATTTTTGGTCGATGGGAGATTTAGGACCCTGCGGACCATGCTCTGAAATATTTTATGATCATGGAGAACATTTGAAAGGAGGGCCTCCAGGAAGTAAAGACCAAGATGGGGATCGTTTTATTGAAATATGGAACTTGGTATTTATGCAATTTGAACAGGTTTCAAAAGACAAAAGAATAAATCTTCCAAAACCATCTGTAGATACTGGTATGGGTTTAGAAAGAATTTCAGCATTGCTTCAAGGCACGCATGATAACTATGATACAGATCATTTTAAAACTTTAATTGAAGCTTCTTCAAGTTTGACTAAAACTAAAGTTACTAAAGAAAATATATCAAGCCACAGAGTAATAGCTGACCATCTCAGAGCAAGTTCATTTTTAATTGCAGAAGGAGTTTTACCATCAAACGAAGGTAGAGGTTATGTTTTAAGAAGAATAATGAGAAGAGGTATGAGACATTCACATGCTCTAGGTAGCAAGAAACCAATTTTCTATAAAATGATACCAACTTTGATTAGTGAAATGTCAGATTCTTATCCTGAGCTAAAGAGAGCAGAACCTTTAATTACCGAAACATTAAAAAATGAAGAAGAAAAATTTTCTTCATTACTTAACAGAGGAATAGAAATTTTAAATGAAAATTTAAATAAAGTTGAAAACAATTCTTTTCCTGGTGAAATTGCTTTTAAACTATATGACACATATGGATTTCCACTAGATCTTACCGCGGATATTTTAAAAAATAAAAATATAAAAGTTGATAATGCTGGTTTTGATAAAGAAATGGAAAAAAGTAAAAAATTAGCACGAGCTAATTGGAAAGGATCAGGAGATAAATCTATAGAAGAAAAATGGTTTAAAGTTAGAGAAAAACTTAATCCCACAGAATTTTTGGGCTATGAGTTTGACAAACTTGAGGCCGTTGTTCTTAAAATATCTAAAGGTAAAGATTTTGTTAATGAAGCAAAAACTGGAGATGAAGTCGAAATAATAACTAACCAAACACCGTTCTATGGTGAATCAGGAGGACAGGTTGGCGATCAAGGAATAATTTATTCTAATAGTTGTAAAGTTCTTGTCAACGATACTCAGAAAAAAATGGGGGACCTTCATGTTCATTATGGAAAAATTGAAAAAGGATCTTTAAAGATTAATGAAACTGTAAATTTAGAAATCGATGTGCGAAGAAGGAATGATGCTAGAGCTTATCATTCAGCAACGCATTTACTTCATGAAGCTCTAAGAAGAACGCTTGGTAAACATGTAACTCAAAAAGGATCTCTAGTTAGTTCTGAAAAACTTAGATTTGATTTTAGTCACAATAAACCTGTTGAAAAAAAAGAAATTGAAAAAATAGAAAAATATGTAAATGAAATGGTTTATTTAGGTACTGATGTTAAAACTAGAATTATGTCTCCTAAAGAAGCTGTAGCTAAAGGCGCTTTAGCTATGTTTGGTGAAAAATATGGAGACGAGGTTAGAGTTTTATCAATGGGAAAAGATAACGATGAATATTTTTCTACCGAGCTTTGTGGAGGTACACATGTTAAAAATACAAAAGATATTGGAAAATTTAAAATTATTAGCCAATCATCAATTGCCGCTGGTGTTAGAAGAATAGAGGCTTTAAGAGAAAGGCAATTAGATGATTACGAAAAATCTTTAATGAAAGGCAAATCTTTAAAAGAGAAAAGTCTAAAAGATCAGATAGACTTAATTAAAAAAGAATTATCAAAATATAAAGTAAAACCTGATTACAAAGAAGATTTAGAATTATCTGAAAATATTAAAAATTTAAATAAACAATTAGATAAAATTAAAATTAATAACATAATTAAGGACAAATCAAAAAATATTATCAAAGATAAAAAAATAGGTACTTTTATTCTTAGACACCAAGTTCTTATTGATTTTCCTCAGAAGGAATTGAGAAATGTAGTAGATCAAAGTAAAAAAGACATTAAAGAAGGTATTGTTGTTGGTTTTTCTACTTTTGAAGGAAAAGTTGGTGTTGCAGTTGGAGTTACAAGTGAATTAACAAAAAAATATGATGCTGTTACGCTTGTTAAGATTGCTTCAGAGATACTTGGAGGAAAAGGTGGAGGCGGTAGAAAAGATTTTGCTCAGGCGGGAGGAACAAATAAGGACACAATTGAAGAAGCCTTTAAAGCTGTAAGAAAAAAAATTAGTTAAGACTTTTTTTTAAGTTGGAGTCTAACACTTCTAGAAATTGTTTTGTTGTGAGATATTTCTGGTTTTTACCTATTAGCATGGCCAGATCTTTTGTCATAGATCCACTTTCAATTGTTTGTATACAAACTTTTTCTAAATTTTTTACGAATTTTTTTAGATCTTCGTTGTCATCCAACTTTCCTCTGTGATATAGACCTCTTGCCCATGCAAAGATAGAAGCTATCGGATTAGTTGAAGTTTCTTTACCTTGCTGGTGCAATCTGTAGTGTCTTGTAACAGTCCCATGAGCAGCTTCAGATTCTATAGTTTTTCCATCTGGAGACATTAAAACGCTAGTCATAAGGCCTAATGAACCAAATCCTTGGGCTATTGTATCTGATTGGACATCTCCGTCATAATTTTTACATGCCCAAATGTAATTTCCATTCCATTTCATTGCGGATGCAACCATATCATCAATAAGTCTGTGCTCGTAAGTTATTTTTCTTTCTTTAAATTTTTCTTGAAATTCTTTTTTATAAATCTCTTCGAATAGATCTTTAAATCTTCCATCATAACTTTTTAAGATTGTATTTTTTGTGGACAAATATACGGGCCATTTTCTATTCAAACCGTAATTCATACATGCTCTTGCGAAATCTCTTATTGAATCATCCAGGTTATACATCGAAAGAGCAACACCGGGCCCGGTGAAGTTAAAAACTTCAAATTCTTTTTTTTCTTTACCGTCTTCTGAAGTCCATTTTATTTCAAGCTTACCTTTGCCAGGGACTTTAAAATCAGTTGCTCTGTATTGATCTCCAAAGGCATGTCTTCCAATTACAATTGGATTTGTCCAGCTCGGCACAAGTTTTGGAATATTTTTACATATTATTGGTTCTCGAAAAACAGTTCCTCCCAAAATATTTCTTATCGTCCCATTAGGAGATCTCCACATCTTTTTTAATTTGAACTCTTTTACACGATTTTCATCAGGAGTTATAGTTGCACATTTTATACCTACGCCAATTTTTTTTATAGCATTGGCACAATCAATTGTTACCTTATCAGAGGTTTTGTCCCGATATTTTATACCTAAATCATAATATTTGATATCTAAGTCGATATAGGGAAGAATTAATTTTTTTTTGATAAAATCCCATATTATTCGGGTCATTTCATCACCATCTAACTCCACAATAGGGTTTTTTACTTTGATTTTCGTCATATATATTTTAATTTTTTCAATTGAATTAAACTACTTAATATACATATTAACGTACAATTACAAAACATATAGATATGATAGATATATTGTTTCCAAAGCTTCACAAAGAAGGTTATAGATTTTTAGCTATAGCCGCTGTTATAACATTTATTCTTTTGCTGATTTCTAATTTTTTTGGAATAATAAGTTTGATTATTACAATATGGGTATATTATTTTTTTAGAGATCCTGAAAGAATTCCAATTAATGATGAAAATTATTTACTAAGCCCAGCAGATGGAGTGATTTCTCAAATTACAGAATTAAATGGCCCTCAAGAATTAGGTTTAGATAATAAAAAATATACAAGAGTCAGTATTTTTATGAACGTCTTTGACTGTCATGTAAACAGGGTTCCTTCTTCAGGAAAGATCACAAAAATATTTTATAAACCTGGAGAATATTTAAATGCATCTTTGGATAAAGCTAGTGAGAAAAATGAAAGAAACTATGTTAAAATGTCCAACAAAAATGGAGATGAATTAATTTTAGTTCAAATAGCGGGTTTAATTGCCAGAAGAATAGTATGTGAAAAAAAGGAAAATGATGAAATTAAACAAGGAGATAGATTTGGAATGATTAGATTTGGTAGTAGAGTTGATTTATATTTTGAAAATTACCAATTGATGGTAAATACAAATCAAAAAACTATTGCAGGAGAAACTATTTTAGCGAGAAAAGAAAAATGATTGAAAACAAAAAAGAGTTTAAATTAATATCAAAAAAAAACCCTAAATCACTTTTACCAAATGCTTTAACAATTTTTGGAGTTTGTTTAGGTTTAAGCTCAATAAAATTTGCAATCGACTTAAATTATTCTATGGCCGTAATAGCTATTGGGTTTGCTGCTATTCTTGACACTTTAGATGGAAGAGTAGCAAGATTAATTAAAGGAACTTCAAAAGTTGGTAAAGAACTAGACTCTTTAACTGATGTTATTAGTTTTGGAGTTGCCCCAGGGTTTGTAATGTATTTTTGGGCTTTAAATGAGATAGGAAAATTTGGATGGATGTTTGTTTTAATTTACACAGTATGTTGCGCTCTTCGTTTAGCTAGATTTAATTTAACAACTATAGAAGAAAACGAATCATGGAAAATAAATTTTTTTGAAGGAGTGCCGTCTCCTGCAGCTGCCGGTTTAGTTCTATTGCCTCTTATATTAAATTTAAGCGGTTTAATTAAGTTAGATAATTATGCACTAATTAGTTCTATAACAATATTAACAACATCAATTTTAATGGTGAGCAAACTTCCAACCTACTCATTAAAAAGAATTGTGATACCAAGAAATTTAGCGATTTTCTTATTATTAGGAATAGGAGTTTACGTAAGTTTATTAATTTTTTATATTTTTAAAACATTATTTTTCACAGGGGTGCTTTATCTTTTGTTAATTCCCATAAGTTTTTTCCATTTTAGAATAAAAAACAAAAAAACATACAAACCTGTGACAGATGAAGATGAAGATATTTTGTAAAATTATATTAAATTCTTGAAAAAAAATAAAATTTCTAAAAATTGGTTAGCAAAACAGAGGAAAGATCCTTATTTTAAAGAATCTAAAATTCTAGGTTATAGATCTAGAGCAGTTTTTAAAATTATAGAAATGAATAAAAAGTTTAAGTTTCTTAAAAAAAATTCATTATTAATAGATCTTGGTTCAAGTCCAGGAAGTTGGACACAATTTGCGGGCAAAGAAATAACCAAAGGCAAAATATTGGCCGTAGATATTATACCGATGAAAAAAATAGATAATGTAGATTTTATAAATGGAGATTTTTTGGATAAAGATATTTTTGAGAAAATAAGAGTATATTTCAAAAGTAAAGTTGATGTAGTTTTATCAGATATGGCTCCAAACACATCGGGAAATAAGGAAATGGATACATATAGAACTGGAGAACTATGTCTAAATGCAATGAACTTATCGAAGAAAATTTTACAAGATAATGGGGTCTTTATATCAAAATTGTTTATGGGATCTGTATTTAAGGATATTAATGAAACTGCAAAAAAAAGCTTCAAAAAGGTTGCTATATATAAACCTTTAGCAAGCAAAAAAGAATCTAAAGAAATTTATATTTATTGTAAAGGTGTTTTAAAAAATGATAAATAATGTGGAGTTTAAGTAATTATATTATGAAAAAAAATTTAATAATAAATATACTGATAATTTTGTTTTTTATGAATTCAAATGTTTTTTCAAAAGAATCAAACTATTTTATTAAAGGAATAAAACATTTTAATAATCAGGAATTTGATAAATCAAAAATATTCTTTGAAAGAGATTTAGTCTTTAATCCAAAAAGTGAAAAATCTTATCTATTTTTGGCAAAAATCTTTAATGAAAAAAAAAATGTAGAAGAAGAAGAAATTAACTTAAAGAATGTTCTGCTAATAAATCCTAAAAATGACGAAGCAATCTATATGTTAACACTTATTAAGATAAACCAATCTGATTATAGTGAAGCAGAAAACCTTATTAATACATTTACCTTAGTTTGCAAATCCTTCTGTTCAAAGAAAAAAGAAATTGAATTAAAATTTAAAAAATTGAATCCAGAAAATGCAAAAAGTAACAATTGAAAAAATCTATAAAAAAAAAGGAAAACAACCAATCGTTTGTTTAACAGCATATACTAAAAATGTTGCTAAAATTGCTGACAAGTACTGCGATATAATTTTGGTTGGTGATTCATTAGGTATGGTTTTATACGGAATGAAAACAACAAGAAGTGTTAAAATTGAAACTATGATTTTGCATGCAAAGGCCGTTAAAGATGCTTCAAAAAAAAGTTTAGTGGTTTTTGATATGCCTTATAAAACTTATACAAATAAATTTAATGCATATAAAAATGCAAAAAAAGTTATTAAATTAACAAAATGTGATGCAGTAAAACTTGAAGGTGGAAAAAAGATTTCAAAAATTGTCAATTTTCTTGTAAAGAAAGGAATACCAGTTCTTGGTCATGTTGGGTTATTACCTCAAACCTCAAGAAATTTTAAGGCGCGGGGTAAAAATTTCTTTGAAAGAAAAACAATTTTAAAGGATGCGATTTCAATTTCTAATTCAGGTGCCTTTGCAATAATAGTAGAATGTGTTGTTGAAAGATTAGCAAAGGAAATTACAAAAAATATTATGATTCCAACAATTGGTATAGGAGCATCCAGATATTGCGACGGTCAAATTCTTGTTACAGAAGATTTAACAGGACTGAGTGATTTTTTACCAAAATTTGTTAAGCAATATGCAAATTTAAATAAATCAATAGAAAAATGCATAAAAAATTATGTTAAGGATGTAAGAATGAAAAGATTTCCTTTCACTAAGAATGTATATAAATAAAAGATAATTTAAATGGCAAACAATTTATTTGAAACCCAATACGACCTAACTAAAAAATCCAAATTAAAGGAATTTTATGAAACCAAAAAAATATTAATTTTTTCATCAATATTTGCATTTATAATTATTGTAGTCAGTTATAGCTATTATCAGAGCAGCAAAGAAAAAAAAAAGATTTTGTTGTCAGAAAATTACATACAAGCCAAGATTTATCTTGAAAAAGGCAACAAAGTGAAAGCACTAGAAACTTTAAAAAATATAACTTTTTCAAATGATGCAACTTATTCAACCTTATCTTTTTTTATGATATTGAATGAAAATTTAATTAATAACAACGAAGAGATTTCAAAATTATTCGATCATCTATTACAAAATAACAATTTTGATAAAGAAATAGAAGATTTGTTGCATTACAAAAAGGCATTATTTAAATCAAGTTACGTCAATGAAGAAAAATTCTTAGAAGAAGTTAGTCCTTTATTAAAATCAAAAGAGACACTATGGAAAGGTCACGGATTAATGTTAATAGGAGATTATTATTTTTCAAGAAAAGAATATGTAAAAGCAAAAGATTTTTACACTCAAATTCTTACGATAAAAAATTTACAGCCAGAACTTTATGAGCAGGCTAAAACGAAACTTATCAATATAGCCAATGATTAATAAAAGAATATTAATTTTATTGATATTATTCACTGTATTAAGTAGCTGTTCATTTGATAGCAAGACAGGAATCTGGGGCGACGCTGCTAAAGAGAAGAAAAGAATTTCAGAATTAGAAAAAGAGCAACAAGAAATAATTAAAGTAGAAAAAATTTATACATCTGACAAAACTTTTTATAAAGAAGTGGCTTTATCAAAAAATATAGTTTTACCTAAACCACAAAATAAATCTTCATGGATAATGTCAAATGAAAATTACCAAAATGACAAGGGAAATATATATCTGCAAGGTATAAATAATATTTTTTTAAAAAAAAAAATTGGAAAAGATAAATTTTCAGGCAGTAAAAAAATTACCTCACTTTTAGTTTTAAGAAATAATATGATTTTTTCTGATGATAAAGGAACAATTTTTCATGTAAATGAAAGAGGAGGAATAATATGGAAGAAAAATATATACAAGAAAGCATATAAAAAAATATATAAAAATTTAGTTTTTTCAATTTATAAAGATAATATTTATGTTGCGGACAATATTGGTTTTATTTATTCAATTAATTTAAACGATGGACAAATGCTTTGGATTAGAAATTATGAAATTGGTACGAAATCTAATATTAAAATTTTTAACAATAAGATTTTTTTAATAAATGAAGATAATAAAATTCTTTGCTTAAACACAAATGATGGGTCTTTAATTTGGAGTATTCTTTCAATAAAATCATTTATTAAAACTGAAAATTTATTATCTTTAGCTATTTCTAAAGATGGAAATTTACTTGCAATTACATCAGCAGCAGATATTTACAAAATTAGAGGGGATACAGGAGATATTTTTTGGTCAAGAAACACAGCAGATTCGTTATACGCAGATGCAACTGATTTTTTTGTTTCGTCTGAAATAGTTATTAACGATGATAAAGTAATTTTTTCCTCAGGTAATAATACTTTTTTACTTAAGTTGGAAAATGGTGAAACTCTTTGGAAACAAGAGGTAAGTTCTGTTGCGGCTCCAATTGTTAGTGGCGAAAATATTTTTATTCTTAGTGATAACGGTTATTTAGTTATTATTGAAAAAGATACGGGAGAAATCATTTCATCAACAAATATATTAAAAATTCTAAAAAGAAAGAAACAAAAAACAAAAATAACAGGTTTTATTATGGGTTCTAATAAGATTTATTCTATAACGTTAAATGGATTTTTAATTTCTAGTTCTGCCATTTCAGGTAAAGCTGAGTTTTATAAAAAAATTGGAGGTCCAAACATATCTCCTTTAGCTATAAATAATGGAAAACTATACATACTGACCGATAAATCAAAAATTTTAGTATTAAATTAGTCGTGTATTCCTAATTTTCTTGAGTAAAATACTCTAAAAAACCAATATAAAACAAGTCCCGTTGGTCCAGAAAAATAAATTAAGATTAGTGGGAAAAAAATTATTTTTCTAGGAATGTTATATTTAACAGAATCTCTAGATACCCAAGATCCAAGAAAAAGATTTAATGCCAAAAAATGTATCCAGAAAAACAACAAGAAACTCTCTGTAGCAAAGATCGTATAAAGATTATCGATACTTAAATATAGTTTAAAAATATCAACAAAAGGTTCATTTAATAAAATTGATTGATATAAGACATATAAGTAGGCGGTAGATAAAATAATAGGGAGTATTATTGAATTGACAAAAATTTGTGTAATTTTTGAGTTAGGAATAAACATTAATAACAGCCAAAATGGCAATACACCAAAACTGCTATATATGTATATGTTTTCAAAAGTTAAATATTCTTGAAATTGAAATAGCATAAAATTCTAAATATATAATATAATATATAAAAAACATGAATCCTATTAAAAATAAAAAAAATCTAGATACGGCAGTGGATGAAATAAGAAATTTTGCCTATACATATATTGAAAAATATAGTCCTTCAAAACAACAATTAAGAACTTATCTATTTAAAAAACTCATTAAAAAGGAGCAAAAAACAATAAACAAGAAGGAAATTTTTAGTTTAATTGACGCTGTGATTATTTCTTTAATTGATCAAAAATTTTTAAGTGATGAATATTATTCTGATTCTAAATCGAAAATTTTTTACAGAAGAGGCTATTCACTTAATAAAATAAGATATAATTTAATTAAAAAAGGAATTGACCAAAAATATATTAAGGCAAGTATTTCAAAAATAAAAGAAAACGAATCAGATCCCGATTTTTTTTCAGCAATTAAAATGTGTAAAAGAAGAAGGATTGGACCAAATAGAGAAGAAAGTAATAGATCATTATTTTATAAAAAAGATATTTCAATATTAGCGAGATCAGGTTTTAGTTATGAGGTATCTAAAAAAGTTTTAGATCTTCCAAAGGCGGAATTTATGAAATTTTGTAAAATGATTTAGTTTATTTTTTATTTTTTTTATTATTTTTTGATAAATAGTAATTTAACTGTTTTTCTAATCTTTTTTTAACATATAAAAAAAATATAATTCCAAAAAAAGCTACTGACAAAACAATAACAAGAACTGTTTTTATCATTTTTATTTATAAAAATTTATATTATTTATATGTTTTAGGGAGCAAGGAATAATTGAGTTTTGTCTTTTGGTAAATATGTTTGTTGCAACACTTCTTTGTTGATGGCATCAAGCGCATGTTCGCTTATAGATTTTCCAGTACTTTGTTTCACTAGGTATCCAGCGCCTGTAGTTACTCCAGACTGGACTATAGAAGCCGTAGTGAATCCTGAAGTTGCTGGACCTATTAAAGCCATAGGTGCCATGAAGCAGCCGGATAAAGTTACACCCAAAGTAACTATTAAAAGTAATCTTTTAAACATCGAATCCCCAATTATTTGAAAGAGTTTATATTTTTTATTAAACAAAAAAAAGGAACAAATTATCCAATTTAACACAACTCAAAGTTGTAATTATTTTTCTAAATTATGTGATCTTTTTGCTATTATGGGTAAGTTCTTATAATTTTTTTTCCCATACGCGAATTCTTTTTCATCATGTGTTGTCATAGAGCCTCCGGCATGAACAAGTATCGCATGTCCGGCAGCTATATCCCACTCATAAGCTCTAGCATTTGCTGCATAAATATCAGCTTCACCGGCAGCTAAAATACAAAATTTAAATGAACTAGACATTTTTATTGTTTTAGAAACATTATGTTTTTTATAAATATTTAAAATTTCAATCGGCGTATGGTTTGAATTTTCCAATCCTATAACTTTGCCTGAATTCTTTTTATTACAATTTAATTGAAAAGTTTTTCCCTTAAAGGTCTCGTAAGCTAGGTTTTTTCCATAAGAAAAAAACAATCTTTCTTTTGCAGGAGCGTAAATTATTCCCGCTACAGGTTTTAAATCAATTATTAAGGCAGCATTTAAAGTATATTCATCTCTTTTTTTAATATAATCTTTAGTTCCATCAATTGGGTCTATTAACCAAAAGTCATTGTGTTTATTTTCTATATTTAAATTTACAGTCTCTTCAGAAATAATAGGTATAGAAGGTGTTAAATCTTTTATTTTTCTTCTTAAAATTTTATCAACTAGCAAATCTCCATCAGTTACAGGGGATTTATCAGGTTTAATCGTAATTTTTACGCCCTTTTCGCTTATTTCTTTTGCAATTTTGCCTGCTTCTAGAAACGTATCCAAAAGGGATTCTATAGTATTTTTTAATTTTGTGTTATCCAATTTTGCTAACTTTCTCTAAAGTAACTTCTTTAGCATTTATAACCTTCTTGCCCGTGTTTTCAAAATTAACAGTTACTTTATCATTAATTATTGATTGAATTTGTCCTATTCCCCAGTCTTTATTATTAGGATTTATGACAAAATCGCCAGGTTCATAATCTAAAAACATTTATAGAAAAATACCATTATATATAATAAAACAAATACATTATTTAATAGATATGTCAGTAAAAAAGGCAAATTCATTAGGTTTTTCAAAGAACCCAAAAGACACAAAAATTGTGGTTGCAATGTCTGGAGGTGTAGATTCTTCCACTGTTGCAGGTTTAATGAAAAAAGAAGGATATAATGTTATAGGCATAACGCTTAAACTTTATGATGATGCAAAATCGCCTAAAAAAAGCAGACAATGTTGTGCCGGACAAGATATTTTAGACGCAAAAAGAGTATCTCAGAAATTAGATATTGATCACAAGATATTATATTACCAAAAAAACTTCAGAAAAGAAGTTATAGATTCATTTATTGATAGTTATGTTCGCGGAGAAACACCCATACCATGTGTACAATGTAACCAAACTGTAAAATTTAGAGACTTATATGATTATGCTAAAGAGTTAAAAGCAGATGCTTTAGTTACAGGGCACTATGTGAATAGAATCCAAAAAAATGGACAGGCTGACATGTATAGGGCTGCCGATTTAAAAAGAGATCAAAGCTACTTCCTTTTTGCTACAACTCAAAAACAATTAAATTTTTTAAGATTTCCGTTAGGAAATTTACAAAAAAATCAAACCAGAAAAATTGCTTCGGAACTTAGTTTAAATGTAGCAGATAAACCTGATAGTCAAGATATATGCTTTGTTCCTAATGGAGATTATGCTTCGGTAATAAATAAATATAGACCTACGTCTTTTAAAAAAGGCGCAATTTTAAATACAAAAAATGAAACGATAGGTACCCATGAAGGAATAATTAATTATACCATAGGGCAAAGAAAAGGAATTAGGATAGCAAGGCAACAACCATTTTATGTAGTAAATATTGATGCTTTGAAAAACACGATTACAGTAGGAAATATGGATGATTTATTTGTAAAAAAGATTTTTGTTAAAAATTTAAATTTATTAAGCAGTTTTGGAGAAAATAAAAATAATTGCTACGTGAAAGTTAGATCAACAGGCAAATTAATTAAAGCTGATATAAAATTAAATCAAAATTCAGCAGAAATTAAATTAGAAGAAAATGAAAAAGGCGTTTCTCCTGGTCAAGCTTGTGTATTTTATTCAAAAAACAATCATGGGGATAAAGTTCTTGGGGGTGGATGGATAGTAAAAGCAGACAACAAATATTTATCCACATAATTCAACTGGTCTACATCAAAAATAAACAAAACAACTAAATAGTGATTTAATTTTTTTTTTAAAGGTATAATGTAGAAAGTGACTTAAGAGGCAACTCTTAACCGGCCAGATAAGGAAAGACCGAGAGGTTCAAGCTTATAGGGCGGAAAACTCCGCAAAGTAGCGCTTAACATAGCGGGGTGGCGGGTTCGGCGGTAGCGACTACAACGACGAACCAAATTTAAAAGTTCTAACACGAAAGTGTTAGAACTTTTGGTTTTTTTGGGCCTTCCAAAAAAAGAAAGTTAATAAATAAAATAAAACTACACCAATAAAATAATTCCATTCCAGTATATGTTTGAACTGAACGTTGCCTGAAGAGGTTAATATTGGCAAGGATGCTAATGCTGTAAAAGCTAATATTGAAACTAATAAAATTTTTAAAATAAGTATCTTTTTATTAATTAACTCAGAAATAATTTTTTTAATTTTAAATAAAGTTATTACATATAAAGCTTGAGCCACTATTTCAAATATAATAAATGCCAAAAGGACGAATCTTCTAAATAGTTTATATAAATCGTGTTCAAAACTAACTCCTAGAAAAATTGAATGAATAATTAAAAAAATAGCTGACAGAACTCCATATATCATAAAACGTTTTTTTTGGATCGATTCAGCGCTTATATTTTGAATTAAAGCATTTGTTGTGATCCAATATTTAATTAAAAGTAAAGCTGTTATTATCATGCATGGTTTAAAAACAAGATAAGCAGGATAATTTCTGGCAACTCGGCTAATGGATACTGATCCGTCAATGTAAGGAATAGTAAACCCAACCTTTCCTATCTGACCTACTTTAAATATGGTATTTTCGAAAAGCTCCCATTCTATGTTAATAAACAAACATAAGTTTAGCGCAATAACAGGCAATACAAAAATCCAAAGGCTAAGGATTCTAATTTGGTTAATTTTTTCCACCTAGATCTCTATTTTCTTTTATTTCTTTTTCTAGCTCTTCTTTTTTTAGAGCCCATTTTTCTTCGGCCCCTATGTTTTTTTGGATAACCCATATTTATATATACTCCTTGGTAATTTAATTAATTGACCTTATTGAGTGGATATAGCATTCTCTGATTTTGTTATCAAATATTTTATGCCCAAAAGTATAAAAACATATTTAAAAACTGCTGCAAAAGATTATTCATCTAGATCAGTAAACCCACCTGTTGTACGAGCTTCTACAATCCTATTTAGAACCATGCAAGAGTTAAGAAAATTTCAAAAGGACGTTATAAGTAAAAAAAAACCTGAAGTAGAACATTGGGATTATGGAAGATCAGGAACACAAACAACATTACAACTCCAAAAAATGCTAAGAAGATTAGAGGACGCTTATCAAGTATTTTTAACTCCGACAGGTTTTGCTGCCGTTGCTTTATCAATAATGAGCGTTTGTAGACCTGGCGATGAAATTTTAATTTCAGATGGAGTGTACAGACCAACACAAAAACTTGCAGACGATTTATTAAAAGAATTTAAAGTAAAAGCTGTTTGGTATAATCCAAATAGTTTTGAAGATTTTAGAAACAAAATCACAAGAAAAACCAAACTCATTTATGTCGAGAATCCTGGAAGCAATACCTTTGAAATGAATGATTTAGGAAAAATAGTTTCTTTAGCAAAAAGTAAAAATATATTTACAGCTATTGATAATACTTGGGCAACAGCATATTTTTTTCAACCATTAAAATTAGGTTTTGATATAGCAATAACATCTGCAACTAAATACTATTCAGGTCACTCCGATGTTATGGCAGGTACCGTTGCAGTAAACAAAAAAGCGTATGAAAAAGTTTGGTGGTATAATCATGTATCTGGTTATAGATTATCATCTGATGATGCTTATCTAATAATTAGAGGTTTAAGAACTTTAGATATAAGACTTGAAAAACATGAAGAAAATACAAAAAAAGTTATTAATTTTTTAAAAACCCAAAAAAAAATAAGCAAAATACTGTATCCGTATAAATCTTCTTCAAAGGAATTTAAATTATGGAAAAAATATTATTCGGGCGCTTCTGGATTATTAAGTTTAATTATAAAAAGCAAAAGTAAAAATTCAGTATATAAATTTGTAAATTCATTAGAACTTTTTGGAATTGGATATAGTTGGGGAGGATTTGAAAGTCTTGCTGTTTATACCGATCCCGTAGAATTAGGAACAAGAAGATATTTTAAATTTGAAAAAAATGAACACTTAGTTCGTTTACATATTGGGTTAGAAGATACAAAAGATATAATTAATGATTTAAAAAGATCATTAAAATTTATTAAATGACAAAAGAAAAGTTTTTTCCAAGTAGCACAGCTTTTTTAACGCTTATTTCAGCATGTTTAATAGTTGCGATATTTATGGGACTCCGCATGGTCTTTGGAATGTTTACAGATTTTTTTGTCGAAGACTTACAGTGTACGATTACAGAGTTTGGTTTAGCAATAGGATTACAAATGCTAATGTGGGGCATGTTTGCGCCAATATTTGGTGCGTTAGCAGATAAAATTGGAAGTGGAAAAGTTACAATAATTGCAGCTTGTTTTGTAGCATTAGGAATTTATTTGCTTTATTCAGGACCAAATACAGGAATATTTTTTCAAATTAATCTTGGTTTATTAATTGGAATTGGTTTAGGTGGTACAGCAATAAGTGTTCAGATCGCAGCAGTTGGAAAACATTTCCCAAATAAAACTAGAGGAATGGCTATAGGAATTGTAGTCGCTATGGCATCAATAGGTTATTTTTTCTCTCCTATATACACAAAATTTGCTTTATCTACTTTTGGTTGGGAAAAAACACTTAATACATATTTGTATTTTGTTTTGTTCGGAATTATTGCTGCAATCTTTCTACGCGAAGTTAAGAAAGAAAAGAATATAAATAACAGTACTAAGGTGGATAATCAAACTCTTACAGAGGCGTTAAAGGAAGCTCTTAATCATAAAGGTTTTATACTTTTAATACTTGGTTTTTTTGTATGCGGTTTTAATATAACTTTAGTTTCAGCACACATACCTAGTTACATCCAAGAGCGTGGCTTTGAAATATGGACGGCAGCTGCAATTTTATCTTTAATAGGTCTTTTTAATGTTTTTGGAACATTAACATTTGGTTATTTATCAGGAAAGTATAGTAAAAAAATATTATTGAGTATTTTATATTTTGCACGAGGAGTAGTTTTAATATTATTTTTAGTTTTGCCAACCTCAACTTATGTAGCCTTAGGATTTGGAGTGCTTTATGGTTACCTGTGGCTAGCAACTATACCACCCACAAACGGAATTATTTCACAAATTTTTGGCACAAAATATTTAGCAACTTTATATGGAATAGTTTTTTTTAGTCATCAAATAGGATCTTTTTTAGGTGCGTATCTAGGTGGATATTTTTATGATGAATATGGATCATTTGATTATGCTTGGTATTTATCTATAGCATTATCTTTTTTTGCAGCAGTGGTTCATTTACCTATAGATGAGAAACCGCTACCTAGACTTGCTACAGTATAAAAACTACAATATATAAATTTTATGAAAAAAATACTTGTTATGGGTTTGCCAGGTTCTGGAAAAACAACTTTAGCATCAGAATTAGTTAATTTATTAAAAGCAAAATGGATTAACAATGACAAAGTAAGAAAAGAAGCGAATGATTGGGATTTTTCTGAAGAAGGAAGAACAAGACAAGCAAAGAGAATGGCTGAACAGGCAGAAAAATATAAACTTGAAGGAAATTATGTAGTTTGTGATTTTATTTGTCCTACGCCAAAAGCTAGGGAAATATTCAACGCAGATTTTATTATTTGGGTAGATACAATTAAAAAGGGTAGGTACGATGATACAAATGCAATGTTTGTAAAACCTGAGAAATTTGATTTTCATGTAACAACGCAAGATGCTAAAAATTGGGCAACCAAGATAGTGGAGAAAATAAAATAATGTCATACAAATGGGATAATAAAAAACCAACGGCACAAATGTTAGGTAGATGGCAACCTTTCCACGATGGCCATTACGCATTATTCGAAGAAATAATTAAAAAAACTGGTCAAGTTTGCATTCAAATTAGAGATGTCCAGGGAGTAGATGACAATCCATTTGATTTTGAAACTGTTAAAAAAAATATAGAAGAAAAATTAAATCCCAAATACAAAAATAGGTTTAAGATTATGTTGGTTCCAAATATTACTAATATTAGCTATGGAAGAGGCGTAGGATATAAAATTGAAGAAGTGGTCCTTCCAGAAAAAATTCAACAGATCTCAGCTACAAAAATTAGGGAAAAAATGAGAAAAGAAGGAAAGCTTAAATAGCAATTACAACTTTAAGTTGATAAATATTTTGTCATAGGCCTTTAATCTTTCTTGATTAAATATACGAAAAGGATAATGATCAGCCATTAACCATGGAGGAAACAATGTTTTCAAAAGAACTAAATAAAAAACTAGATGAGTATCATCTTCTAAACCACCCTTTTTACAAATCTTGGAATGAAGGTAAGCTAACTAGAGAAATAATTAAGGATTATGCTGAGCAGTATTATCAACATGTAAAAGCATTTCCTAGGTACATAAGTGCAACACATTCTTTATGCGAGGATTTAGAAAAAAGAAAAATTTTACTTGAAAATCTTCAAGATGAAGAAAAAGATGGAGCAGATCATCCAAAACTTTGGAAAAATTTTGCACTAGCAATAGGTGCTGATGCAGAGAAAATTGAAAATGTAAATAAAGAAAAATTTACATCTGAATTAATCGATAATTTTTTTAAAAATGGAAGATCAAGTTATGCAGAAGGTTTGGCATCTCTTTATACTTATGAGAGACAAATCCCTGAAATCGCAGAAACAAAAATTAGAGGTTTGAAAAATCATTATGGCGTTACATCAAAAGAAGGCCTAGAGTTTTTCGAAGTTCATAAAGCTGCTGATGTTCATCATAGACAAGCATGTGAAAAATTACTTGATGCCATGTCTAAGGAAGAACAAGAGGAGGCAGAAAAGTCAGCCTTATCTACAGCAAAGTATCTTTGGAATTTTTTAACTGGAATTGCGGTTAAACATAATATTCCAATGCAAGCTGCTGCTTAATCAATTTGGAGTTATAAAATATTAAATAATAGACGGTTCTTTTTAGAACCGTTTATTAAAATTTATAAAAAAAGGAATAATACTTGATTACTAATAATCCATTTTCTATTCTTTCAGAAACTGTGCCAGCTATTGCAATGCAAAGTTTTGTTATAGTTATGGGTTTATTGGTGATTCTAGGAACTTTGGTAGACATAATTCATAAAAAAAATGTAAAATATTTTTTTGAAAATGCAAAGAAGGCAAAAAAATCAGCTAAGAAAATACTTACAGCAAGTGAAAAAACTTCTGTTATTATTAAAACAATAGCTAGTGACATAGCTACTACATCAGAGTTAGGAGCTGGCAAAAGAAGAGTCGCACATCTCCTTGGTATGTATGGAACTATTTTGTTTTGGTTCGGCTCTGTTGTAATGATTTTTTGTTATTCTTCACCATCTTCAAATACTCCCTCAGTATGGCCAATCATGTGGCATCTCGGAGCAATAATGACTATTCTTGGAGGATCTTGGTTTTGGTTTTTTTTAAGAGTAGATGTTTATTCAGAAGCTCAACCTTGGTACAGAATTATTAAAGCTGATTTATTTGTACTAGCACTTTTAGCGACCTCTTTATTTGGTTTAATATGGTCATTTTTACAGTCCTTGAATTTGAATGATAGATGGGATGATAAAGTATTTTTGATTTTGTTTATTATATCTAACCTAGTTTTGTTTGGAGGAGTATATTGGTCAAAATTTGCTCATATGTTTTACAAACCCGGAGCCGCTATTCAAAAAAATTTAGCTGAAGCAGATGGTTCAAGAGATAATATGCCACCACCAGCCGATGCACCTGAAAAATTTGGATTAGGTATAAAACGTGAGGCACCAAAGCACTATTAATATGTATAAAAATTATATAAAGAAGGAAAAAAAATAATATGTCAACTTTTGTATATATGACCCGTTGTGATGGATGTGGACATTGCGTTGACATTTGTCCATCTGACATCATGCACATTGATGAAACAATAAGACGTGCAAAAAATATCGAACCTAATTTTTGTTGGGAATGTTACTCATGTGTTAAGGCATGTCCAAATCATGCAATTGATGTTCGAGGATACGCTGACTTTGCTCCCATGGGACATAGCGTACGAGTTAGAAGAGAAGAAGAGAAGGGTACTATATCTTGGAAAATAAAATTTAGAAATGGAACTGAAAAAGATTTTGTCTCTCCGATAACAACAAAGCCATGGGGAAAATTTATTCCAAAGCTCGCTGAAGGTGAAAAACCAAATCAAGGAGAAATTAAATCTCAAATTCTTTATTCCGAACCAGAGGGATTAAACACAAAAAAAGATTTACCTACGATTAATAAAAATTCATTTAAAAAAGGGGTTTATTATTAATGGCAAAGCACAAAACTCATAATGAAGAATGCGATATACTTGTAGTGGGTGGCGGAATGGCCGGTACTGGAGCAGCATTTGAAGCAAGACATTGGGGACGAGATTTAAAAATTATTTGTGTTGAAAAAGCAAACATCGATAGAAGCGGTGCAGTTGCCCAGGGCCTCTACGCGATTAATTGTTATATGGGTATGCAGTGGAATGAAAATCAACCAGAAGATCATGTAAGATATGCCCGTAACGATTTAATGGGACTAGTAAGAGAAGATTTGGGTTATGATATGGCTCGTCATGTGGATTCTACAGTTCACATGTTTGATGAATGGGGTTTACCTATGATGAAAAATCCAAAAACAGGACGTTATCAAAGAGAAGGTAAATGGCAAATAATGATTCACGGGGAAAGTTATAAACCAATAGTAGCTGAAGCAGCAAAAAAATCTGCAGATAAAATTTATAATCGAATAATGATTACTCATTTATTAATGGATGAGAATAATGAAAATAGAGTTGGTGGGGCGGTAGGTTTTAATATGCGGACAGGAGATTATTATGTTTTCAAAGCTAAAACTGTAATTGTCGCTGCAGGAGGAGCTTCACATATATTTAAACCTAGAGCAGTAGGTGAGGGAATGGGAAGAACTTGGTACGCTCCATGGAGCAATGGCTCTGCTTATGCTTTACCAATTGCTGCTGGAGCAAAAATGACTCAAATGGAAAACCGAATTGTTTTATGTAGGTTTAAAGATGGATATGGACCGGTAGGAGCTTATTTTTTACATTTAAAAACTTACACACAAAACGCTAATGGTGAGAACTACGAAAAAAAATGGTACGAGCAAACAAAAAAATTAGTAGGAGAGTATATCGACCACCATCCGACACCAACATGTTTACGTAATCATGCCTTTGTTCAAGAAGTCATGGCCGGAGGTGGACCAATACATATGGTGACTAAAGAAGCTTTTCAAGATCCTCATCTAGAAACGGTTGGTTGGGAAAACTTTCTTGGAATGACAGTTGGACAAGCAGTTGTTTGGGCATCTCAAAATATAGATCCTAAATATACAAATCCTGAACTAACAACTTCAGAACCATATGTGATGGGTTCGCACGCAACATGTTCAGGAGCTTGGGTAAGTGGTCCAGAAGATATATCTCCACCAGAGTATTATTGGGGATATAATAGAATGATGACAGTTCAAGGTCTTTTCGGAGCAGGTGATACTGTTGGAGGAAGTGCTCATAAATTTTCATCGGGTTCTTTTACAGAAGGACGTTTAGCTGCAAAAGCTGCTGTAAAATATATTGAAGATCAAAAAGCAAAAAATATCAAAGTTAGCGAAAAGCAATGTGAAGATTTTAAAAAAATTATATATAAACCATTAGACAATTATACTGTTGGGAGAAATGAGATTACTGGTGGTACAGTTTCGCCAAGTTATTTTTCTCCAATTCAAGGTCTTCAACGTCTTCAAAAAATTATGGATGAATATGTTGGAGGTATTTCAGTTAATTATATGACTAACGGAAATTTACTTAAAAAAGGACTAGAATTGTTGCAGTGGCTACAAGAAGATCTAGAACATATTGGTGCCGAAGATTATCATCAGCTTATGCGTGCATGGGAATTAAAACATCGAACAATAACATCACAGTGCGTAACTGAACATACCTTATTTCGTGAGGAAACACGTTGGCCAGGATATTATTACAGAGGAGATCATATGAAGTTAGACGATGAAAATTGGCATTGTTTAACAGTATCTCGTCGTGATCCTAAAACAGGGAAGTTTAAAATGGAAAAGATGCCCGTTTATCATATCATTGGAGATGAAGATAAAAAAAAGGCCTCATAATTTTAAAAAATGAGTCTTCTTGACAAAAAAGACGACGAAATATTTAAACTGGCTGAACCCATTTGGGACAATCTAGTAAAATCATCTAACATGAAGGATTATGGGTCATTTACTAAAGATTTTTCTTCACAGATGTTGTACGGCGCTAATGAAGTAGAACTTGGAAAACAGTGGGCAAGCAACAAATTATTGACAAATTTATCTGAAGATAGAGAGTTCCTAGGGTGTTTAAGACGAAATGGTTTTATCACTGTCCTTTTAAAACAGAAAAGTGCTAATATTTCAGGAGATTTCCTAGGCAGGTTAGTGCTGGGGGTTGAAGATGAACAAATTAAAGTTTTTGGAGCAACAATCTTTTAGTTATAAATTTTTAAAATATCTCTAGACAAGTACTCTTAACCCATGTTAAGAAAAAAAAATGTTACAGTCTTTTAAAAAATTACCTCAACAAATAAGTCTTAATCCTCGTAAAATAGGTCTACAATTAGTACTTTTAATTTGCTGGATGGTAATTCTTATTGGAACATTTTCATTTTTAAGCTAAAAATCCATCTTTTTTCCATCTATTTATTGACATTATTATGTACTAAGAATAATTGTTAATTTTATGGAAGTTTTCTTACCTATAGCAGAAGTTCAAATAAACATAGTTTTATTTCTTTTCGTAAGTTTTGTTATAGGTTTTTTATCAGGATTATTTGGTGTTGGTGGCGGTTTTTTAATGACTCCATTTTTAATTTTTATGGGAATACCCCCAGCTTATGCGGTAGCAAATGAAGCAAACAATATTCTAGCATCATCAACTTCTGGTTCTTTAACTCATTGGTTCAAAAAAACTATAGATCTTAAAATAGGTTGGATGATAATAGCAGGTGGATTGATCGGCACTGCTTTTGGTATGTTAACATTTGGATATTTTAAAGGGATAGATAAAATAGATTTAGTTATAACTTTGGCCTATATGTATGTTCTCGCCATCATAGGAAGTTTTATGCTTAGAGATGGCATTATGGAGATTGATAGGATTAAAAAAAAAGTAATAATAAAAAAAAAATTACATACTCATTACTGGATACACGGTTTACCTTTTAGAACTAGATTTAAATCTTCCAAAGTTTATGAAAGCGCTTTAGTTCCAATTATACTAGGTATTTTTGTAGGTTTTGTTGCAGCAATTATGGGAGTCGGGGGAGCATTTTTAATGGTTCCTGCGATGATATATTTAATTGGCATGCCAACAAAATTAGTACCTGGCACTTCATTATTTGTCACAATATTTGTAACTGGTTTCGTCGTTGTTTCTCACGCTTTTGCATATAATACAATAGATCTGGTTTTAGTTTTAATTCTCATTACAGGTTCTATTTTAGGAGTTCAAACCGGTCAAAAAATTGGACAAAGACTACAGGGTTCTGAACTAAAAACTTTACTAGCTTTGCTCATGCTTTCAGTAGGAGTTTTAATGGCATATAACACTTTTTTTAGAAATGGGGCAGACTCTCCTGCTATTAAAATTCCGACAGATAAAATTGTTGAAATAAGTGAGTTTGGTAATACAATTTTTACTATTTCTGAAAAATACCCAATCGTTTATGGAGCTTCCTCAATATTTTTAGCATTGGTAGCTGGAGTAGCAGCATCTTTTATAAGAAAAAAATTAAGCCAATGGCGAGCTGCAAGACTTAATAAACCGGCAAAGTATTAATGAATAAAATATTTTTTAAAATAATATTTTTAATTTTAATAATAATTTTCACTACATCAAGTAATGCAGACGATAAGATGGCCATGGGTTTAGAAGTTTATAACAATAAAGCCCAGTGCGGCGTTTGCCATACTTTAGAATCCGCAGGTTCTAACGGGCAAATCGGTCCAAATCTAGATGTTGTTAAACCAACTATAGAACAAATTATTTTGACCGTTACTAATGGAATTGGAGTGATGCCTTCGTTTAAAGATACACTTTCTAAAGAAGAAATAGAATCTTTAGCTCATTACGTTTTTAATAGTACTAATAAATAATTTAAATTCTTTAGGCGCTTCTGTAGAGTTTAGTCATGACAAATTCTTTATGACCCAAAGCTTCAGCACAAGTTAATCTACCATTAGCTACTCTAATAGTTGTTTTTATCAATTCATCACCAGCTTCTGATAGATTCATTTCTCTAGAAAGAATTTTTGATACATCGCAGTCTATATGTTCTCCCATGGATTTTACTGTTAATGGGTTAGCTGTTAATTTTATAACTGGTTCAATTGGGTTGCCCACTATATTACCTTGTCCTGTTGGAAATAAATGAATATTAAAACCTGCTGCTGCTTGAAGAGTTACACATTCTGCTGCTGCAGAAGAAGTATCCATAAAATATAAACCTTTACCTTTAGTTGGTGCTTCAGCCGGTTCTAACACATCAATAAATTTACAAGATCCAATTTTTTGAAAGTTTCCAAAAGCTTTTTCCTCAATAGTTGTAAGACCTCCAGCTATATTTCCAGCAGTAGGCTGGCTTTCTGAAAGGTCATCAGTAGCTTCTCTAAGAATAAAATCATTATAAGCACTCCAAGTTTTCATGAATTTTTTTGAGGCCTCAGGAGTAGCTCCTCTTTTAGCACAAACAGTTTCAGCACCTGTTAGTTCAGATGTTTCACCAAAACATAAGTGAACTCCAAGTGGTTCTAATTTATCCATAAGATTTCCAACTGTTGGATTTGAAGCTAGACCTGATGTGGTATCAGATTCACCACATTTAACTGATATCCATAAATCACTTAAAGGGCATTCTTCTCTTTGTTTTTCAGAGGCCCACATTACAAATTCTTGCGCTTTTTTTGATGCCTTCATCACAGTTCCAATGTCGCCTGTACGTTCTATATGAAAACCTTCAACAGGCTTTCCTGTTTTTGATATTCCATCCACAATTCTTTTTGTCCACTTAGGTTCAATACCTATAACTATAACAGCAGCTACATTTGGATTACTTCCAGTTCCGATCATTGTCCTAAAATGTAATTCTAGATCCGCTCCGAATTGAAGTCTTCCATAAGAATGAGGTAAAGCAATTGTGCCTTTAATATTATTTGCTACTGCTTCCGCGCATGCATTTGAAATATCATCTACCGGAAGAATAATTACATGATTTCTTGTACCAGCTCTTCCGTTTTCTCTTTTATATCCTAAAAAACTTTTTGGAATTTCCATGATATTACCACTTCTTAGTTTTTACATTTTGAACATGTACATGCTCACCTTTTTTTATTGATTTAACTACTTTGCCAATATCGTGTCCATATTTTAAAATAGTATCCCCTTCCTTAAGGTCTTGAAGTGCAATTTTGTGACCAAGAGGGATTTCGTTGATAGATTTTATTTTAATTGTTTTATCATTTTCCATTATCCAACCTGTACATTCTTGATTTTTGGACGTTTTATCAATAACGACAACCGCCACATTGTCTTTTTCGTCGTGAATTATCAAATCTGTTCGAGACATTTTCCTACTGGATATAGCCTTAAAATTGATATATTTAAAGTATTTTTTAAGGATTTTATCATGACTAAAATGACAACAGAAGAAGCTTTTGTAAAAGTTCTTCAAATGCACGGAATAGAACATTCTTTTGGAATTATAGGTTCCGCTTTTATGCCAATCTCTGATCTTTTCCCTAAAGCCGGTATAACCTTTTGGGATGTTGCCCATGAATCAAATGGCGGCCTGATAGCTGATGGTTACACTCGTGCTACAGGTAAAATCGCTATGTGTATTGCACAAAATGGACCAGGAATTACAGGTTTAGTAACCCCAATTAAAACATCATACTGGAATCACACTCCTATGCTTTTAGTAACGCCACAAGCAGCAAACAAAACAATAGGTCAAGGAGGATTTCAAGAAGTTGAACAGATGAATCTTTTTAAAGATATGGTTTGTTATCAAGAGGAAGTTCGCGATCCATCACGTGTGGCAGAAGTTTTAAATCGTGTAATAGAAAAAGCAATAAGAGGATCTGCTCCAGCACAAATTAACATTCCGAGAGATTATTGGACACAAGTAGTTGATATAGAATTACCTCCAATTGTTCGACTAGAAAAACAAGCAGGAGGGTCAAGCGCAGTTGCCGAAGCTGCTAAACTATTATCCAATTCAAAATTTCCAGTTATATTATCAGGTGCAGGCGTAGTTATTGGTAACGCAATAGAAGATTGTAAGAAATTGGCAGAACGTTTAGATGCTCCTGTGTGTTCAGGATATCAACATAATGATAGTTTTCCCGGAAGTCATCCTCTTGCAGTAGGACCTTTGGGATACAACGGTTCCAAAGCTGCTATGCAGTTAATTTCTAAGGCAGATGTAGTTTTAGCTTTAGGAACAAGATTAAATCCTTTTTCAACGTTGCCAGGTTATGGAATTGATTACTGGCCAAAAAAAGCAAGCATTATTCAAGTTGATATGAATTCAGATAGAATTGGTTTAACCAAAAAAGTAACAGTTGGAATTTGTGGTGATGCAAAATTAGTAACACAACAACTGTTGGCTAAATTGTCAAAAAATGCAGGAGATACAGATAGAGATAAACGTAAGGCATTAATACACCAAACTAAATCAGCATGGCTTCAGACTCTTACAAGTTTAGATCATGAAGAAGATGATCCAGGAACAACGTGGAATAAAGATGCGAGAAAAAGAGATAAAGACAGAATGTCACCACGTATGGCATGGAGAGCAATACAAGCTGGACTTCCATCAAATGCAATCATCTCAAGTGATATTGGAAACAATTGTGCTATTGGTAATGCTTATCCAACTTTTGAAAAAGGAAGAAAATATTTAGCTCCAGGGCTTTTCGGACCATGTGGTTATGGATTTCCCGCTATTCTTGGCGCTAAAATTGGATGTCCGGATATTCCTGTTGTTGGTTTTGCTGGAGACGGTGCTTTTGGAATTAGTATGAGCGAAATGAGTTCATGTAATCGCAAAGAGTGGCCGTCAATTACTATGGTAATTTTTAGAAATTATCAATGGGGAGCAGAAAAAAGAAACTCAATACTTTGGTTTGATGATAATTTTGTAGGAACCGAATTAGATCCAGATTTAAGTTATGCTAAAGTTGCTGAAGGATGTGGTTTAAAAGGAGTTCAAGTTAAAACACAAGAAAAACTTACTGAAGCTTTAAAAAAATCCTGTGAGGAACAAAAAAAAGGAGTAACTACTTTTATCGAGGTTATCTTAAACCAAGAGTTAGGCGAACCTTTTAGAAGAGATGCTATGAAAAAACCAGTTAAAGTAGCAGGTATTAATAAAAGCGACATGAAACCTCAAAAGGTAATTACAAGCTAAAGAATAACAAGATCAAGTTTTTGTTTTCCAAGTCTTTCGTTTCCTTTTTCAGTAACAAGATAAGTTTCCCCCAAATTCATTGCTAGTTGGTTTTTCGAATCCATAAGTATCATATGCATAAAAAATACCATTCCAGGTTTTAAAATTAGCGGGTTGTTTGCGAAGATCATTGGTGGCACATCCATCCAATTAGGAGAAAAAGTAGCTCCTAATGAATAACCACAAGCATTCATTCTAGACTTATTATAACCAAGATCATCAAATGTTTTGGCATGTTCGTTAAAAACCTCTCCAACTGTATTGCCAGATATAAGTTTTTCTTTGCATTTAGTTAAAGCCTCAAGACAAGCTTCATGCATTTTGTAATGTTTTGGATTTGCTTTACCTATAGGTATAGTTCTCATCATAGCTGAGTGATAGTGCTTATAAGCTCCAGCCCATTCTATTGTTAATTGATCTGGGTTAGATAAAATTCTTTTTTCAGCTTGGTATCTACATAA
>CABYJR010000004.1 GCA_902519445.1 uncultured Pelagibacteraceae bacterium
AAATGTCTAATATTTTAAAATTATCATTAACAGAAATAATTAATGGTATAAAGAAAAAAAATTTTTCGTCAGAAGAAGTAACTAAGGTATTTATTGATAATTCAAAAAAATCAAAAGGACTTAACACTTATATAACTGAGTGTTTTGATGATGCATTAAAATCTGCAAAAAATTTTGATAAAAAAAAAAATTACAAAGGTCTATTACCTGGTATTCCTATTGCTGTTAAAGATTTATTTTGTACGAAAAATGTTAAAACTACCGCCGGTAGCAAAATATTAAATAATTTTATTCCAACATATGAATCTACCGTTACGAATAATTTGTGGTCACAAGGAGCTTTTTTACTTGGAAAGTTAAATTGCGATGAATTTGCAATGGGATCATCTAATGAAACAAGTTTTTTCGGAAATGTTAAAAATCCATTTGGAGAAAATTTAGTTCCTGGAGGATCCTCAGGTGGATCAGCCTCAGCATTAGCTGCTAACCTTACTCCAGCAACAATAGGAACTGATACCGGAGGATCAATTCGTCAACCCGCATCTTTTACTGGAACCGTAGGATTAAAACCAACTTATGGAAGATGTTCAAGATGGGGAATAGTTGCTTTTGCTTCATCTTTAGATCAGGCAGGCCCTATGGCAAATAATGTTCAAGACTGCGCTTTGCTTTTACAAGCAATGTCTGGTTATGATCCTAAAGATTCTACTTCTGTAGATAGAAAAGTTGATAATTATTCTTCTAAATTAACTGAAAATATAAAAGGATTAAAAATTGGAATTCCAAAGGAATATAGAGTTGAAAATATGCCATCGGAAATAGATGATCTTTGGAAAAAGGGAATCGATTATTTAAAAGATGCTGGAGCGATAATAAAAAATATTTCCCTACCACATACTATGTATGCACTTCCAGCTTATTATATAGTAGCTCCTGCTGAAGCTTCTTCAAATCTAGCAAGATACGATGGCGTAAAATATGGTCACAGGGCAAAAGGAAATAACTTAATTGAAATGTATGAAAACACCAGATCAGAAGGTTTTGGCAATGAAGTTAAAAGAAGAATTTTAATAGGAACCTATGTCTTGTCCTCTGGTTATTATGATGCTTATTATTTAAAAGCACAAAAGGTTAGAAAAATGATTAAAAATGATTTTGATAAATCTTTTAATGATGTTGATGCAATACTAACACCTTCAACTCCTAGCTCAGCTTTTAAAATAGGGGACAAATCTAACGATCCAGTTTCCATGTATTTAAATGATATTTTTACTGTACCAGTAAATTTATCTGGTTTACCTGCAATTTCGGTTCCTGCTGGTTATGATAAAAATAATTTACCATTGGGATTACAGTTTATCGGTAAACCTTTTGATGAACAAACAATTTTAAATTTATCATTGGCTATTGAAAAAAGAGCAAATTTTAAGAAAAATTTAAAAGTTTGGTGGAATCAATGACGGAAAATAAATTTGATTATTTTATAAATGGAGAAAAAGGTAAATGGGAAGTAATTATAGGTTTAGAAGTACATGCCCAAGTCTTATCAAAATCTAAACTTTTTTCTTCGTCTTCTGCTAAATTTGGGGCTGACCCCAATACTCAAGTAAGTTTAGTTGACTCAGCTTTCCCAGGAATGCTTCCAGTGATAAATCAATTTTGTATAGAACAAAGTGTCAAAACTGGCTTGGGATTAAAAGCTAAAATAAATTTAAATTCCGTTTTTGACAGAAAAAACTATTTTTATGCTGATTTACCACAAGGCTATCAAATTTCACAATATAAAAATCCTATAGTTGGAGAAGGGGAAGTTATACTTGATATGCCGTACGGGACTAAAAAAATTGGCATTGAAAGACTACATCTTGAGCAAGATGCAGGAAAAAGTATTCATGATATGGATCCGGACAATTCATTTGTAGATCTTAATAGATCAGGTGTTGCTTTAATGGAAATTGTAAGTAAACCAGATTTGAGGTCACCGGATGAAGTGAATTCATATATTAAAAAGCTTAGATCAATAATGAGATACCTCGGAACTTGTGATGGCAATATGCAAGAAGGATCTTTGAGAGCTGATGTTAACGTTTCTGTTAGAAAAGTTGGAGATAAAAAATTTGGAACAAGATGTGAAATTAAAAATGTTAATTCAATTAAATTCATGCAAATGGCAATTGAATATGAAGCAAAAAGACAAGTTGAAATATTAGAGTCAGGTGAAAAAGTAAATCAAGAAACAAGATTATATGACACAAAAAAAAACTCTACTAGATCTATGAGATCAAAAGAAGATGCTCATGATTACAGATATTTCCCTGATCCAGATTTATTACCACTTAAATTAGATAAAGGTTTAATTGATAAATTAAAAAAAAATTTACCAGAATTACCAGATGAAAAAAAAGAAAGATTTATCAAAGAACATAATCTTTCTTCCTATGAAGCAAACATTTTAGTTTCAGAAAAAGACATATCTGATTATTATGAAGAGGTAATTAAAGAGTGTGATAAAAAATTAGCCACCAATTGGATTATCGTTGAATTATTTGCTGTTTTAAATAAAAAAAATCTTTCTATTTCACAATCTCCAATTAGTTCTAAAAATTTATCTTCATTAATTAAAATGATTTCTTCTGGAAAAATTTCTGGAAAAATTGCAAAAGATGTTTTTGAAAAAATGCAAGCAGGAAACAAAAATCCTATTCAAATTGTTGAAAAAGAAGGTTTGTTACAGCAAAGTGACCCAAAAAAATTAGAAAAGATAATTTTAGATGTGCTAACAAATAACCAAGACAAGGTTGCCCAATATAAATCTGGTAAAGAAAAACTTTTTGGTTATTTTGTTGGTGAAGTTATGAAAATATCAAAAGGAAAAGCTAATCCACAACTTGTAAATGAAATTCTTAAAAAGAAACTTCATTAGATAAAATGGGATCAAATCTTGTAATAACAAAAGAAATTGAGAATTATATTAACAATCATTCGCTGAAACTCACAGCAATCCAAAATGAAATAATTTCTTATAATAACAGTTTAGGTGATATTAAAAGAATGCAAATATCTATCTCGCAATGTCATTTTTTGCATTTAATTATTAAAGCATCTAATGCAAAGAAAATTTTAGAGATAGGTACTTTTACTGGGTTAAGCGCATTAACCATGTCATTGGCCCTGCCTAACGATGGAAAGCTGGTTACATTAGATAAAAATAAGGAAACCAATAAAACTGCAGCTAATTTTTTTGAAAAAGCTAATCAGAAAGATAAAATTGAATCAATCCTTGGTCCAGCATTAGAAAGCCTAAATAATTTGAAGATAAAAGGAAACAAATTTGATCTTATTTTTATTGATGCCGATAAAGAAAATTATAAAAATTATTATGTTCAATCACTAGATTTATTAGAAAAAAATAACTTGATAGTAATAGATAATGTTTTATGGCACGGCGAAGTTACTGATCATAAAAAACAGGATAAACTTACTACCAGTATTAGGGATTTTAATTCATATGTTAATGAAGATAAAAGAACAGAAAACTTAATTATTCCAATTGGCGATGGTTTTACAGTATGTAGAAAGTTGTAATGTATTATATTTCAGGATTTTATAAGTTTAAGCAAATAAATAATATTAAAATAAATAAAAAAAAATTACAGACTTTTTTAATTAATAATAGTGTCAGAGGGACGATAATAATTTCAAAAGAAGGAATTAATGGGACCATATCAGCAAGGAAAAAAAATTTAACTTTAGTATTAAATAAAATAAAAAAAACATTCAGATTTAAAAACTTTGATAGTACAAACTTGTCTTCAAGTAAGTTTAAACCTTTTCATAGAGGAAAAGTTAAAATTAAAAAAGAAGTTGTACCCATGGGCATAAGAATTATAAAAAGGAAAACAAAAAACCATGTAGAGCCAGCTAAATGGAATAAACTAATAAAAAATAAAAATACTTTTTTAATTGATGCAAGAAAACCATTTGAATATGAACTTGGATCTTTTAAAGAGTCAATAAATCCTAAAGTTGATAATTTTAGAGAATTTCCAAAATATTTAAAAAATTTAAAAAAAGAAAAAATAATAGCTATGTTTTGTACGGGAGGAATCAGATGTGAGAAAGCAAGTATTTTTCTTGAAAAAAAAGGTTTTAAAAACGTATACCAATTAAAAGGAGGAATTATTAATTATCTTAAAAAAATTAAAAAAAGTGACAGTTTATGGAAAGGAGAATGTTTTGTTTTTGATAACAGAGTTTCGGTAAAACATGGCCTGGAGATCGGAAGCTATTCTATGTGTAGTGGCTGCAGAAAGCCTATATCTGAAAAAGATAAAAAATCAAAAAAATATGAGGAAGGTGTGTCATGTCCAAATTGTCACGATTACTTAAAACCCTCACAAAAGGAAAGATTTAGAATGAGACAGAAGCAAATAATTCTTGCTAAAGAACTTGGAAAAAAGCACATATTCCAAAAAGAATTTTGAAATGAATTTATTAAAAGATCCTATTCCTGGTTTAATTAAAAAAATAGCTTTACCAGCTAGTATAGGTACACTTTTTCAAACACTTTTTAATATAGTTGATACTTTTTTTGCCGGAACCATTTCAGCAGAAGCTCTATCAGCGTTAGCAAAATCATTCCCAATTTATTTTATAATTATTGCTGCTTGTGTTGGCGTAACTGTTGGCGGCACCTCTTTAATTGCAAATTCGATAGGCGAAAATAATAAATCTAAAATACATGGATATTTTGCACACACAATTATTTATGCAATTATAGTATCAATTTTCATTACTGCTGTAGGTTTGTTTTTTGCACCTTATTTATTTGAGTCAATGGGTTCTGAAACTGAAGTAGTTCAATTAGGACTTTCGTATACTAATGTTGTTTTTTCAGGCTCGATTGTTTTTATTATGCTAGTAGCTTTAAATTCACTTTTACATGCAGACGGAGATACTAAAACTTATAGAAATGTTCTTATTTTAAGTTTTTTCCTAAATATATTATTTAATCCATTATTTATATTCGGTTTTGGTCCTATACCAGCTTTTGGAATATCAGGTATAGGAATAGCTACTATTCTTGCTCAATTTATTGGATTGGTGATTGTTTTTATTAAAGCATCTAATTCAATAAGAATAAAAAATATTTCTCTAAAGGATTTTAATTTCAATTCAAAAATACTCACTAATTTATTTTTTCAATCAGCACCAATTTCCGCGGCCTTATTATTGATATCTGTAGGTAATTTTATTATTTTAACTTATATTGGAGTTTTCGGTGAATTTGCAACAGCTGGTTATGGATCTGCAGCACGTTTTGAGCAAATATTATTACTCCCTGTACTTGGTTTAAACACAGCCATCATATCAATTATTGGACAAAATTATGGATCAAAAAGTTATGCAAGAGTAAAAGAATCATATTTTAAGGCAGTATTTTATGGTTTTAATCTTATGATAATTTCTGGTTTAATAATTTTTTTTTCCGCGGACAAAATAGTTTCTATTTTTTCTGATAATCAAGAAGTAATTAAATATGGTACTTTGTATTTAAAAATATCTGCGCTTATTTTTCCAGCCTATCCAATATTCTTTATTAGCAATGGATTTTTTATGGCAATTAAAAAATCATCATACTCAATGTATTTAAATATTATTAGAAATGTTATTTTACCAATACCAACAATATTAGTAGCTAATTTTTTTGATGGAGGATTTGATACCTTTTTTTGGAGTTATTGTTTTTTTAATTGGTTGTACGTTATATGTTTATTTATTTATGTAAAAAGTTATATTAAAAAAAATTTAAATAAGATTAGATGAATCTTTTAGCCAATCCCACAAATGTTTAGAAAAGGAACGTCTTACATATAAATCAATATTACTTTCACTCTTTTTATGAATAGTAACATCTATATGATTCAATATTGTTTGAATAACTTTATTATTAGCAAACCTATCTGAATTAAAGTCGAAAGGACATCCTTTAGAAAGTATTTCAAAAATGTTTGAACCAGTTAAATTAAATATTGTAAATTGATCACTAATATTTGTAACTGCGCCTAAATTTCTTTTTGAAATCTCATTAAATAAAACTTTTTCTAATTCATAATCATTTGAATCTTTTGTAATCGTGTCATTTGAAACCAATAACCATTCATTAGGACCTAACCACATACACGTAATTTTTTCTTTTGTAGATATAGAACAGGGTTCTTTTGGAAGAATCATTCCTAATATTTTTCCTACAGTGCTTGCAAAATCTTTATTTTCCAAGTTTCCTCTTAAATTAATTTTTCCAACTGGAGTTTTTTCTTTCATTGAAAAATTATTATATGTATGACTTTCTGTAATTGGTGATATGAAATTAAGCATTTAATCTCTTTCCTTCTTTATCTAAAAAAATTGTATCAGATACAGTCACTTCAATTGTTTTGTTTGGCATAGGAATATAAAGTTTTTTTCCTTTTAATTTTTTACCGTTTTTAACGATCGCTAAAGCAATCGATTTATTTAAATTAGGGCTATAATAACTTGAAGTAACGTGTCCAATCATATCCATAGGAGGTTTGTTTTTAACTTCAGCTACAATTTGAGCTCCTTCTTCCAGAATTTCTTTTGGATCTTTAGTAATTAATCCTACATATTGTTTTCTATCCTCTCTTATTGTATCTGATCGATATAAAGATCTTTTTCCTATAAAATCGTATTTCTTCTTACTAACAATCCAATCCATCTGTAGGTCCACAGGAGTCACGGTTCCATCAGTTTCCTGACCTACTATTATAAAGCCTTTTTCAGCTCTTAATAAATGCATTGCCTCTGTTCCGTATGGGGTGATTCCGTATTCTTTTCCTGCAACTATACATTTTTCCCAAACAGATTGACCATAATTTGCTTGTACGTTTATTTCATAACTTAATTCACCAGTAAAACTTATTCTCATAACTCGACAATTTATTTTATCTACTAAACCATTTTTAAAACTCATGTGAGGAAAGTTGGTATCAGAATAATCAATATTTTGTGTTACTTTTTCTAATATTTTTTTACTATGAGGACCGCAAACACTAATAGTAGCAAAATGGTCAGTTACTGAAGTTAAGTAAACATTTAATTCAGGCCATTCCGTTTGAAGAAAATCTTCTAGCTTACCCATTACGGTAGCTGCTCCACCAGTAGTCGTTGTCATTATATAATGATTTTCGCCCAAACGCGTTGTAACGCCATCATCATAAACCATTCCATCATCGTTAAGCATTAAACCGTATCTGCATTTTCCTATAGCTAGTTTGTTCCAAGCATTTGTATAAACCCGATTTAAAAACTCAGAAGCATCACTGCCTTGGATATCAATTTTTCCTAAAGTTGAAGCATCTAAAATTCCTGCGTTTGACCTAGCAGCTTTAGATTCCCTTTGAACAGCATCATACATACTTTCTTTACCAGAAGGATAATACCAAGCCCGTTTCCACTGACCAACATCTTCAAATTTTGCATTATATTTTTCGTGCCAATTGTGCATTGGTGTTTTTCTGACAATATCAAAAAATTTTCCAACATTTCTTCCCACAAGAGCTCCGAATGTTATTGGAGAGTAGGGAGGACGAAAAGTTGTAGTTCCCAATTCACCTAATTTAGTATTTGTAACTTCAGAGATAATTCCTAACGCATGCATATTAGCAATTTTTCCTTGATCGGTAGCCATTCCAGTAGTTGTGTATCTCTTAACATGTTCTATTGATTTAAAACCTTCTCTCAAGGCAAGTTTAATATCGTTAGCAGTAGAATCATTTTGATAATCAACAAAAGATTTAGTTTTTCCAGAAATTTTATTACTTGGTATTAACCATATATTTTCAAAATTTCCACTTCTGGGTTCTAAAATACTAAATTGTTCTGTTTTTTTAATATCAAGGAATTCTTTAGTTTTTTCATGAGATTCAGTTATAATATTTTTTAATCCAAAAGTGCCGTTACAAGAACCAATAGACATTTGGTTAAGAGTATTCTTTTTAGGAAAGAAGTAATGTTTATCTTCATTATAATCCAACTTCCCTCCTGATTGCGTATATAAATGAACTGCTGGTGTGTAGCCTCCTGAAACACATAACAAATCGCAATCTATTTTTAATTTATTTCCAACAACACTACTATTATCTTTTGATAAATTTATTACATGTATTTTATTAATTTTTTTGTATCCTTCTGTATAAATTACAGCACTTTTCCAATGTATTTTGATTCCTAGCTCATCACATTTTTTTGGAAGAGAACCATTTGATTTCTCTCGAATATCTATAATAGATTTTACTTTAATACCCTTATTATGCAAAGTAATAGCTGTTTCATATGCATCGTCGTTATTTGTAAAAATACTAATGTTGTTACCGCATTTTACCCCATAGCTATTTGCATATTTTCTAACAGCTGAGGAAAGCATTATTCCTGGTCTATCATTGCAATCAAAAATCATGGGCCTTTCAATCGACCCAGTTGCTAAAATTACTTTTTTGGCTCTAACCTTCCATAATCGCTGTCTTATTTTCCCTTTTTTATCTTTGTCAGGTAAATGATCAGTTAAATTTTGCATCATGATTAAATAATTATAATTGTGATAAGCAGCAACACTTGTTCTATTTAATATTTTAATATTTTTGTAATTTTTTAATTCTAAACAAGTTTTTTTTATCCATTCTAAAGGAGCCAATTCATTTATTTTATTGTAATTTTCGTTCGCAAAATTTAAGTTTCCACCAAAATTGGGTCTTTCGTCTACCAAAAGTACTCTTTTTCCAGCATTTGCAGCTGTTTTTGCTGCCACTAATCCAGCTGGTCCTGCACCAACAATGAGAACTTCGCAATGATAATAGTTATGGTCATACATATCAGGATCTTTTTTTGTGGGAGATTTTCCTAGACCGGCGGCTTTTCTAATAAAGTATTCATATACATTTTTCCATAGGCTAGCCGGCCACATGAAAGTTTTGTAATAAAAACCAGCAGGTATGATAGGAGAGAATAAATTGTTAATCGATCCTAAGTCAAACTTTACTGAAGGCCAACAATTTTGACTTGTTGCACTTAAACCTTCGTAAATTTCGATTTGAGTAGCACGTAAATTTGGATCAGTTTTAGCTTCATCTTTAATGATTTGAACTAAGGCATTAGGTTCTTCAACTCCTGATGTAAATATTCCTCTTGGTCTATGATATTTAAAACTTCTACCAATTAAATGAATACCATTTGCTAGAAGAGCTGAAGCTAAAGTATCACCTTTATAACCATAAAGAATTTTTCCATTAAATTTAAAGGAAATGATTTCACTTCTATTAATTTGACCACCAGAAGATAATCTATATTCATTTGACATTATTCGCTTGGTTTTTCTCCTATTTTATAAACTGAATGAATTTTGTCGTTTGATGTATCTCTAGATAGATTAAACCAACGTCTACATCCGTGTGAGTGATTCCATCTTTCATATTGAATACCTTTTATGTTTTTTCTCATAAATAAATATTCAGCCCATTGATCATCGCTTAATTCTGTTGGTTGTTTTGGCCTTACCAAATGCGCCTCACCACCATAACTGAATTCAGCATGATCTCTCTCTCCACAATATGGGCAATTAATAATAAACATATTAATGAGCTACTGCTGCTGCTCCATGTTCATCAACTAAATCGCCACTAACAAATCTGTTGATATCGAATGCTGCGTTCAATGCGTGTGGTTCGTCCTTCGCAATGGTGTGAGCAAATAAATGTCCTGATCCGGGAGTGGCTTTAAAACCACCAGTTCCCCAACCGCAGTTGAAATAAAGTCCTTTAATTGAAGTTTTAGTGATTAGAGGACTAGCGTCTGGACATATATCAACAACACCTCCCCATTGTCTAAGCATTCTTAATCTACTAAAAATTGGATAGAGTTCTATTATAGCTTTTAAGGTCCCCTCAACAATTTCATGAGTACCTTTTTGAGTATAGGAAATATAAGAATCAGTTCCTGCACCTATAACAAGTTCTCCTTTGTCGGATTGACTTACATATGCATGTACAGCATTAGACATAACAACAGTATCAATTATAGGTTTGATTGGTTCAGAAACTAATGCCTGCAAAGGTTTACTTTCTAAAGGCAGTCTAAGTCCTGCCATGTTAGCAATTACACTTGAATGACCTGCAGCGACTACACCAATTTTTTTAGTTTTAATAAAACCTTTTGTAGTGTCAATTCCTTCAATAGAATCTCCTTTTCTTTTAATTCCTTTTACCTCACAATTTTGAATTATGTCTACTCCCATAGCGTCGGCGCCCCTCGCATATCCCCAAGCAACAGCATCATGTCTTGCGGTACCAGCTCTTCTTTGTAAAGTACTACCCATTACTGGATAGCGAATTTCAGGAGAACAATTAATGATAGGGCAAAATTTTTTAACTTGTTCTACATTTAGCCATTCACAATCTATACCATTGAGTCTATTAGCGTGAGTTCTTCTTTTTAATTCTCTCACATCGTGTAGATTATGAGCTAAATTCATAACACCTCTTTGACTAAACATGATGTTATAATTAAGTTCTTGTGATAAGTTTTCCCAAATTTTTAAAGCATGATCATAAAGACCAGCACTGGCATCCCACAGGTAATTTGATCTAATTATCGTAGTATTTCTTCCTGTATTTCCGCCACCAATCCATCCTTTTTCTATCACAGCAATATTTTTTAAATTATGTTCTTTTGCTAGATAATATGCTGTAGCCAATCCATGTCCGCCGCCACCAATGATTATGATATCATATTGTGATTTAGGTTCAGGATCTCTCCAGGCTCGCTGCCAGTTTTCATGGTAGCTAAAGGAGTTTTTTATAAGCGAAAATATAGAATATTTATTCTTCATTGGAACAAATTATATCAATTACGTATTTTTTCTCTAGATAAATCATGTAAATAAATAGCCACAGCAATCCAAATTATTATAAATCCTATCAATTTGTTTAAATCAAAATATTCATTATAATAAAAAATACCTAATAAAAATTGACCTGTAGGAGCTATAAAGAAAATCATACCAGAAGTACCTAAGCCAGCTAAATCAACACCTTTTAAGAATAGAAACAAAGGTATCACTGTCATTGGACCTGCTAAAAATAACCAAAAAGCAATTTGTGGATTTGAGAAAGAAAAATAATAATTTCCATCTAGAGAAATTAAAAAAAATACGACTAAGGCTAGCGGAGAAACATATAAACTCTCTATTAATAGACCAATATCAGATTCAACATTTATTTTTTTTCTTAAAAAAGAATAAAGACTCCACGTAATACCAACGATTAAACCTGTCCAAGGGACAGAGGAATAGTTAATTAACAAATATATTATAGAAATTAATACAAGCGAAACGGATAGTATTTTTTGTTTATTATAGGTTTCTTTTAAAAATAAAATTCCTAAAAAAACACTTAATATTGGCATAATAAAATAACCAAAACTTGCATCTACAATTTTATTAGTAACTACGGCGTATATCCAAGTTGACCAGTTAGTAAAAATTAAAATTCCAGTTAATAGCAAATAAAACATTTCTCTTTTTTTTTTGATTAATTTTAAGAAAATATCCCATTTGTTAAATAAAGAGGTTGTTATGATTAGTGAAAAAGCCGTCCAAATAGTTCTATGAACCACGAGTTCTATTGGTCCTGCAAAAGATGATGATTTAAAATAAAAAACACCTACGGTTCCCCACCATAATGAACCGCTTGCACCATATAAAATCCCATTGAAAGTATTTTTTTTCATAAATTACTGTTATCATTAAATTGAAAAGTGACTAAAATAAAGGTAAATAGATAACAAAAGGAGAGGTGAGTGAGCTGGTTTAAACTAGACGTTTGCTAAATGTCCGTACGTGGAAACATGTACCGAGGGTTCGAATCCCTCCCTCTCCGCCACTTAATAGTGAGGCTTATCTTCAAAGAAATTATGAATTCTTACAGGTTTTCCGCCTAATATATATTTATATACATTTACGTTTTCCAAGACTCTTTGAACATAATTTCTTGTTTCTTTGAATTTTATAAGTTCAATCCAATTAACATAATCAATTTGATTTTTTTGGGGATCACCATTAATCTTTTTCCAATATTTTACTCTCTTTGGTCCAGCGTTATAAGCTGCTAGAGCAAAAGGGTATGATCCTTCATATTGTTCTAATAAACCAGCCAAATAGAAAGAACCCAATTTTATATTATAAGAGGGGTCGCTTTTAAGTTTATTTTTTACATAAGGAAGTTTAGCCTGCTTAGCAACGAGTTTAGCTGTATACGTCATTAACTGCATCAAACCTCTTGCACCAACATAACTATGGGCTTTTTGATCAAATTCACTTTCTTGTCTTATCACAGATAAAACAAGTTCTGATTTAGGCATAGTTTTTTGATTTACAATTTTTGGAGTTTCAATTATAGGATAATTTATTTCATTAAGAAATCTTTTTTCATAGGATGCTTTTTTAGCTATCTGAATTGCGAAATCATATCTACCAATTTTAATTGCCAACTGACCAGCAAGAATTTCACTTCCTTTTTCTATGTCGAGAGTTGCTAAATGTTTAAGAAAATCTTTTGTATATTTTGATTTATCTAATTCATTTAATAATAATATACTTTTTATTAAAGGATTTTTGTTAAAATATTTTTCATACTTCTCTGTCACTTTTTTTTGCTCTTTTAAAGAAAAAGGCTTTCCACCATTCATTTCAAAAAAAGCAAGTTGACCATAATATGTATTCATATATTTCGAAGCTTCAGTAAACCATTCCTCAGATTTTTTTTCATTTCTAATTTTTTTATAAGTTGTTCCTAACCAATAAGCTCCTCTTGATAAACTTATCGGATATCCAACATTGTTATAAAAATTTTTAAAATGTTGTAACGCTAAATTGGGATCATCTAAAAAAGTAAGAGCAATCCAACCAGAAAGCCATTCTGCATCTGCATATTCTGGACCATCTGATAGTGAATGATTGCTAGAAACTTTGTAAGCTTTTGGATATTTCTTTTTATAAATAAGTGAGCGAGCTAATATGGCTCTTTCTTTCCACCATATATCTGGTCTGACTAATTTTATTGGATCTTTTGGTAGAGTAAATAAAATTTCTAGGGAAGAATCTACCCTGCCTCTACGTCTTCGCCATTTAAGTCTATCATATTTTAATCCAACGTCATTTTTAAATTTAGCAGGAATTTTTGCTATAGCATTGTCCACGCCATAAGATCTGCTCATTAGCAATTGTCTGGCTCTATATAAAGCTGTTTCTTCTTTAGGTAAATACCTCAACATTCTTTGCACATCCCAGTGTTTGCCTTCCCATGCATGCCAATCAGCTCTTTTAATATTATCCTCAACTGTTATAATTTTTTTATATTTTTTTCTTAAATATCTTAGATTAGATTTTGATAACCTGGCTTTAATCCATCCTTCCTTTATTAAACTGGATCCTTTGGCGATATCATTTTGCAACAAGTATATTTCACCAAGTTTAATTTTACCAAAATCACTTAGTGGCTCTTTATTGTCAAACCACTTTATTATAGATTTAGGGCTATTTGTTTTTAGATTTATTTTATGTTCTGCTAAATATCTTAATCTACCAATTCTTGGATAATCAGAATTATTATTTATAAAAGTTGTGTAATCATAAAAACTGGCAGCATTACTAGTTTTTATTAAATAAAGATAGTTAACTAAATTATATAATGTTTTATCACGTGATTTTTTTGATATTTTTAAGGCAGTTTTCCATTTTTTTTTGTCAATAGCTTCAAATGCTGATATTGCAATTTTAAAATCTTTTTTTGATAAGAGTGTTGATTTAGGAACAATTTTACTGATTTTTTTTTGTACAATAATAGGTTTTTTTTTAGGATAAATAAAAGTTTCGTCTTTTTCTGAATCTGCTATTTGAACATCTTCACTCTTGCTTTCAGTCTCTATATCTTCACTTTTCTTTTTTGGTTTCTTTTTAGGATATATATTTTTCTTTTCCGCAGTAGTTTTTTTTATATCAGCACTTACATTGGGCTTTGGTAATGGTAAAATTTGCTCTTTAGCAAGTGATGTAATAGGAAAAATGACAAAAATCGTTAAAAAGGTTACACTAATTTTAATAAAATTATTCATAAATTTAAGATGATTTGCTTTTTCAAACTATGTTATAAAGATTTATGTTTAAAGGATCAATCGTTGCATTAATTACACCATTCAAAAATAACAGTTTGGATGAAGATTCCTATATATCGCTTATACATCATCATTTAAAAAATGGGACTTCAGGCTTGGTACCTGCTGGAACAACTGGAGAATCTCCAACATTAAATCATAAGGAACATGAAAGAGTTATAGAATTATGTGTAAAAGAATCAAAAGGAAAAATTCCAGTTATAGCTGGAACAGGATCCAACTCTACAGATGAAGCTATATCATTAACAAAATTTTCTGAAAAAATAGGAGCTAATGCAGCATTAGTAGTTACTCCTTATTATAACAAACCCACACAAGAAGGCTTGTATCAACATTTTAAAGCAATAAACGATAATTGTTCTATACCTATTATAATTTATAACATTCCACCAAGATCGGTTGTCGATATGAGTGTTGATACAATGGCAAGACTTTTTGAATTAAAAAATATTATTGGCGTTAAAGATGCAACAGGTGATTTGGATAGGGTTAAAAAACAAAAAGACAAAATGGGATCGGAATTTATTCAGTTATCAGGTGAAGATGGAACAGCATTAGAATTTAATTTAAATGGTGGCGTCGGATGTATTTCAGTTTCAGCAAATGTTGCGCCAAAACTTTGTGCTGAGTTTCAAGAAACATCTCTAGCTAAAAACAATAGTAATTTATTATCAAAAGCAAAAGAAATTAATGAAAAATTAATGCCTTTACATAAATCATTGTTTATAGAAAGTAGTCCAAGTCCTGTAAAATATGCAGCTAGCTTATTAAATTTTTGTTCAGATGAGGTTAGATTGCCACTAGTTAAAATTACAGAAGGAACAAAAAAAGCAGTAAAGTCTGCAATGCAACATGCCAATTTAATTTAATAATGATTCAAAAAACCAAGAGTGGTTTAAAAATTATTTCAAATAATAGAAAAGCTAGATTTAATTATTTTTTTAAAGAGTTTTACGAAGCGGGAATTGTTTTATATGGATCTGAAGTAAAATCTTTAAGAAGCGGAAAGGCAAATATTTCTGAAGCTTATGCCTTTGACAATAAGGGAGAAATATATTTAGTTAATTCTCATATACCTTCATATAAAGAATCAAGCTATAACGACCATTTGCCTAATCGAAATAGAAAGTTATTATTAAACAAAAAAGAAATAGATAAACTTATTGGTAGAATTAATAGAGATGGTTTAACGTTAATACCTACAAAATTATATTTCAAAAAAGGTAAAGCTAAAGTTGAAATTGCTGTAGCTAAAGGAAAAAAGCAATATGATAAAAGGCATGTAAAAAAGAAAAGAGATTGGAACAGGGAAAAAGCTAGATTTTTTAGGAAGTCTAGCTAAATTATAATGATCGTATTAGGCTTGGGTTCAAATTTAAATTCATCATATGGAGATAGATTTAATAATATTAATCATGCTCTTTCTACTCTGGAATCTTATAAAATTAAAATTTTACTGAAATCAAGTCTTTATGAAACACCATCTTATCCAAATAATAATGATCCTAGATTTATTAATATGGTTATCGGAATTTCCACCAACCTTAAGCCTGAGGAGTTAGCCGCGGCATCAATTTCTGTTGAAGAAAGTCTTGAAAGAAAAAGAAATTACAAAAATGAGCCAAGAACATGCGATATCGATATTATTGATTATAATGGGCAAATTATTAACTTTAAATATAAAAACTTTGATTTTAATGTACCTCATGTAAATCTTATTTATAGAAACTTTGTTTTATTTCCTTTAAAAGAAATACTGCCTGAATGGAAACATCCAAAAACTAAAGAACCTATTGATTTAATAATAAATAAACTTTCTGATGTAGATAAGAAGTCTATATTAAAGATCAAAAAACCTTGATATAATAATATTATGTTAAAGCAAGAAGAATTAATAAAAAAGGTGAGAACCTATAATCCTTTTTTAAATCCAGAAGCTTTAACCAAAGCTTATACATTTGCTCTAAATGCGCACAAAAATCAAAAAAGAGATTCTGGAGACCCATATTTAATTCATCCAGTTGCAGTAGCTGATATTTTGTCTGATTTAAAACTTGATAGCGCTACTATTACAACAGGTTTATTACATGACACTATTGAGGATACAAAAACTACTTATCAAAATGTTGAATCTGAATTTGGAAAAGAAGTTGCAGATTTAGTTGATGGAGTAACAAAAATTTCAGAGCTAGAAGGTAAAATTATAGAAAATTCTAAAGCGGAAAATATTAGAAAACTAATACTAGCAACATCCAAAGATATTAGGGTGTTACTTGTTAAACTTGCTGACAGACTACACAATATGAGAACTCTCAATTCTATTAGCAATTCAGAAAGAAGGAAAAGAATTGCACAGGAAACTATGGAAATATATGCCCCATTGGCAGATAGAATGGGAATGAATCACATTAGAGATGAACTTGAAGATTTATCTTTTGAAACATTAAACCCAAAAGCTAGAGACCTTATCGTAGAGCGTGTTTCTTTAAATAAAATTAATCGAATAAAAACTTTTAACGAAATATCATTAAAATTTTCAAAACTACTAGATGAAAATGGTATAAAATCAAAAATAATAGGAAGAGAGAAAACTCCTTTTTCAATTTGGAGAAAAATACAAAGTAAAAGAGTATCATTAGAGCAGTTAACTGACATAATTGGATTTAGAATTGTAGTTAATAGTATTGAAGATTGTTACAAAGTGCTTGGAATTTTTCATAGCAAGTGGTCTGCTATACCAGGAAGGTTTAAAGATTATATTTCTACACCAAAAATAAATAATTATAAATCTATTCATACAGCAATAATAGGACCCAAAAAAGAAAGAGTTGAAATTCAAATTAGAACTCAGTTAATGCATGATTTTGCAGAAAGAGGAATTGCATCACATTGGATATATAAATCTTCAGAAAAAGTAAGTCATCTTGCTCTTAAAGAATATGATTGGCTTAGAGATTTAGTTGAAATTATGGAAAAAGAAAAAAATACAGTTCACTCATTGGAATATACAAAATTACAAATGTTTCAAGATAATGTTTTTTGTTTTACGCCGAAAGGTGAAGTAATTAAACTTCCAAAAGGAGCTACCCCTATTGATTTTGCTTATGCTGTACACACAAAAATTGGTGATACTTTACTTTCTTGTGAAATTAATGGAAGAGGTTCACCTTTATCAAGTGAGTTAAAGAATGGAGACATAATTAAAATAACAGGTGGTAAAAATAGAGGTCCTTCGCTACAGTGGTTATCTTATTGTAGAACAGGTAAAGCTAGAGCTTCCATAAGAAAATACTGGCTTAATAAAACCAATACAAACATTTTATCTGATAAAAAATACATCAGCAGTCTATGTATAAAAATTCCAAATATGCCAGGTAAACTTGGTGAAGTAAGTAGTTTAATTGGCTTTCATGAAAATAATATAATAAATATGGAGATTATTTCTAAAAAGAAAGATTATATAGAATTTATTTTTGATATACAGATAAGAGATTTAAAAAATTATAAGAATTTAATAAGCGAACTTAAACTAAAGGAATATAAATTTAAAGTAATTAGACACAGAAAGAAAAATGCTTTCTTACAAAGAATCTTTAAAAATTTTAAAAGAGACTAATGCTCTACAGGAGGGACATTTTGTTCTTTCCTCCGGTTTACATAGTGATCAATATGTTCAATGCGCAAAGTTATTAAGTCATCCTAAAAAAGCTTCATTAATATGCTCTTCTTTATGTGAAAAAATAAAAAAAAAATTTAATAAAATAGATATAATTTTGTCACCAGCAATAGGCGGGATTGTCATTGGTTATGAAGTTGGTAGACAATTAAATATAGAAACAATTTTTGCTGAAAGACAAGAAGGTAAGCTAGTTTTAAGAAGAGGTTTTCACATACCAAAAAAATCTAATGTTCTTATTGTTGAAGATGTAATTACCACAGGAAAATCTGCTTTAGAATGCGTTAATTTGATAAAAGATTATAAATCAAACTTTATTGGTTATGCTTGTATTATTGATAGAAGTGATAAAAATTCATTAATTAAAGAAGAAATTGTTTCACAAATAAAACTGAAATTTGATATTTTTAAAAGTACGGATATTCCTGAAAAGCTGAAAAGTATAAAAGCTATCAAACCTGGAAGTAGAAATTTATCTTGATGAATATTAAAAAACTAGGAGTCAATATAGATCATGTTGCTACAGTAAGAAATGCTAGAGGAGAAATCTATCCAAGTCCATTAAGAGCCGCTTTGTTAGCCGAAAAATCAGGAGCAGACTCAATAACTATACATTTGAGAGAAGATAGAAGACACATAAGAGACGAAGATCTTATAAATTTAAAAAAAAAAATTAAAATACCAATAAATTTAGAGATGTCACCAACAAAAGAAATGAAAAAAATAGCAATCAAATTTAGGCCTAATTACGTTTGTATTGTTCCTGAAAAAAGAAAAGAAATTACCACTGAAGGTGGTTTGAATGTTATAAAAAATAGAAAATTACTAAAACAATTAATCAAAACATTAAAAAAAAATAATATAAGAGTGAGTTTATTTATAGAACCAAACCTAAGAGATATAAAAATCTCACATATAATAGGTGCCAATTGCGTAGAGTTACATACTGGTCAATTTTGTAATTTATTTAATAAAAGAAAAAATACATTTTCCAGTTACCATAAAATAAAAAAATCAGCAGAATTTGCAAGAGAGTTAGGTCTAGAAGTTCATGCTGGACATGGGTTAACATATAAATCTGCTTATAAAATTTCAAAAATTAAAGATATTTCTGAATTTAATATAGGGCATTTTATAGTGGCAGAATCAATTTTTTTTGGTCTAAAAAAAACCATTGTTAAATTTAAAAAAATAATTAATAAATAAAATGAAAATATTTGGATTAGGTACTGATATAGTGAATATAAAAAGATTAGAAAAAATTTTAAAAAAAAAAAATAGCGGTTTTAAAGCAAGAATCTTTTCTAAAAATGAAATTTTATATTGTGACAAAAAAAGCAACCCTATTCCGTTTTATGCAAAAAGATACGCAGCAAAAGAAGCTTTAAGCAAAGCTTTGGGCACAGGTATAAGAAAAGGTGTTAATTTTAAAGATATTGAAGTGTCAAATAATAATCATGGTAAACCATACATAAAGTTAAAAGGAGAAACTGCAACCTTCCTAAAGAAAAAAATTAAAAAAAAAAAATATTCGATTTATCTTTCTTTGTCAGATGATTTGCCTTGGGCGCAAGCAACAGTAATAATATCTTATAATTAATGAAAAAAGTAATCATAGAAAATATAAAAACTTTATTTTATGCTTTGATAATTGCTATAATTATACGTAGTATTTTATTTCAACCATTTTATATTCCGTCATCTTCAATGGAACCCAATTTGTTAGTTGGTGACAGATTGTTCGTATCAAAGTATTCATACGGGTATAGTCGGCATTCATTACCATTTAGTCCAAAAATATTTACAAATAGAATTTTTGAAAAAAAACCAAAAGCAGGTGATATTATTGTTTTTAAAACACCAGCCGACAATAGAACAGATTATATTAAAAGACTTATCGGCATGCCGGGTGATAAAATCCAGTTTGCAAACAATGATTTGTACATAAATGATGTAAAAGTTATAAAGGAAAAAATAAATAATCAATTCGAAATATCATGTGGTGGTCAAATTATAGATGTTGATTTCTATAAGGAAACTTTACCTAATGGTAAAAAATATATCGCTGTTTATAGAAAAGAAGGAACAATGATAAATTCAGATAAATATATTGTTCCTAAAAATCATTATTTTTTCATGGGTGATAATAGGGATTGTTCAAAAGACAGCAGATACTTGAGTAGTGTAGGTTATGTTAATTTTACAAATTTTGTAGGAAAGGCTCAAGTAATATTTTTTTCAAACAATAAAGAAAAGGGTTCTTTTTTTAAAATATGGAAGTGGAAGGATTCAATTAGAACTTCACGTTTTTTTAAAAAAATCTATTAATGTATGAAAAGTTTATTAAAATATAAATCATATTTAAAAATTAGTTTTAAAGATAAATCCTTAATAGAATCTGCACTCACTCACAAAAGCGCAAATCAAAAAAAAAATAACGAAAAACTTGAATTTTTGGGTGATAGAGTTTTAGGTCTGGTTCTTTCAAAAAAATTATTTGATCTTTATCCCAATGAAACAGAGGGGGTTCTTGATAAAAGATTTGCAACTTTAGTTAAAAAAAAAACCTGCTCAGATGTTGCTTGGGATTTAGGCTTACAAAATTTAATAATTACCGGAAATCAAAAAATTAAAATTACTAAAAAAGATGAAAAAATATTAAGCGACTGTTGTGAAGCTGTTGTAGGTGCAATTTTCATTGATCGCGGTTTTGACTATGTTAAAAAGTTTATTCTAAACGCATGGAAAAAAAATATAGACAATTCTGATATTACAATTTTAGATTCAAAGACAAAGTTACAGGAATATTCACTTAAAAAATTTAAAAAACTACCATTTTATCGCATAGTTGGTTCTACAGGGCCAAGACATAATCCTGTTTATAAAATCACAGTTTCTATTTTAGGAAGCAAATCTTTTATTGGTACAGGCAAATCCAAACAGGAAGCTGAGCAAAATGGAGCTACCAATTTATTAAATAACCTTAATATTAAATAATTATGCAGTGGTCTGATGAAGGATATTTACTATCAAAAAACAATTTCGATGAAAATTCTATCATTATTGAAGTATTTACAATAAATCATGGGAAATACTCAGGTCTAGTATACGGTGGAGCATCACGTAAGCAAAAAAAAATATTCCAAATTGGAAACAAAATTTTTTTAGACTGGAAATCTAAAGGTGAAAACAAGTCTGGGTATTTCACTGTTGAGTTGATTAAACCAATAGCACCAATTTTTTTTGATGATAAAAAAAGATCAATATGCATCATGTCAATAACTTCTATTTTAAAAATGTTACTACCTGAGAGACAAATTAATAAAAAAATATATAATTCTTTTGAACAGATGTTGGGCAATTTAAATACTAATAATTGGATAAAATTATATATACAGTGGGAATTATCGTTAATTAAAGAACTTGGTTATGAATATGATTTTAAAAACCAAAAAAAACGTAATTTTATTGAAATCAATAATAAATCAATAAAAATTCCAAGTCTTTTTTTAAAAGAAACTGATGAAAATTTTCAAAATAATGAAATTAAAGAAGCTTTACTCTTTAATAAAGCTCTTTTAATTGAAAACTTTATTAGTCCTAATAAATTAAGATTTCCATTATTTAGAAATATTTTAGAAAGTTATTATTAGTATTTATTTTAATTTATTTGCAATTTCATCAGCGAAGTAGGTAACAATTGCTGATGCCCCAGCCCTTTTGAAAGATATTAAACTTTCATAAATAGCTTCATTTGTTATCAATCCATTGTTGATGCCGTTCTTAATTAAACTATATTCACCTGATACTTGGTATGCAAAGACAGGAATTTTAAAATTATCCTTTACCAACTTAATTATGTCTAAATAAGGTAATCCTGGTTTTACCATAACAAAATCTGCTCCTTCGTTTATATCTAAAGCAACCTCTCTCAACGATTCCTTGGCATTAGAAAAGTCCATTTGATAATTTTTTTTGTCACTTTTTAATAGCCTTTTTGATCCTACGGCATCTCTAAAAGGTCCGTAAAAATTAGAAGCGTATTTTACTGCATAAGAAAGTATCTGAACTAATTGATATCCATTTTTGTCGAGTGCCTTTCTTATTTGGCCAATTCTTCCATCCATCATATCTGATGGGGCTATTACATCACAACCCATTTCGGCTTGTAATATTGATTGTTTAATTAAAATTTTAATTGTTTCATCATTATCTACATAATTTTTTTTAATGATGCCATCATGGCCATGAGACGTGTATGGGTCCAAGGCAACATCACACATTAATCCAATTTCCTTGTAATTTTTTTTAATTAATCTTAAAGCCTTACATATTAAATTATTTTTATTTAAAGCTTCAGATCCTTTTAAATTTTTTTTTGAAGTTTCAGTATGTGGAAATAATGCAATCATTGGAATTTTTTTGCTAATTGCTCTTTCTACAAGTTTTTCAATTTTATCAAGAGAATATCTATAAACTCCTGGCATCGTTTTAATAGGTTCTTTAATATTTTTTCCTTCCCTTATAAATATAGGCCATATTAAATCATTAGCTGACAAGTCACTCTCTCTAACAAGTCTTCTAGACCAATCTGTTTTTCTATTTCTTCTTAATCTTACGTTTGGGTATGATCCTATATTTTTCATTTGATAACCATTCTCATTTCAATCTCAAAGTTTATATTATTATAAAATGTAATTCTATTGCGACAAAACCAGCCTATTAAATATACCTATTATGATGTAGATAATGTATAATCTAAATTATTATTATGATTAATTCTGATAACTTTCATACTTTAAAGGATCTTAAATTTGATCCAAAAAAACTTCAAGAGGCATTAAAAAAAGTTTTACATATCAAAAAATATGATGATGCTGGAGGAATCAGTAATTTTGGTGCAATATGTTTAAACCAAATCCCAGGAGATCCAGATTCTACAGTTGGAAAAAATGCGCGAGGTGTATATTGGACGAAACCTGATCATACAGGAAAAGAATCTTTGCGAGACAAAATTATAAATGAACGAGCGTATACTGAATTTGTTAAAGATTTTGAAAATACATATTTTAAAGAAGTTTACGAAAAATTATCTAAAAAATTTAAATTAGGTCGAGTACGAATTTTGCTAAAACAACCTAGATCTACGTTAAGCTGGCATAGAGATCCCGAACCAAGATTACATGTCCCAATCATAACAAATCCTGGATGCATAATGGTTATAGAAGATGTAGCCAGACATCTTCCAGCTGATGGCTCGGTTTATATTACTAATAATCTCAAATATCATAATGCTTTTAATGGTGGCGAAGAAAATAGAGTCCATTTAGTGGCGTGTTTACCTGATTATAAATTCAATTAATCTACCTTAGATCTTAAATCAAAATATTGTGGTATAAATCTTTATACTATATATATGTAGTGAATTTAGCATAAACGCAGCTTCAATATGAAAATGAAAATTAAAAGGGTTTTTTTAGCTTCGGATCATGCTGGTTTTGTATTGAAGCAAAAGATTAGTGAATTTTTAACGAATAAAGGGATTAATACTTTGGATTTGGGAACAAAAAATAGTAGCTCTGTTGATTATCCAGATTTTGCTCATTTGTTAGCAAAAAAAATAAAAACAAAAAATAATATAGGTATTCTAGTTTGTGGATCAGGAATAGGGATGTCCATGGCAGCAAATAGACACAAAAATATTAGAGCAGCTTTGTGTCATAATATTAAATCTGCAAAACTAAGTAGAATGCATAATAATGCTAATGTAATAGCAATAGGCTCTAGATTAATTAAAAAGGACCTAGCATTAAAATGTGTTAACGCTTTTTTAAAAACACCTTTTGATGGTGGAAGACATTTAAGAAGAGTAAAAAAAATATAAAACTTTATGCCTAAAATAAATAAATATATATCTAACGAATATCAAAATTTTTTTGATAACGACCTTTCAATATCTGATCCTGATTTATACAATTCTATTAATCTTGAACTTAAGAGACAACAGGAGCACATAGAACTAATAGCTTCAGAAAATATTGTTTCGAAAGCAGTCCTTGATGCCCAAGGTTCAGTTCTTACAAACAAGTATGCAGAAGGTTATCCATCAAAAAGATATTATGGAGGTTGCGAATTTGTTGATATAGCAGAAAACTTAGCCTTAGAAAGAGTTAAAAAATTATTTGAATGTAATTATGCTAATGTCCAACCTCATTCAGGAGCTCAAGCAAATGGAGCAGTATATTTAGCTCTATTAAAACCAGGTGACACTATACTTGGGATGAGTCTTAATTCCGGAGGTCATTTAACGCATGGAGCAAAAGTTGCTTTGTCAGGCAAATGGTTGAATTCTTTTCATTACGAAGTAAATAAAAAAACAGGTTTAATTGATTATAGCGAGGTTGAAAAAATTGCAATTGAAAAAAAACCAAAATTAATAATTGCAGGTGGAAGTGCATATTCAAGAGTAATTGATTTTAAAAAATTCCGTGAGATTGCAGATAAAATTAATGCATATCTTATGGTTGATATGGCACATTTTTCTGGATTAGTTGCCGGAAAAGGTTATCCAAATCCAATTCAATTTGCCCATGTTGTTACTTCGACTACACATAAAGTTTTAAGGGGCGGAAGAGGCGGAATTATCTTAACTAATAGTGAAGAAATTTATAAAAAAATAAATTCTGCTGTTTTTCCCGGATATCAAGGCGGTCCGTTACTTCATGTGATTGCCGCAAAAGCAGCAGCTTTTAATGAAGCATTAAAACCAAGTTTTAAAGATTATATTAAATCTGTACTTGCTAATGCTAAAATTTTATCAGAAACTTTAAAAAATAATGGATTTAAAATATTTTCTGGCGGAACTGATACACATCTAATGCTTGTTGATTTGAGACCTTTTAATGTTACTGGTAAAGCTGCTGAAACAAGTTTATGTAAAGCAAATATTACTTGTAATAAAAATGGAATACCATTTGATGATGCAAAACCTACAATTACTTCTGGCATAAGACTAGGGAGTCAAGCAGCCACAACAAGAGGTTTTGGTTTAAATGAATTTAAAAAGGTAGGAGAATTAATTACTAAAGTAATACAAGGATTATCAAAGAATGCTGATGATAATAGTAAAGCCGAAACCGAAGTTAGAAATGAAGTTTTAAAACTTTGTTCTAATTTCCCAATTTATAATCATTTAACGAAAGATTAAATTATGCTTTGTCCTTTTTGTAGAGAAAAAGATACTTCTGTTGTCGACTCGAGGCCAACTGAAGATGGTACAGCAATACGAAGAAGAAGAGTTTGTGGTTGTGAAAGAAAAGAACGTTTTACAACATTTGAAAGAGTTCAATTTCGAGAACTAACTGTTGTTAAAAGCAATGGACGTAAAGAGCCATTTGATAGAGATAAACTTTCTAAATCCGTGAATATTTCTTTGAGAAAAAGACCAATTGACAGTGAGTCTATTGAGAAATTTATTTCAAAAATTGTTAGAAATCTTGAGGGTTTAGGTGAAAATGAAATACCCACATCCACAATAGGTAAATTCATTATGGATGGACTCTCGAATTTAGACCAAGTAGCTTATGTTCGTTTTGCTTCAGTTTATAAAAATTTTAAGGAAGCAAAAGATTTTGAACAATTTATAGGCAACTTGAATGTCTACAAATCAGAATAAAAAAAAAAGAAATAATTACTTTATGTCACTTGCTTTAAAACAAGCAATGATAAATCTAGGCAACACAAAAGAAAATCCTTCCGTAGGCTGCGTAATTATTAAAAATAATTCTTTAATAAGTGCAGGACACACTAGTACCAATGGAAGACCACATGCTGAATATAATGCTATAACAAATAGTAAAAAAAATCTCACTAATTCAATTCTTTATGTGACTTTAGAGCCTTGCACACATTACGGAAAAACGCCGCCATGTGTAAAAAAAATTATTAAAAGTAAAATAAAAAAAGTTTTTTTCTCTATTAAAGATCCTGATCAAAGATCTTACAATAATTCTTCTAAAATTTTAAAAAAGAAAAATATAAATGTTAATATTGGAATGATGTCCAATAAAATTAAAGAATTTTATAGAAGTTATATACTTTCAAGAGAAAACAGGCTTCCATTTGTAACTTGCAAATTAGCTGCGTCCAAGGACTTATTTACTATAAATAAAAGAAAAAAATGGATCACAAATGAATATTCGAGGGGAAGAGTGCATTTAATGCGATCTCAGCACGACTCTATTATTACAAGTTCCTTAACTATTATGAAGGATAATCCTCTTTTAAATTGCAGGATCAATGGTTTGAAAATGACATCACCAACAATAATAATATTAGATAACCATTTAAAGATTTCAACTAAATCAAAAGTAATAAAAAATAATACTATTATTTTTTATAATAAGTTTAATAAAAGGAAAATTAAATTGCTTAAAAAAGCTGGCGTAAAAACATATAAAGCTACACTTAATGACAAGGGAGATTTAAATTTAACAAATGTTCTTATGAAGGTTAAAAAACTAGGTTTTTATAGAATTTTTCTTGAATCTGGAATAACATTAGCAAGTAGTTTTTTAAAAGAAAATTTAGTAAACGATTTAAAAATTTATATATCAGATAACAAATTAAATAATAATGGTACTGGGAATATTAATAGACTTATTAAGTTTTTTTTAAAGAAAAAAAAATATACTATTGAAAAAGTTAACTTGTTTGGTGATAAATTAATTTCATATAAAATTAAATAATGTTTAGCGGAATCATTACACATACTGGTAAAATTAAAAAAATTATGAAAACCAAAAATAATTGTATTATTCAAATAAAATCTAAACTTAAGTTTACAAAAGAGGAAATAGGATCTTCTATTTCTTGTTCGGGAGCCTGTTTAACCTTAGAAAAATATAATAAAAATTTATCAAGTTTTTACCTTTCTTCAGAAACATTAAAGCGTACAATTTTTAACACTTCTAAAATTGGAGATATTATAAATCTAGAAAAATCTATTAAACTTGGAAAAAGGATGTCAGGACATTTCGTTCAAGGTCATGTTGATACTACTACTCAAGTTAAAAAAATTAGTCCTTATGGAAAAACTCGTTTAATCAATTTTAAATTGCTAAATAGATATAAAAAATATTTAATTCACAAAGGTTCTATTACAATAAATGGAGTTTCTTTAACAATTTCAAAAATTTATAGAGACAGCTTTCAAATTTCTATAATTCCACATACTTTAAAATGGACAAACTTAATAAATTTAAAAGTAAAAGATTCTGTTAATATAGAATTTGATGTTTTAGGAAAATATATTAAAAATTTTATAAAAAATGAAAATTAAATACTCAAGTATAAATAAAATTATCACTGACGCTAAACATGGAAAAATGTTTATTTTAGTAGATGACGAAAGCAGAGAAAATGAAGGAGATTTAGTTATCCCAGCCACAAAAGTTTCCGCTAAATCTATAAATTTTATGGCTAAATATGGCCGAGGTCTTATTTGTTTAGCTTTGAATCAAAACCAAATAAATAAACTTAATTTACAGTTGATGTCGCCATCTAATAATTCAAGAACTCAAACCGCTTTTACAGTTTCAATCGAGGCTAAGAAAGGTGTTACAACAGGAATTTCAGCGCATGATCGAGCACATACAATTAAAACAGCTATTAGGGATAATGCTAAATCTAAAGATATTGTTTCCCCAGGTCATGTATTTCCTTTAATTTCTAAAAATGGAGGAGTGCTTGTAAGAGCTGGTCATACAGAAGCTTCTGTAGATATTTCAAAATTATCTAAATGTGGTTCATCAGCAGTTATTTGTGAAATTATGAATGATGATGGGACTATGGCTAAAGGAAAACAGTTAATGAATTTTGCAAAAAAACATAAACTTAAATTAGGAAAAATAGATGATCTTATTGCGTATCGTTTGAATCAAGAAAAATTAATTAAACATAAAAAATCTTCAAATATCAAAATTAAAAAACAAAATTATAATATAAAAATATTTGAAAACTTGCTTGATGGATCTGAAAACTTTGCTTTGATTAAAGGAAATATTAAAAAAAATAAAAACCCAAGAGTCAGAGTTATATCATCAAACATTGTAAAAAATTATCTAATGGGCGAAAAATTACCTAATTCATTTAATGCTACTATAGAATACTTTAAAAATCATAAGGATTGTGTTTTAATCTTTATAAGAGATACAAATCTAAAATCAGTTTCTGAAACTTTAAGAGGTTACAAAAGTAAAAAGTTTTATAAAGACGGCCAAGATAGATTGATTAGAAATTATGGTATTGGTGCACAAATTATTAAAGCTTTGGGTATAAAAAATATGATATTAGTTACCAGATCTAAAAAGAAAGTTATTGGTTTAGATGGATATGGTATTAAAATTACAAAACAAGAAATTATAAAATGAAAAAACTTTGTATAGTATTAGCAGATTATTATAAAGACATCTCCAAAATGTTGTTGGATGGTGCTGCCTCAGAGCAGGCAAATGATAAATGCAATCTAGTAATAAAAAAAGTTTACCATGTCCCTGGAGTTTTTGAAATCCCAGTTACAATTTCTAAACATATAAATAGATATGATTGTTTTGTAGCTTTGGGGTGTGTTATTAAAGGAGAAACGCCTCATTTTGATTTAATTTCAAAGGCTGTTGTTAATGCAATTATGGACTTATCAGTCGAAAGTAAAAAACCAATAGGAAATGGAATAATTACTTGTCTTAATATGAAACAAGCTCTTGAAAGAGCCAACCCAGAAGGAAAAGATATAGGAGGTAATGCTGTTTCAGCAGTAAACCAAACTTTGGCTAATTTTAAATAATGGATAAAGAAGCGCTTCAAAATCCTAGAGTAATAGTAATTCAAAAGTTATACGCATATCACTTAAATAAAGATTCTGAATTATATTTTCCAAAACATAGATATAGAAAATTTATTAAAGATGTTGTTGTTGGAACAATTGAAAGAAAGGAATTAATAGAAAATCTAATAAATAAAGAATTAGAAAAAAATATTAATGAAAAAAAAACTGATTTAATGGTAAAATTAATGATTATGGCAGCAATATATGAATTTATGTTTATGCATAAAAATCCAGTGAAAGTAATAATATCTGAATATCTTAAGGTTTCAGATTCTTTTATTAAATCTTCACAAAAAAACTTCCTGAATGCTATTTTGGATAAAGCTTCTAAAATAAGCCGTGTTGTTAATGTGTCAAATTGAACTGCTCAATAAAATGGCAAATATACACAATTTAAAGAAGAAATTATTGTTGCCTTTTATGTTTTTTTTTGACACTTTTCGTTTTTATTCAATTTAAATTTTAATAAATGATAGGAACACTTAATATAATAATAGGAGCGGGATTATTAGCTATCCTATATGGATATATTGTTGGTAAACAAATTTTATCTTCAAGCCCTGGGAATTCAAAAATGCAGGAAATTGCAGCAGCTATTCAAGAAGGAGCTCGGGCATACTTAAATCGTCAATATAAGACAATTGCTATAGTTGGAGTAATTATTTTATTTATAATTACATTTGCCTTAGGATTTTGGGTAGGCATAGGTTTTTTCATTGGAGCTTTTTTGTCTGGCGCAGCTGGTTATGTTGGAATGTTAATGTCTGTGCAGGCTAATGTAAGGACAGCTGAAGCGTCAAGAAAAGGTTTGTCAGCTGGTCTTAATATAGGATTTAAATCAGGTGCAGTAACGGGAATGTTAGTTGCGGGTTTAGCGCTATTATCTATAGCAGCATATTATTTAGTTTTATTAAAATTTAATGTTGAGAGCAGAGAAACAATAAATGCTCTTGTAGGATTAGGTTTTGGAGCTTCTCTAATATCTATTTTTGCACGATTAGGAGGAGGTATATTTACCAAGGGAGCAGATGTTGGAGCTGATTTAGTTGGCAAGGTTGAAGCTGGAATTCCAGAAGATGATCCAAGAAACCCAGCTGTTATTGCTGACAACGTAGGGGATAATGTTGGTGATTGCGCAGGCATGGCTGCAGATCTTTTTGAAACATACGCTGTTACAATTGTTGCAACAATGGTTTTGGCATCAATATTTTTTCAAGATAATTTAAATATGATGATATATCCATTAGCTATTGGAGGATCTTGTATTATTACTTCTATAGCTGGAACTTTTTTTGTTAAACTTGGTAAAAACAATAATATTATGGGAGCTTTATATAAAGGATTTATTGCTACTGCGATTCTTTCTGTAATAATTTTATATCCTGTCACAGATAAAATTATTGGATTAAATAATATATATTCATCTAATAATGCAACTTTTACAGGCTTTGGCCTTTTTCAATGTGGAGTCATAGGTTTAATCATAACCGGTTTAATTATTTGGGTAACTGAGTATTACACTGGCACAAAATTTCGTCCTGTCATTAGTGTAGCAAAATCCTCTGTTACAGGACATGGAACAAATGTTATTCAAGGTTTAGCTGTTTCATTAGAAGCAACAGCCCTACCTGCAATAATAATAGTTGGTGGAATTTTATTGACTAATCATATCGCGGGTTTGTTTGGTATAGCTATAGCTGTCACTACAATGCTTGCTTTAGCTGGCATGGTGGTTGCGCTTGATGCTTATGGTCCTGTGACTGATAATGCCGGAGGAATAGCTGAAATGTCCAATCTTCCTAAAAATGTGAGAAAAACAACTGATGCTCTTGATGCTGTTGGAAATACTACTAAAGCTGTTACCAAAGGTTATGCTATAGGTTCCGCTGGTCTTGGTGCCTTAGTTTTGTTCGCAGCTTATACGGAGGACATTAAATTTTTTTCAAATGTTAAAGGATCTAATTTAGAAAATATATCTGTTAGTTTTGATCTATCAAATCCTTTTGTCGTAGTAGGTTTATTATTTGGAGGAATGCTCCCATACCTTTTTGGTTCTATGTCAATGCAAGCTGTAGGAAGGGCTGGAGGAGCAGTAGTACTTGAAGTTAGAAGACAATTTAAAAAAATACCAGGTATTATGAAACGAAAAAGAAAACCAGATTATGGTAGATTAGTTGATTTATTGACTAAAGCTGCCATTAAAGAAATGATAATACCTTCTTTATTACCAGTTCTATCTCCAATATTTTTATATATTTTTATTTTAAATATAGCTGGTATGGAAGCTGCCCTTTCGTCTTTAGGAGCTATGTTATTAGGAGTTATTATTACAGGATTATTCGTAGCTATTTCAATGACAGCTGGGGGAGGAGCGTGGGATAATGCAAAAAAATATATCGAGGATGGTAAATTTGGAGGCAAAGGTTCCGAAGCTCATAAAGCTGCTGTTACAGGTGATACAGTTGGTGATCCTTATAAAGATACTGCTGGTCCGGCTGTAAACCCAATGATTAAAATAACTAATATTGTAGCTTTATTATTATTAGCAGTTATTGCACACTAATATTATTTTCTTTTTTGTATCATTTTTTGTCTTACACTTGACAAGAAACTATAAATAAAATTTTCTTTTCTCAATTCATTAACCGTTTCATCTTTTGCAAATTTTATCTCGTTCATATGTTTTTTATCATAAAACTCTTTTCTTTGAAGAATCCCATATTTGTCAAAATCTAGAACCAAAACATTGTTTTTCAAAAGATAATTTCTACCAAGCTTTAATAATTTACCTCTAGTTCTTGTTCTTTCAATATATATCCACAAATTATCATTCGACATACCTTTTGTAGAAGGCTGGCCTAAAATAGATATAGCGTCATTTTTGTTAGATACATTGACTTGTATTAATTTTTCTCTTTTCTTAAGATAAGCTACGCCATGTGTTTTTATTACTTCATTTTGACTACAATTAAATGTAAAAAATAATATAAAAACGAAATAAAATATTTTTTTTATCATATGAACAATTTACCAAGTCATCACAAATTTAATGAACTAAACTTATATAACAATATTCTTTCTTTATCACGTAATAAATTATTTTATACAAAATTTGCCCTCGCTGACACATTCCAAAATAGGATAAATTTAATTTTTTTTCATATTTCCTTCATTTTTATTAAAGTTAATAAGAGTGAGAAGAAAAATGATTATAAGGTCTTTCATCAAAAATTATTTGATACTGTATTTAATCAAATAGAGATGAATATGAGAGAATTAGGATTTGGCGATGTTACGGTAAATAAAAATATGAAATTTTTAGTTAAATCTTTTTATAACATTCTCCTTTTTTCTGAGAAATTTAATGACAAAAATAATGAATATAAAAGAACCTTTTTTAAAGAATGTTTAAAATGTAATATTAACAGCAAAACCGCTAATTATGATAATTTAATAGCCTATTTTAGAGATTTTCAAACTTTTTGTTTTGATTTAAGTTCTGATAGTGTATTAAAAGGTGAATTTAAATTTAAATTTAATTGATTTAATAATATGGCTGTTCCAAAACGAAAAACATCAAAATCAAGAAGAAATAAGCGAAGATCACATCATAAAATTTCTTCAATAAATATAATTGAAGATAAGAAATCAGGTGAATTTCGGCTTTCTCATCATCTCGATTTGAAAACTGGTATTTATAATGGAAAGCAAATTTTAGATCCTAAAAAATAATTTTTCAATATTTATGAATGATAAAGTAAAAATTGCAGTAGATGCAATGGGTGGTGATAACGCGCCTAAAAAAATTATAAAAGGCATTGAATTATCTTTAAAGCAAAAAAAGGATAATTATTTTTATTTATTTGGTAAAAAAGATTTAATAGAAAATGAGGTAAAAAATAATAATTTAGTACGTGAGAATTCTGAAATTATTGATGCAAAAGATATTATATCAGATGACGAAAGCCCACTTGCAGCTGCTAAGAAAAGCAAAGAAACTAGCATGTGGAAATCTATCGAATTTTTAAAAAATAAAAAAGCTGATATAACATTGTCAGCTGGAAATACGGGAGCAATGTTAGTTATATCAAGACTCCTTCTTAATAATATTAAAGGAATCAATAAACCAGCTCTTGCAGGGTTATGGCCAAATCAAAATAACATGAACATAGTTTTGGATCTTGGTGCAAATATAGTTTGTGATGAAAAAAATTTATGTGATTTTGCATCCATGGGATCAGCTTTATTTAAATCACTTTTTGAAAATGAAAAACCAAGGGTAGCCCTTTTAAATGTCGGGCTGGAAGAAAATAAAGGTAACGATGTTTTGAAAAAAACTTTTTCAATAATGAAAAAAAATGACATAAAAAATTTTGATTTTACAGGATATATAGAAGGCAATCATATAATGGATGGAGATGTTGATGTTATAGTTACAGATGGATTTACTGGAAATGTTGCGCTTAAAACTGCTGAAGGTACTGCAAATTTTATAACAAAAAATTTAAAAAAATCATTGAACAAATTATCAATTTTATTTTCCTATTCTTCTCTTAAGAGATTTAAAAATAAACTAGATCCAAGAAAATATAATGGAGCTATTTTTCTAGGATTAGAAAGTCCACTTGTAAAAAGTCATGGTGCAACTGATTCAGTTGGCTTCGCTCATTCTATTAATGTATGCAATCAAATTATAAATGCTAACCTTATTGAAAAGATTAAATCTAATCTTATTACTATTGACGATAAATTATAAAGTAATAGTATTTTCAACTAATGGTAAAAAAAAATTTTACTAGAAAAGAACTATCAAATAAAATTTCTAAACGTATTGGTTTTTCCAAAAACTATTCATCGATAATTGTTGATGATTTTTTTGAAACTTTGATTCATCATTTGGTAAAATTCAAACAAATTAAAATTTCATCATTTGGTACTTTTCAAGTTAAAAATAAAAAAGAAAGAATAGGAAGAAATCCAAAAACAAAAGAAGAAGCAAAAATTAGTTCAAGAAAGGTTGTTAAATTTAGACCTTCATCATTTTTTAAAAAAAAAATAAATGAAAAATATTGATAAATTTGAAAATAAATATAAGACTATAGGAGAGGTTGCCAAGCAACTAAATCTTATTGACAAAAAAACTGGTCAATTACAAACACACACTATTAGATATTGGGAAACACAATTCAAACAAATCAAGCCTACTATAATGGCTGGTCGACGAAGATATTACTCTAGTAAAAACATTAAAATATTAATTTTAATAAAATCTTTATTAAAAGAAAAAGGACTGACAATAAGTGGAGTTAAAAAACTGTTAGAAGGAAAGAATTTAGAATCTATTGACGATACTATAAATTTTGGTGTATATAAGCCTACCAATTATTCTACGAAAATTATTAGGGACAAATTAAAAAATATATCGAAAATTATTAAAGATTTAAAAAAAATAAAAAATGGCTAAAAAAACTCACATAAAGGTAAGGTTAGTTCCCGAAGCTAAACCAGATAGTTCTTTTTTTTATTATGTAAAAAAACCTACCAAAGGCGAAAAAGCAAAAATTAAATTGAAGGTTAAAAAATATAATCCCGCAACAAGAAAACATGAAGTTTTTGTTGAAAAAAAATTACCTCCACATAGTAAATAATTATTTCTTCTTAAAATTTCTTCTTTGAAAATCTATATAGCTAGAAATCATAGATTTCCAAATTTTTTTAGTAATGCGAGGATCTATTTTATTTTGTATTGATTTTCTTTTTAATTTTAATAAAATTTCATTGTTTCTTTTATGATCAACAATTTGATGCCTATATTTTTTAAGAATTAGCATTTTTTTGACAATAATCGTTCTTTTTTTAATCAGATTAAAAATTTGCTGATCTATCTTATCAATCTTTTTTCTTTCTTTTTTTAATCGTCTATTCATATAAGCGACAATTTAATAATTTTATATTTAACAAATAGATATGTATATTAATTTTATGAACGAAGATAACAAAAATATTTATATATCTTCCTGGTTATTGTTAATAACTTTCTTGATCGCCTTAATAATTATAGTTGGTGGATTAACAAGGTTAACTGATTCAGGGTTATCAATTACCAAATGGCAATTATTTTCTGGATTTTTACCTCCTTTAAATAATGCTGATTGGGAAACCTATTTTAATTTATATAAAGAAATTCCAGAATTTAAAATTCAAAATTACGCAATGACTATGAATGAATTCAAGATAATTTTTTGGTGGGAGTGGGCGCATAGATTTTTAGGAAGATTAATAGGAATTTTTTTTCTATTACCACTTATTTATTTTACAATAAAATTAGGTTTTAAAAATTTAAAAAGTCTTTATTTAATATTTTTTCTTATATGTTTTCAGGGTTTTATTGGCTGGTATATGGTTTCAAGTGGATTAGAAAATAGACTAGATGTCAGTCACTATAGATTGGCTATACATTTGTTAATCGCTTTTTTTATTCTTTCGCTAATTTTATGGGATTATTTAAAGTTAAAAGATATTAATTTATCTCATAAAAAATTAAAATTTTTCTTACCTTTAATATTTTTAATATTAGTTTTTTGCCAAATAGCAGTTGGAGCTTTTGTTTCAGGAATGGATGCTGGAACTATATACAACTCTTGGCCACTAATGGGTTCATCTTATTTTCCAGATGATAATGATTTTATCAACATGTTTGCCTTAAGTGCTTTTAGCGAACCTTCTTTAGTTCAATTTTACCATAGAAATTTAGCATATATAATTCTTATCTATTATATAATTTTAGTTTATAAAATTTATAAAAATAATTTAATAAGATACTTTCTTCCGATAAAGATAATTGGTTTAATTTTGATTGTTCAGATTATATTAGGAATTTTTACTTTATTGTATGGTGCACAGATTTACTTAGCTTCTATGCACCAAATTACTTCAATTTTTTTAGTAAGTTCTAGTATATATTTTCTATACTTGAACTCGAGTTCTAACTAACAGCCTTAAGTTTAGCTGTACCCGAAGCTTTCAATGCTTGATCAAGGTCAGCTATAATATCATCAGGATGTTCAATTCCTATTGAAAGTCTTACATAACCAGGAGTAACTCCAGCAGCTAGTAACTCTTCTTCCGTCAATTGACTATGAGTAGTCGTTGCAGGATGAATTGCTAGACTTCTTGCGTCTCCAATATTAGCTACATGATAAAACATTTTTAAAGATTCAATAAATTTTTTACCCGCCTGGACTCCACCTTTTACCTCAACTCCTACTAAAGCACCGTTTCCGCCTTTAAAATATTTTTTTGCTCTATTGCCAACTTCTCCTTTATGAAGCGTTGGGTATATAACTCTATCAACATTTTTATGCTTGTTTAAAAAATCAACAACCTTTGTAGCATTTGAGCAATGTTGTTTCATTCGAACAGCTACGGTTTCTAAACCTTGTATAATACCAAATGCGTTATCTGGAGCTAAAGCAGAACCTAGATCTCTTAATAAAACTACTCTAGCACGTACAGCATAAGCTACATTTGCTCCTGTAAGTTCAGGAACAACTTTACCCCATACAGCACCACCATAACTTGGATCTGGTTCATTAAATAATGGCTGTCTTTTAGGATCCCCGGTCCAATCAAAATTACCGCCATCAACTAAACATCCTCCAATGACAGTACCATGACCGCCGATAAATTTTGTTAATGAATGAATAACTACTGCTGCACCATGTTCAATAGGTTTACATATAATAGGAGCTGCTGTGTTGTCCATAATTAAAGGAACATTATGTTTTCTACCTATGTCAGAAACTTCTTTAATTGGAAAAACTCGTAGATATGGATTTGGTAATGTTTCAGCATAAATACATCTTGTTTTATCATCAATTAATTTTTCGAAATTTTTTGGATCAGAAGGATCTGCATACCTAACTTCTATTCCTAATTTTTTTAATGTGTGAGTAAATAAATTTACAGTTCCTCCATATAAATCGGTTGAACTGATAAAATTATCACCTGCCTGACAAACATTTGTTATAGCAAAAGTAGAGGCTGCTTGTCCCGATCCTACTGTAACACAAGCTAAACCGCCCTCTAGAGCAGCCACTCTTTTTTCCAAAACGTCATTTGTTGGATTCATTATACGTGTATAAATATTACCAAACTCTTTTAGAGCAAACAGGTTTGCTGCAGTATCCGTGTCTTTAAATTGATATGATGTAGTTCTATAAATAGGTACGGCAACAGCTGTTGTAGCTGGGTCACTTCTATATTCTCCGCCGTGAAGAGCTATAGTTTCAGGGTTTTTTATTTCTTTGGCCATTTTATTCTCCTTTTGACTTTATTTATAAATACAAGTATATATGCGCGAATTACAATGACAAGTTTTATTAAAAAAAGTGAAATAAAAAACAAT
>CABYJR010000005.1 GCA_902519445.1 uncultured Pelagibacteraceae bacterium
TTTTAGATAAAAATTATTCTCCAAAAAATTACATTACAGAAAGATTGGAATGTAAATCTCATGATGGAAGATTAATACCTTTAACCATAACTCGACATAAAGATACCAAAATTGATGGAACCGCTAATGTTTTGTTATACGGATATGGGAGTTATGGCAATAGCCTAGGATTTGGCTTTTCAAATACCAGACTAACTTTACTTAATAGAAATATTATTTGGTGTGACGCATCAATCAGAGGTGGGCGTGAGCGTGGAGAAATCTGGCACGAGGAAGGCAAAATGTTAAATAAAAAAAATACCTTTGAAGATTATATATCTGCAGCAAAATTTTTGATTGAAAAAAAATATACCTACAAGGGCGGAATAGTAGGTTACGGCGGAAGTGCGGGGGGATTGCTTTTGGGAGGAGTGGTAAATAAATCTCCAGAATTATTTTTAGGAATGGTTATTCAAGTAGGATTTTTGGATTCACTTACCACTAATCTAGATCACTCTTTACCACTTACATTAGGAGAATTAACTGAGTTTGGTGATGGAAAAAATAATAAAAAACATTTTGAATATATTAAATCCTATTCTCCTTATCATAATATTAAAAAAATGGATTATCCAAATTTACTATTAGTGACCAACTTGAAAGATGTGAGAGTTATTTTTGATGAACCAACTAAGTTTACGGCTAAGCTTAGACTGCATAAGACTGATAAAAATTTATTACTTTTAAAATGTGAACTAAAAGATGCAGGTCACGGTGGAAAATCTGGAAGAGATTCTGCTATTGAAGAAATAGCTTTCGATTATAGTTTTATTTTAAAAATCACAAATAAATTAAACACCTAATCTTGAAATTTTTAAAAAAGCACCCATATAAACTTTTGTAAGTTGCCATTGTGGGACTTATATAAATTAACCTTGCTAACAATGGAGGTAAATATGACAAGTAAGGATTTATCAATCTTTAATTCTCTTAAACCTTTTAGCATTGGGTTCGACAGTATGTTCGATCAGTTTGAATCAATGTTAGGTAATGGCGGAATGGTACAAAGTAACTATCCCCCTTACAACATCAGAAAGGCCGGTAAAGACAAGTATGCTATCGAAGTAGCGGTTGCTGGTTTTAATAAAGATGATGTTGAAGTTGAGTTTGAAGATAATTTTTTAACAGTTAGAACTAAAAAAATTGATAAAACTGTTGAAAAAGATGGTGATGAGATAATTCATAAAGGAATATCTCAAAGATCGTTTTCTAGATCATTTACTATTGCAGATGATGTAAAGGTAAATGGCGCTCAGTTAAAAGATGGTCTTTTGACAGTAACTTGTGAAAAAATCATACCAGAACAAAAGAAAAAAAAACTAATTCCAATTAGATAAATTGGAACCTTGCTTGCGGGAACTAAGGTTTCCGCAAGTATTTTAAAAACATCCCCTGCTTGATACCCCTATAACCATTTTGCTTTGATCAATTTCAAATTTTCTTTCGCAAGTAATTCCATATTTTTTCTTGTTATAGATAAAAAATTTTGAGCCTTTATCGTCATACTTAACTTCGTCAGGTTCACCCATTACTATTTTCAATTCTGATTCGGGTTGTTGAATAAATTTGCTTATTTCCTTAACTTCTTTCTTTCCTATTTTGTCCGTTTTATTTTCAATAGTTTGACAACCTGAAAGTAAAAAAAAAGATAGTAATATTGCAAAAAATAATTTCATAAGTACAACTTAACATAGAATATCATAAATCTTATAAACAAAAATAGCCTGAAAGTTGTATTTTATTTTTTATTATCGTTGTGACTTCTTTAATAAGGTTTATTAAGATCGACTTATTAATAATTTTATGGAGGAAAATATTTATGATGGATAAATATTTCGACTATAGAAAACACAAAACCGATTTTAAAACAGAAGTAATAGCCGGAGTTTCAACTTTCTTAACAATGGCTTACATTTTGTTTTTAAATCCTGTCATACTTGCAGATGGTGGTTTTGACTTTGGCGGTGTTTTCACAGCTACAGTTTTGGCGACAGCCATTGCTTGTTTCATAGCTGCATTTTACGCTAAGACATGGCCAGTAGGCTTGGCACCAGGAATGGGTATCAATGCTTTTATAGCTTATGGAGTTTGTTTGGGTATGAACTATACCCCAGCGGAAGCTCTTGGAGCTGTATTTGTCGCTGGTGTGGTCTTCTTAATAATTTCACTAACTCCAGTAAGAGCTTGGCTAATCAACTCAATTCCAAAAAGTTTAAAACTTGGAATTGGTGCTGGAATAGGTTTGTTCTTAGCAATCATTGGTTTTGAAATTATGGGATTGACTGGTGACCATCCAGTTACACTTGTAACTCTTGGTGATCTTAGCAACCCATTACTTCTTTTAGGTGCTGGTGCATTTATATCAATGATCGTAATGGAAAAATATAAGATCAAAGGAAACATCATCATTGGAATCATTGCCTTTAGTATTATTGCTTGGGTATTTGGTTTAGCAAAATTTAATGGTGTTGCTTCTGCTCCACCTCCAATGACGCACTTGTTTGCATTTGATTTGGGTGCTGCACTTTCGGCTTCAATGGTAACAGTAGTCTTTACTCTGTTCTTCATTGACTTTTTTGATACTGCAGGAACTTTAACTAGCGTTGCAAATGTATCAGGGAAAATTGGAAAAGACGGAAAAATCCAAGATATCGACAAAGCTATGCTTTCAGACAGCGTATCAACTGTTGCGGGTTCGTTATTAGGAACAAGTACAGTTACTACATATGTAGAATCAGCTGCTGGAGTAAAAGCTGGCGGAAGAACGGGAATGACTTCTCTTGTAATAGGACTTTTATTCTTGGCTTGTATATTCTTAGCGCCGTTAGCAACAAGTCTTCCAAAAGAAATCGATGGAGCTGCATTAATTTATATTGCAACTCTTTTCGTTCGTAACATTGTAGATATTGAATGGGATGATATTGCTGAAGCAGGACCTGCTGTTCTGGCTATGATAGCAATGCCATTCACTTATTCAATTTCTCATGGAATAGCTTTGGCATTTATTTCTTATGCAGCAATTAAAATCTGTACAGGAAAAACAAATGTTAGCCCCGCGATTTGGGTAATAGCAGCAGCGAGCGTAATAAGCTTCGTTGTAGCTTAACTAAAAAAATTAATTTTTTATAGAAAGGGGCCGGATTTATTCTGGCCCTTTTTTATTTAGAGTGTTTCTTTTTTATATCTTCAATTCTTATTTCTTCGTAATGTTCAAAAGGTTGTACAATCCAAGGATTATCTGGCAATTTAACAGCACAATAATCTGGTTCAAATGTTGATTTCTTTTTTTTCCATAAAGTGGCTGTCTTTATATCTTCAATTTTACCTTTAATTGTTTCATAATTCTTTAGCCAATCAACACTTTTATTAAGAGTAATCCCAGTATCAGAAAGATCGTCACACAAAAGTATTTTGCCACCCATATTTTTTGCAATCGAACTCATTTCGCGAGAAAAGACTATATCTCCTTGTTCGTCTTCAACACCTTTGCCGCTATATGATTCTACCGCAAGGTAAGCACACTTTAGTTTAAAAACTCTGCTTAATAAATCTATCATAGGAGCACCTCCTCTCATTATACCAACTAGCAAGGTAGGTTTATAACCGCTATCGTGAACCATGATAGCTAACTTTTCTACAGTTTTGTTATATTCGTCCCAGGAAACAATTAATTTTTCTGACATATTAATTCTGCTATCATAGTTAAAAAAAACTTAATTAAAAAGGAGAAAATTCATGTCAAAAGGAATTTGGATAGCTGTATATGAAAAAATAGAAAATATGGAAACTTTGAAAAAATATGCCACTAAAGCAACGGAAGCTATTGGTAAATATTCAGGTAAATTTCTAGTAAGAGGAGGAAAAAATATAACTCTTGAGGGAAATCAATCACCAAGAACAGTAATAGTTGAATTTCCATCTTTTGCAGATGCCGAAAAATGTTACAATTCTGACGAGTACCAAGAAGCTCATAATATATTAAAAGGCTCTGTAAAAAGAAATTTACAGATTATAGAAGGAGTTTAACTAGATTCTTTTTTATTTTTCCAGTTAACATAATATTGAATTGTTCCAAAAATTATTGCCAATACAAAAAGAATTATCCAATTGTATTTACTATTCGAAATGAAGGATGCGTGTCCACTTAACATTATAAACAAAACTAATAATGTAATAATATTGTTGTGAACTGATCTCACCTTTGCTCGAACTGAAAGATTTAAATCAATTTTTTCTTTTTTAGAAGCGGCTAACGCTATTTTTCTACCGTTTGGTGCTATTACAAAGAATACATTCATGGTCATTATACTTCCTAAAATAATACCTGATTGTAAAAAAGCAAATCGTTGGCCGTAGATTTTAGTTAAACCAAGTGAAATAGCTGTTCCAATAATTAAAAGTACAGCTGGAAAAATAATTTTGGAGTTTATTAATTTAGACTTACAAATAAAATCGTAAAGTAACCACGACCCTATTATAGATAATATTGAAATTGCTATAGCGATTGAAGGAGAAATATTTTCATTTACTCTTTTATCAACCATTAAAATATCTGCATTTACAAAATAAATTAATATCAATAACGCTATACCTGATAAAAAAGTCAAATAGGAAGTGTACTTCCAAAGAATTACATTCTTTGGAACTTCCTGCGGTGCACCATAATATCTGGTTAATTTATAATAATAACCGCTGTGTTGTAAAATTCCTTCAGCTTCAGCATCTTCTGCTTTTGAACTTTTTGGTAATTTGTTATCTAAATAATTAAAAGTAAAAGATGTACCCACCCATAGTATGGCAAAAAAAACATGTCCCCATCTAAGTAAAGCTTGAGTCCATTTGGTAATATCAGGTAGGAATTCCATTTAATATTTAACCTTATCTGTTTTTTTATCCCACATTTCAAAAGCTTTTAAAGCTTCATTTCTCATCATTTGAATCATAGGAATTTTTCTTTTATCAATGTTTTTTTGTAATTCTGTATAAATTAATGAATCATCAAAATCAATTTTTCGAGCATCTTCTCTGGTGTTCGCATAATATATTTTATCAATCCTTGCCCAGTAAATTGCAGATAAACACATGGGACACGGTTCACATGTTGAATATAATTCGCAACCGTTAAGACTAAAATTATTTAATTTTTTACATGCCTCACGAATAGCAACTATTTCGCCATGTGCAGTAGGATCGTTATTTGATGTAACTTTATTTGAACCTTCTGCTATAATTTTATCACCTTTAACAATAACACTTCCAAAAGGCCCTCCGCCATTATTTACACTTTTAATTGAAAGCTCTATGGCTTTTTTCATAAATTCATTTTTCATAATTTAGCTTTCAAATTGTTTATACTCATAAGTATTTTTTCAGGTGTTGCAGGTGCATTAATAATTGGTGTTATATCGTAATTTCCTACAGAAGAAATAGCATCCTTAATAGCAAAAAAAACACTCATTGCATTCATAAGCGGCGGTTCGCCTGTAGTCTTGGATTTGTTCACAACATTTTCCTTGTTTTTTCCTTCTTTAAAAATTTCTACAATAAAATTTTCTGGCATATCATTAACCGCAGGAATTTTATAAGTAGAAGGTGAATGAGTTGTGATTTGACCATTTGTTTTCCATTTTACCTCTTCCATGGTTAACCAACCTGCACCCTGCAAAAATCCACCTTCAATTTGTCCAAGTTCTATAGCTGGATTGATAGCTCTTCCTGCGTCATGCAATATATCAACTCTTAAAATTTTATTTTCTCCAGTTAAAGTATCAATTATTACCTCAGAAACTGCTGCGCCATAACAGAAATATAAAAATGGTCTGCCATGAAATTTTTTTGGGTTGAAGCGTATTTTTGGAGTTGTATAAAAACCTGAAGAAGATAATGAAACTCTATTTAAATAAGCTTCTTTAATTAATTTATTAAATTTAAATGATTTTCCTTTAAACTTAACTAATCCGTTTTCATAAATAGCTTCTTCATTTTTAATTTTATATTTACGTTTTACAAATAAAAAAAGATTTCTTTTTATTTTCGCAATAGCATCAAGCATAGCAGCTCCATTAAGATCAGTGGTTGAGCTTGCTGCTGAGGCCGATGTGTTTGGAACTTTATCAGTCCTAGTCGCTGAAACTTTAATTTTGTTAAGTGGCAAACCTAATTCTGCTGCAGCTAGTTGCGCAATTTTAGTATATGTGCCTTGGCCCATTTCAATAGCACCTGTATTAATATGGCAGCTTCCATCATTACAGTAAATATGAACTAATGCTCCCGCTTGATTGAGGTGCATGGTTGTAAAGCTTATTCCAAATTTAACTGGAGTTATTGCTATTCCTTTTTTTATATATTTATTTATTGAATTAAATTTTTTTATTTCTGATCTACGTACTTTATAATTTGAAGATTTTATCAATTTGTCAAAAATTACTTGGATCACGTTATCTTCTATTTTCATACCGTAGTGCGTGATATTTTTCTTATAATTTTGGTAAAAATTTCTTCGTCTTATTTCTGCAGGGTCTTTTTTTAGTGATTGCGCAATATTATCAATAATATTTTCTATAACCATCATTCCTTGATTTCCTCCAAAACCACGAAATGCTGTATTTGAAGCAGTATTTGTTTTACATAAATAATTTTCTGCTAATATATTTTCTATATAATAAGCGTTATCAAGATGCAAAAGAGCTCTCTGATTTATAGCTCCAGATAGATCTGGAGAGATTCCACATTTAGAAGCCAGTTTGATTTTTAATCCTTGGATAACTCCTAGTTCGTCAAAACCTACTTCATATTCAGAATTAAAATCATGTCTTTTTCCTGTAATAATTATTTCATCATCTCTATCTACTCTAAGCTTTACCGGGCGTTTAGTTTTTTTAGATAACAAGGTACAAATGGCTGCAAATATAAAAGACTGTGTTTCTTTTCCACCAAAACCGCCGCCGATTCTTCTTACTTCAACTGTAATAGTATTGCTTTTTTGGTTAAGCATTTTTGCTATTATTTGTTGAGTCTCGCTTGGATGTTGAGTTGAAGAATAAACTTTATAATCATTATCTTCCTCTGGAATCGTAAACGCCACATGACCTTCAAGTGCGAAATGTTCTTGACTACCGGTAGTAAAATTTCCTTTTAATTTATATGGAGCTTGATTAATTTTATTAATAGGCTCTCCTTTTTTAATTTTATTCTCTTTTAAAACAAATAATTTTTTTTTTAATGCTTCTTGAATGCTGTTAGTTACTTTCAATGACTTATAAGAAATTTTAGCCTTCAAAACTGCTTTTCTGGCAAGTTCCGTTGTTGTTGCCGCCACTGCAAATAGTGGTTGACCAAAATACTCGACCTTTTTAGGAAATATAGGATCACCATCATATACGGGCCCAACGTCATTTCGGCCGGGTATATCTTTTGATGTTATTACAGAAACTACCCCTTCACTTTTTTTAACTTCTTCAAGGTTCATTTTTTTAATTATAGCGTGAGCTCTTTTACTCCATCCAATTGCCCCATATAAAGTGTTGGGCACTTCAGGAATATCATCCGTATAATGAGCTTGACCAGTTACATGTTTTATACCACTTTCATGAGGCCTTTCTTCGTTTATAAAAATTTCTTTATTCATTTAACTATATATTCCAATTATTTTTTTTTCATTTATTTCTAAAAAACATTTTTCTAGAAGATTTTTTGCAATTATTTTTCGATACTTCCCGCTTGCTCTCATGTCGCTGATTGGAAGAAAATCTTTTTCTAAAGCATTTTTTGCTTTATTAATTACGTCTTTTGTAATTGAAGAATTTAAAAGGACTCTTTCGCAAGAAAGAGCTCGCTTAGGGATTTCGGCCATACCGCCATATGCAATTTTTATCTTTTTAATTTTTTTGTTTTCAATTAATAAATTAAAAGCAGCACAGACTGAAGATATGTCATCATCAAAACGTTTAGATATTTTATAAGCTTTAAAAATATTTTTATCAAAAATAGGGATTCTAATAGAGTGAATGAATTGTCCTTCTTTTAACTTGGTTTTACGATAGTTAATAAAAAAATTGTTAATTGGTAAAATTTTACTCTTTTTAATACCTTGTAATACTACCTGAGAATCTAAAGCTAACAATAATGGAAGATTATCACCTATTGGCGATGCGGTCGCTATATTTCCTGCTATAGTTGCTACATTTCTTATTTGTACCGATCCATAGCGTTTAAGAATTTTATTAAAATCTGGATAGAACTTTTTTATATATGTTTCAAAACTGCTTAATGAAGTTGTAGCACCTACTTCAATATATTTATTATTATTTTTAATATAATTTAATTCCTCTATTGAATTCATATAAACAATAGACTCGATATCTTTTCTATCTTTAGTTACAGCCAAAGATAAATCTGTGCCACCGCTAAGTAACTTTGAGTTAGAATTTTTTTTAAGAATTTTTTTAAGTTCCGAAACATAACGTGGCGCAAAATATTTTTTATCTTTTTTGTAAATAGAAATACTTTTGTTTCCTATTTTTTTTAACAGAGCGATGGTATGCTTTTTATTTTTTACAAAATGATCAATTTTATTTTTTGTACGTAAACTTTTTGCTGCTTTAATTATAGGTTTATATCCTGTGCAACGACACAAATTTCCTGCTATAGAATCCTTAATTATTTCTTCTTTTAATTGTGAGTAATTTTTAAACATTGAAAATAAAGACATAACAAAACCTGGTGTGCAGAAACCACATTGCGAGCCATGACACTTAACCATAGCTTCTTGAACAGGGTGCAATGAATTATCTTTTGAAATTAAATCTTCTACTAGTATAAGTTGTTTTCCAGTTAGAGTAGGTAAAAAAGTAATGCATGAATTAACAGCTGTATAATTAATATTATTATCTTTTAATTCTCCCAAAACAACTGTGCAAGCTCCACAGCCTCCCTCAGCGCAACCTTCTTTTGTGCCAGTTTTTTTTAATTTATTTCTAACAAAATTAAGCAATGTTTCATTAGGATCAGGATTCCGAATTTCAACAACCTTTTCAGAATGAATAAACCTAATTGTGTTTGAAGACACTAGCTACCTCTATAAGTAGAATAACTCCAAGGACTAACAAGTAAAGGTACATGGTAATGTTCTTTGGGATTAGAAACTCCAAACCTTATTATCACTTCATTTAAAAAAGGTATTTTGGGTAAATTAGGTATATTTTTAAAATAATCCCCTACAAAAAAAACAAGTTCATACTCTCCTTCTTTAAAATTGCTTCCTTCAAGCAAAGCTTTGTCTGACCGTCCGTTATTATTCAGTATTGTTGAATTAATTTTTTCCTTTTTGCCAGAAACTGTATAAATATCTACTTTAATACCTTTTGCAGGCTTGCCGGAAAAAGTGTCTAGGCAATGTGTGGTTAATTTTGTCATAAGATATTATATAAACTAAATAAATATGATCAATAAAATTAATAAATTATCTAAAAGTGAGTTTGCTAAAGTTTTTGCCAATATTTTCGAAAATGCAAGTTGGATTGCCAATAAACTATACGATCTGAAACCATTTACCAGCTTTGAAGAGTTATCTTCAAAAATGATTAATATTTTTGAATCTTGTCCAAAAGAGAAAAAATTGGAAATTCTTAATGCTCATCCTGACTTAGCAGACAAAACAAAAATTTCATCACTAACACCCGATTCTAAAAAAGAGCAAAATAGTGCAGGTCTCGATCAATGTACAGAAGATGAATTTAATGAATTTAAAAAACTTAATGATACTTATAAAAAATTTGGATTTCCTTTTATACTTGCAGTAAAAGGAAAAAATAAAAATGAAATTTTAAATAACTTTAGAAAAAGAATTTCATCTGAACCTGAAATAGAATTTAACGAAGCTATAAAGCAGGTAAAAAAAATTGCTAGTTTACGTTTAAAAGATTTAAATAAAAATGGTATTTAATATTCAACATCTTCTGAATCAATATCCCTCCAAAGATACCACGTACTGACGGTTCTATAACCAGAATGAAGATTAGAAATTTTATTTAAAAATTTTTTGCTAGGAGGATAGAATGTTTTATAATTTTTTGAAAGAGATCTAAGTAAACCAATATCTTTAATTGGAAATATATCTGGTCTATTTAAATTAAACATGAGAAACATTTCGGCACTCCAAACTCCTAAGCCTTTGAGTTTAGTAATATAACTTATAGCTTCAAGATCATTCATTTTTTTAAGTTTTTTAACATTAAAAGATCTAGTTTTAAAAGCTTTTGCAATATTTTTTAAATAACTAACTTTTTGACGGGAAAGACCGGCACTTTTTAAATTTTGAGAAGATAATTTTAATACTATTTTGGGAACAATACGTTTTTTACATTTTTTTTCAAACTTAGACCAAATTGAATCTGCCGCTTTAGTAGAAATTTGTTGACCAACAATAGTTCTGCATAATGAGAAAAAAGGATCGTTTTTAGTTGTTAAAAAACCTCTTTTGTGTTTCTTAATTATTTTCCTTAGTACAGGATCTCTCTTGGACAATATCCTTTTCGCTTTTTCCCAATAAACTGGAACACGTTTCATTGTTGTCTAGGCAATGTTGTTATTGGTTTTTTTAACTGATGCTCTCTCACAAAAATTATGGCAGAAGAAATAACAATTAAACTAGCGCCAACTAAAGTATAAACCGTTGGAATTTCATTAAAAAGATAGAAGCCAAAAATAATTGCAAAAACAAGAGATAAATATTTTAAAGGTGTTGTTAATGATACTTCAGCTAATTGATAGGATTTTGTAAGAAGCAAGTTCGCTATGCTGCCCAAAAGTCCTATTAAAATTAGTAAAACCAAATCATAACTTGTTGGCATTGACCATCCACCAAAAGGTAAAGTAAAAAGACCGAAAATTGCTGAACAAACAGAAAAATAAAAAGCAATTAGATAAACTGGTTCACCAACAAGTGTAAGCTTGCGAATGAATATAGATACTCCCGCAAAACCCAAAGTAAATATTACAGGGTAAATGTAATAAAAATTTAAATTATCAAAACCAGGTTTTGAAATTATAAGAACTCCCACAAACCCGAGGGCTACGGCAATCCAACGCTTTGCTCTTATTTTTTCACCTAAAAATAAAATTGAAAATATTACTACCCAAATTGGGCCAGAAAAAGCTAAACTAGTAACTTCAGAAAGTTGTAAATTTCTTAGACCTACAAAAATTGCATACATTGCAACAGCACCAACAAAGGATCGATAAAAATGTAAAAGTTTATGTTTTGTTTTATAAAAATCTTTAATTTTATTTTTTGGTATTAAAAAAAAAATAGGAATAAGACCAAATATCGCTCGAGAAAACATGACTTGACCAACATCATATTCATTAGTTATTTTTATTAGAACATCCATTAGTGAGAAAAAAAGCACACTTAAGATCATGCATATTCCACCTAGTTGATTTTGATTTTTGATCATTTTGGTATTTTAATTTATATTTATCATTAAATTAAAAAATATTATGCAAAAATTTATAGGTGGAATTGGCTGCTTCTGGGATGAAACTGAATATCAAGGCGTTCCTGGTATTATTTCCACAGAATGTGGGTATTGTGGCGGAAAAGATCCGAAAGTAACTTATGAACAAGTTTGTGGTGGAGATACTGAACATATAGAAGTTGTTAAAGTTATTTTTGATCCTAAAATAATTTCTTATGAAAACATAACTAGACTATTTTTCAAAATTCATGATCCTACAACTCTTAATCGCCAAGGTCCCAATGTAGGTTATCAGTATCGATCAGAAATTTTTTATACAACTGAAAAGGAAAAAATATCTGCCCAAAAAGTATTAGATGAGGTTAATAAAAAACTTAATGGTAAAGTAGTTACAATTATCAGGAAAGAAAAAAATTATTGTAAAGCAGAAGAATATCATCAAAAATATTTTGAAAAACGAAATAAAAAATGACTTTAGTTTCAACAGATTGGCTAAATGAAAATTTAAATAAGGTAAAAATTATTGATGCATCCTGGCATTTAGATAAAAGTCGTAATGCTATTAAAGAGTATAATGAAGATCACATAGAAAATGCAATTTTTTTTGATCTAGACAAAAATTCAAATCAGAAGAAAGATTTGCCGCATGGGCATTTTCTTCCGTCAGTAAGTGAACACGAAAAAACTATTTCTGAAATGGGAATTTTGAATACCGATAGAATTATTATTTATTGTTACAGTAATTTAATTTCTAGTTGTCGTGCTTGGTTTCAATTTCTTTATTTTGGACATGACCCAAAGCTAGTTTCAGTATTAAATGGTGGTATGAAAAAATGGAAGTTAGAAGGTCGAAAAGTTACAAATGAAAAAACTGAAATAATTCCAACTAAATATAAAGCTACCGAAAATATAAATATGATTAAAGTAAAATATCAAATTAATGAAAATATAAAAAGAAAAGAGTTCACTGTACTTGATGCTAGAAGCAAAAAACGATTTTTAGGTCTAGAATCTGAACCAAGACCAGGAATTAAATCTGGCTCTATTAAAGAATCAAAGTCATTACCGCTAAGCGAAATTGTAAATATTAAAGATAATACATTTTTAAATACAAAAAAATTGCGAGATATATTTAATTCGAGTGGAATTAATAGTAATAAAATAGTAATGAGCTGCGGAAGTTCAGTATCAGCGGCAAGTCTAGCTCTTGCATATTCTTTGATAAATGATGATTATATGCCAAAAATATATATTGGAAGTTGGACTGAATTTGGAAAAAAATAAATGAAAAGATCAAAAAAAATAACCATTGGTATAATAATATTTTTTTTAGTAATCGCTATAATTATAATTGGAAGATATAGCGTAGGACTTTATTTTAAAAAAAAATTTTCTAAACGCCCTCCTCCAGGAGTAATTGTAGAAATTGTTTCAAATAAAAATTTTAGCCAATCACTAGAAAGTTATTGCACATCGCTAAGTAGCAAAACTAAATCTTTTAAAATTAAAAAAAATGAATTACTGGAACCAATTGAATATAATAGAAATGTGAATAAAGGTGACATTATAGCAAAATTATCAACTAAAAGTATTACTGCACCCTTTTCTGGAATTATTGGTAAGAGAGGTATTAGCGGAAGTAGTTTGGGTTCTGAAAATACAATTATTCTAACATTAGACGATTCTCAAAAAGTTTTATGTGATTTAAAAATACCAGAAGTTTACGCTGCTATTTTAAAAAAAGATCTTAAATTAAATGCAAAATTTTCTGCATATAAAAATAAAATTTATGAAGGAAAAATTGAATCTGTAGCATCTCGTGTAGACGCCCAGACAAGATCGATATTGGCCAGAGCTAAAATTATTAATGATGCTTCTGAAATAATTCCTGGCTCCCTTCTTGAAATAGAAATATTTTACAATGAAAAACAATCTCTGGGTATACCTGATACTAGTATTATGTATGAAGGAGGTAAAAAATTTATCTATAAAATAATTGAAAATAATATGATTAAAAAGATCGAAATTGAAACTGGTATTCGAAACATGGGAAATATTGAAGTCTTGAAAGGTCTAAATAAAGACGACCAAATAATTGCGGAAGGGTTAACTAAAGTTAGGCCAGGCATGAAAGTTAAGCCGATTATTAAATAACAGTAAAAAATTAAAAATGTTTATTACCGATCTATCAATTCGCAGACCAGTCGTATCAGCAGTTTTTTCAATGATATTAGTGGTTTTTGGATTGTTTGTTTTTTGGAAATTACCAGTAAGAGAATTGCCTGCAGGCCTGCAACCTCCTGTTGTCCAAATCCAAGTAGATTACGATGGAGCTTCATCTGAAATTATTTCAAGTGAAATAGTAGAGATAATAGAAGACGTCATTGGTGGAGCGGAAGGAATAAAAAATATAGACTCAACTTCAGAAAATGGGAGAGCTACTATAAAAATTGAATTTGACACTTCTATTGATCTTGATGCAGCAACAAATGATATAAGAGACAGAGTAAGTAGAGTTAAAGATAACCTTCCAGAAGATTCTAATTCCCCAGAAATACTTAAACAAAGCGCTGGTTTTACAACTTCAATGTGGCTTTCCGTTTCTTCAACCACTTGGACTGATTTAGAACTTGGAGATTATACAAGGAGATATCTTGTAGATAATTTTTCAAATGTTAAAGGTGTAGGAAGAATTCTGGTTGGAGGGCTTCGCGAATTAAGCGTTAGAATTTATATTTCTCCAGCTAAACTAGCAGCTAATGATCTAACTGTTCAAGAAGTTGAGCAAGCTTTAAGAAAAGAAAATATTAGTCTCCCAGCTGGCAGTTTAGAAGCTACTAATATTGATTTTACAATCAATCTTGATAAAGCATATAAAGATTTAAGATCCATAAAACAGTTACCTATAAAAAAAATAAAAAATAGCGTTATTCGTTTAGAAAATATTGCTGAGGTAAAATATGGTCCTGTTTCCGAAAAAACTCTTTTTAAAGCTCAAAGTAAAGATGGAAAACCTAATGAAAAAGTTGTTGGAATAGGAATTTATGCAAAAAGTGGTGCTTCTACTGTAGAATTATCAAAAAAAATAAGAGAGCGGATTAAAATAGTTCAAAAAACTTTACCCGAAAATTTAAAACTAGGTGTTTCTTTTGATAGGGCTACTTATATAAATGCTGCAATAAATGAAGTTTATAAAACTTTAGCAATTGCTTTTGTATTAGTAGTAATAATTATTTATCTATTTTTGGGAAATCTAAGAGCTGTAATTGTGCCTGCAGTTGCTTTGCCTGTTAGTTTAATTTCGGCAGCTTTGGGTTTATGGTTTTTTGACTTGTCTATAAACATATTTGTACTACTAGCTGCAATTTTGGCAATAGGAATAGTAGTAGACGATTCTATAATAATGACAGATGCAATTTACAATAGAGTGGAAAATGGAGAAACTCCCTTAGTGGCTTCTGTTAATGGAGCAAAAAGTGTAACTTTTGCTATTATTTCAACTACTCTAGTTTTGGTCGCAGTTTTTTTACCATTAATCTTTATAGAAGGACTATCGGGTACGCTCTTTAGAGAAACTGCAATTTCTTTAACTTTTGCTATTGTTGTATCTTCTTTCGTAGCCCTTACTCTTTCCCCAATGCTTGGAAGTAAATTTCTTAATAAAAATACAAAAAAATCTAAAATTGTTTTAAAATTTGAAAAATATTATGAATCTTTTTTAGAATTTTATTCAGAAACTTTAAATTACTGGATAAATAAACAAAAAATCATAATTGGATTTATGTTTTTTATAGTAATAGCATCTATACTCCTTTTTAATTTTTCTCCTAAAGAATTACTTCCTCAAGAAGATAGGGGTGTATATTTAGTCATAGGTAAAACTGACGAGGGAAGTTCTTTTCAATATACTGCTGATAAAGCCAAAGAAATAGAAAGAAGATTAATCCCTTTAATTAAAAAAGATGGAGAATCTTACAAAAGAGTTATTATGAGAGTGCCTGGCTTTGGAAGAGCAAGCAAATCTTATAATAGTTTTATTATTATAGCTTTGTTAGATGATTGGAAAGATAGAGATGAAAGCGCAATAAAAATCATGAGAAAAGCTATAGGAAAAATTGTAACTGTGCCACAAGCTCTTGCTTTTCCTATTTCACCGCAAAGTATTCGGGTTAGTAGTTATAACAAACCTGTTCAAATGGTTTTATTAGGAAATAGTTACGATCAACTTGAAAAATGGCAAAAATCAATAATGATAGAATTAAGAAAAAATAGAAACTTAGCAGCAATCGAATCTGATTATTCAAAAAATAAACCAGAAATAAAGTTGGAAATAAATAGAAAAAAAGCTCAAGATTTAGGAGTCTCTGTTCAATCTATCGGTTCAACGATTAGCACTCTTTTTTCTGGTAAAACTGTTACAAAGTTCAACAGGTTAGGAAAAGAATATCCAATAATTCTACAAGCTGACATAGAAAATAGAAAAAGAAGTGAAAGTTTAAGCAAAATTTTTGTACGTTCAGATACTACAGGAAAGTTAATATCAGTAGCAAATCTCGTTGAATTTAAAGAAGTGGGTTCTGCAAAAATTTTAGCACGTTATGACAGACAGCGTGCTGTTACAATTAGTGCAAGACTAGTTGGCGATTACACTCTTTCTGAAGCTTTAAGTTATTTTGAAAAAACAGTGAACAAAAATGTTCCAGATGCAAGAATTGAATGGAAAGGAAAATCAGAAGAACTTAAAGAAACAAGTAATGAATTATTTATTATATTTGGGTTGGCTTTGATTACTGCTTTTTTAGTAATGTCAGCTAACTTCAATAGTTTCATTCATCCTGCGGTAATTATGTTAACGGTTCCATTAAGTGTTTTTGGAGGAATTATTTTTATTTTATTATTCAACTCAAGTGTAAATATTTTTTCACAAATCGCTTTGGTTATCTTAATTGGAATTTCCACAAAAAACTCAATTTTGATTGTAGATTGGGCAAATCAATTGAGAAGAGCTGGAAAAAATATTCAAAGTGCAGCCTTGGAAGCTTGTAGAAGAAGATTTCGTGCAATTATCATGACTTCTCTTTCTACTATGATCGCAATGATTCCCTTGCTAATTGGTAACATAGGTCCTGGCGCTGGTGAAGGAAGCCGTTTAGCTGTCGGAGCAACAATATTTGGAGGTATGCTTATATCAACTTTCTTTACACTTTATGTAACACCAACAATGTATGTCCTGCTTACAAAAAACACAAAAAGAATTGATGCTGTTGATATTCAGCTTAATAAAGAACTTAAAAGATAATATAATTCTTATCTAAAATTGATTTGCATTCTTGTAATTGAATTCTATAAATCTTAGCTTGTTTCTCTACACTTTTTGCAAATATTATAGCTTTCTTATCTTTCTCATAAGCTTTGTTTTTATAAGCGCCCCATCCTAAATAATAATTTAAATACATATTTCTGGTATCTTTAAGAGAAACTTTATTAATTTTATTTGTTTTCCAAAAATACCATCCTATAAAATCAGAACTATTTTTAAAGCTTATACGCAGTGCCGCTGGTTTGTTGTTTTCTTTTTTATATAAATCCCATGTTTTGTTAACAGCCTGGCTAAATCCCAAGCTAGAGCTGGGACGCCGATAAGGAATTATTTTAAAAAGTTTTGTTCTTTTTGGTTTTGCAAATCTTTTAAAACTGCTTTCCTTATTAATTACAGCCAAAATACTTGAAATTGGAACCCCCCATTTTTTGGATGATGCCCTGGTATATTTTAAATAAAAATATTTTTCACTAAAAATTTTACATGCATTTTGAGGGTATTTAGGAACAGATGAACAGGCACTTAAAAAAAAGAAAATAACTAAAACAAATTTATTTATTTTATAAAAATGAATCACTTCTTATTTTATATAAGAATTTAATTCATAATTCTTCTCCATTTTTCAGGTTCTACAAAAGCACCCCTCCATATTCCTAATTTATTTTCCTTAGCATATTGTTCTTCTAGTACATATTTTTTTGAATATCTTGTATAAGCTATTGCATAACCGTTTTTTACAAGCCAACTATTAATATCTTGATTTTTAATATAGCAAGTGCCAATATTTCTATTATATTTGTCCTTATTTTTTTTAATAACGCATTTAACTTTTTTGTCTTTTAATTTCTTTAATAATGCTAAAGTTGATTTTTCTCCACATTTATAATTTTTTTGAAAATTAAATATTAAAAAACTTATATATATTTTTTTACAAATTTGTTTTTTCTCTGGTGCATCAATACCAAAAAGTCTGATTTTTATTTTATTTATTTTTATTGTATCTCCATCAATAACCTCTGCTTGCCCTGAAATATTTCTTTCATTGGAAATAGATAGTGTTGTTAATGAAAAAAAAATTAGTAAACTAAATAAAATCAGACTTAGCTTTTGCATTTAGCTCGTCCATTTTTTTTCTGATATCTTGATCTGAAACATTTTGATCTTTTAAATCTTCTTTGATTTTCCTAAAAACGTCTTCATCTCCCGCTTCTTGAAAATCAGCTTTAATTACGGACTGTATATATTCTTTTTCTTTCTCTAAATTATATCCAAATTTTTGCGAGACCCATTGACCAAGATATTTATTTCTTCTAGCGGCAATTTTAAACTGGAGTTCTTCGTCTCTTGCAAATTTTTTTTCAAAGCTTTTTTCTCTTTCTGTAAATTTATCACTCATGGTTTATTAAAGAATAGATAAATCCTTATTACAAAATAAGCAACCATTACACCAAAAATATTAGCTAACAAATCCTGTAATTGAAAAGAACGATTAGGTATTATGGAGTGGAAAATTTCAAGAGTTATTGATAAAAAAAACAACCCATACACTAAATTTTTAAAGTTTTCATTTTTTACATAAATAAAAAAACCCATTAAAGAAATGCACAGATAGCAAATAAAATGATTAATTGTTGTCCCAAAAGGATTTTTAATTAAATATGGTTGTAAACTCCAATCGTTATATAATAAAAAACCAATCAAACTTCCGGGCCAAAGTGAGATGACTATCAAAAATAATACGGAAATATGAAAAATAGATTTCAAAACTTTGTTCATTTTAATAATATACAACTGTTATCAAAATGAATAATTTAATACTAGTCCGTCATGGACAATCTAAGTTTAATTTAGAACGTAGATTTACAGGATTCTACGATGTTAATCTGACCTCAAAAGGTGAATCTGAAGCAAAATATGCAGGTGAATTAATTAAAAAATTAAAAATTAAATTTGATGCACATTTTACATCTGAATTAATGCGCGCTTCCAATACTTTAGATATAATACTAAAAGTTTTAAATACACCAAATGTCGAAATTAATAAATCATGGGAACTTAACGAAAGACATTATGGAGGACTTACTGGTTTGAATAAGGACGAAACAATAAAAAAATATGGAGTAGAACAAGTAAAAATTTGGAGAAGAAGTTTTGATATACCTCCTCCAAAAATGGAATCGGATCATCCACTTAAAAAAAAAATTAAATCTAAAATTTTGGGAGAATCGCTAAAAGACACTTTTGACCGTGTTGTACCTTATTTTGATGAAAAAATTAAACCACTTATCCTATCTAATAAAAATATTCTTATTGTATTTCACGGGAATAGCTGTAGAGCCTTATTAATGAAAATTTTAAAATTATCTGAAAAAAAAATTGTGGATTTAGAAATTCCTACCGGCAATCCCTTGCTAATTAAATTTGAAAATAATCTTGAAGTTAAAGATTGTAAATACCTTGATAAAAAAAGGGAAAAAAAAATATTATTTAATATTTAATTTTTTATAAATATCCAAAGTACTAACATGTAAAAAATTGATATTACTTTCTAGGGCAAGCAATTTCTCATTTTTAATTAATTCATTCCATACTTTATTCATTGAAAAAACTTGATCCTTAATATTTGAGAAAACTTTTGGGTTAATAATTTGTAACCCGGTGTATATATATTTTAAATTTTGATTTTCTGTTCTTGTGACTATAGTATTTTGCAAATTGAAATCTCCTTTCATATTTTTATCAAAACTTTTTTCCTTGTTTACAATCAATAAATAACATTTTTCTTTATTCATAAAAAAATTATTTTCCATTTTTTTTAGTTCCTCTAAATAATTTAGATTCCAAATTGTGTCGGGGTTTATGCAAACAAAACTCTCTTTAAAATATTTTAATGCATTTAGTATACCTCCTCCTGTATCCAAAATTTTTTCTTTTTCATTAACTATCGTAATTTTTAAATTAAACTTTTTTTTATTTACATATTCAGTAATTTGATCTGAAAAATAGTGTACGTTTATCACAGCTTCTTCGGTCCCATAATTTTCAAGAAAATTTATTGTATTAGATAATAATGTTTCTCTTCCAATTTTAAGTAAAGGTTTGGGAATATTTAGTGTAAGAGGATTCAATCGCTTTCCAAAACCTGCTGCAAGGATCATTGCTTTTTTAATCATAATTTAGTTTAACAAATGTTAGAAATGAATTGGTCTTTTATCTACTGCCATGGCAGCTTCTTTAACTGCTTCACTGTGAGTGGGATGAGCATGACATGTACGAGCAATATCTTCAGCGCTTGCACCAAATTCCATTGCTAAAGCCACCTCTCCAATCATAGTTCCGGCCAATGAACTAATTAAAGAAACTCCTAAAACCTTATCACTTTTTTCATCAGCTATTATTTTAACAAACCCTTCGGTTTCATTATTAACTTTAGCCCTTGAATTTGCCATAAACGGAAATTTTCCAACTTTATATTTAATATTTTCTTTTTTTAGTTCATTTTCAGTTTTACCAACCATAGCTACTTCAGGAGATGTATAAATTACTGCAGGTATAACATTGTAATTCACATGACCTGCCTGGCCTGCAATGATTTCGGCTACTGCTATTCCTTCGTCTTCAGCTTTGTGCGCTAACATCGGCCCTTTATCTATTACATCACCGATTGCATAAATATTTTTAATTGAAGTTTCAAATTTTCTATTAACTTGAATTTTTTTTTGATTGTTTACTTTAATGCCTAGTTTCCCTATATCCTCGCCAAGATTTGGGGCTCTACCTGTTGCAATTAGAACTTTTTCGCATTCAACTTTTTCTTTTTTTTTACTCTTATTGTCAGTAAAATTTACAACGATTCTATCTTTTAAAATATTAGTTTCTGTAACCTTGCAGTCTAACTTGAAATTAATTCCTTGTTTATTTAGAATTTTTAAAAATTCACTTGAAATATCTTTGTCCATTCCAGGGAGGATATGATCTAAATATTCAATAACTGTAACGGTTGAACCTAACCTTTTCCAAACACTAGAAAGTTCTAATCCAATATATCCGCCGCCTATAACTACCAATTCTTTTGGAGGGGTATCAAAAGATAATGCTCCTGTTGAAGAAACAACTCTTTTTTCATCAATTTTTATTCCTGGTAAAGATGTAGGGGTTGATCCGGTAGCAATTATTATATTTTCGGTTTTATAAGTTTCTTTTTTACCAGAATTATCTACGACTGCTACAGTATTTTTATCTAATATTAAACCCTTACCTTTTAAATGTGAAATTTTATTTTTTTTAAACAAAAATTCTATTCCCTTGGTAAGCGTAAGAACAGATTTATTTTTATTTCCCATCATTTTGGGCAAATTTAATTTTATATCTGCTGTTTCAATGCCTAAATTCTTAAATTCATTTTTTGTCTTATGATACATTTCAGAAGCATGAAGTAAGCTCTTTGAAGGTATACATCCAACATTAAGGCATGTGCCTCCTAATGTTTTTCTAGATTCTACGCACGCTGTTTTGAGACCAAGTTGGGCGGATCTAATTGAAGCTACATATCCCCCTGGACCAGATCCAACTACAATGACATCAAATTTATTATCCATTATTAATTTTTTAGAGATCTAAAAATAATCTGCGAGGTTCTTCAAGACATTCTTTAACAGTTTTTAGAAAAGATACAGCTTCCTTTCCGTCAATTATTCTATGATCATAAGATAAAGCCAAATACATAATTGGTCTCACGATTATATTACCATCTTTTGCAATCGGTCTTTCAACAATATTATGCATACCTAATATACCTGTTTGTGGAGGATTTAGTATTGGAGTTGATAACATTGATCCATATATTCCTCCATTGCTTATTGTAAAAGTTCCTCCTTGAAGATCATTAATTGTAATTTTTCCTAATCTAGCTTTTTCAGAAAGCAAAAATATATTTCTTTCTATATCAGCAAAAGAAAGTTCATCTGCTTTTTTAAGTACAGGAACTACCAACCCTCGATCAGTGCCAATAGCAATTGAAATATTATAATAGTTTTTATAAGTAATGTGATCTCCTGATATTTCTGCATTAACTGCTGGAAAGTTTTTTAAAGCCACAACAGAAGCCTTAACAAAAAAAGACATAAATCCTAATTTAACTGAATATTTTTTTTTAAAATCTTCTTTATAATCTTGCTTCATTTGCATTATGCTATGCATATCCACTTCGTTGAAAGTTGTTAGCATGGCGGCATTATCTTGAGCCTCTTTTAAACGTTTAGCAATAGTAGCCCTTAATCTTGTCATTTTGACTCTCTCTTCTGGACCATGGCTAATTTTTCTTTTGGATGGTTGTGGAATATTTCCCATTAAGTTAATTAAATCCCCTTTAGATATTCTTCCAGATTTTCCTGTTCCTTCTATATTTGAAATATCAATATTATTTTCTTCAACCATTTTTCTCACTGCAGGAGATAAATTTTTTCTAGTTTTTGGAGGTATATATTTTTCTTCTTCTTTTTCACTGATATCTTCTTCAGTTTCTTTTTCACTGATATCTTCTTCGGCTAATGTTTCTAAAACTAAAGTTTGGCTAGAATTTTCTTGCTTAACATCTTTATCTAAAGTTAAAACTTCTTCATTTTTTTTTAATTTTTTTTCCTTAGATTTTTTTGGTGGTGTATAAGATTCTTTTTTTAAATCAGTTTGAGTTACTTTAGCAGCTTTTTTTGAAGCAATTTTGCTCTCATTAACTTCCCCTAACAATGCTCCAACCTCAACGGTATCACCTTCTTTTACTTTAATTGATGTCAAAGTTCCGGCTAAAGGAGAAGGCACTTCTACATTAACTTTATCAGTTTCTAATTCTACAAGAGGCTCATCCGAATCAACTTTCTCACCCACTTGTTTAAGCCACTTTGATACTGTTGCTTCAGTTACGGATTCTCCCAAAGAAGGAACTATAATTTGATTCGACATGTTTAGCTAAGTACCTTATGCAAGATCTCATTCTGCTGTGCAAGATGTTTTTTTAGATATCCACTAGCAGGGGATGCGGCAGGTTTTCTACCAATATATTTAACCTCTCTGTTTTCTGCTTTTATTAAATCCAAGCTCCACTGGATATAATTTCTAGCTGTGTTCCAAGCTCCCATATTTTTAGGTTCTTCTTGACACCAATAAAATTTGGAATTTTTTTTGAACCGTTTTAACTCTTTAGCAAGAGTTTTTACAGGAAAAGGGTATAATTGTTCTATTCTAATAATAAATACCTCTCTATTTTTTATTTTTTCTCTAGCCTCGATTAGATCAAAATAAATTTTTCCTGAACATATAATTACTTTTTTTATTTTTTTATCTTCTTTAAGCTCAATTAAACCGTATTTTTTAAAATCCGCATGATCATTAAGAATCCTATGAAATGTATTTTTTTTAGTAAAATCTTCAATATTTGAAGTGCATCTTTTATTCCTTAACAAAGATTTTGGTGTCATAATAATTAAAGGTTTTCTAAAATCCCTATGAATTTGCCTTCTTAAAGCATGAAAATAATTTGCTGGTGTAGTGCAATTCATAACTTGAATATTTTCCTGAGCACATAATTGTAAAAATCTTTCTAATCTGGCTGATGAATGTTCTGGTCCTTGTCCTTCATAACCGTGCGGTAGCAACATTACTAAACCATTTGCTCTCGCCCATTTTCTTTCAGCAGATGTAATAAATTGATCTATTATAACTTGCGCTCCATTTGCAAAATCTCCGAACTGAGCTTCCCAAACTACTAGGGTAGTTGGTTCTGATAATGCATATCCGTATTCAAATCCAAGAACAGCCATTTCTGAAAGCAAACTATCAATTACTTCATATCTTTTTTGATTTTTTAAAATATTGTTCAATGGGGTATAGTAAGAGCTATCTCTTTGATCCCTAAGAACAGAATGACGCTGGCTGAAAGTACCTCTGCCAGAATCTTGACCAGAAAGTCTAACTGGATAACCTTCTTCCAATAATGTTGCAAATGCTAATAGCTCAGCAGTGGCCCAATCAAATCCCTTACCTGAAAGAAACATCTTTTTTTTATTTTCAAATATTTTTTTTATTGTTGGATGAGGATTAAATTCTTTTGGAATTGTTGTAATTTTTTCCCCAATTTCTTTTATTTTTTCAATTGATACACCGGTGACTCCTCTTCTATCTTTTCCTCTTTCGGGTTTGTATCTTGACCAAACACCAGCGTACCATTCTAATTTTGGTTTATATTCTTTTGCTGTTTTAAATTGATTTTCAAGAAGATTTTTAAATTGCATTTTCATGCTATTAAATTCTTCTTTATTAATGGTTCCTTCTTTAATTAATTTATTAGCATAAATATTTAGTGCTGTTTCATGTTTCTTAATATTTTTATACATGACAGGTTGAGTAAAAGATGGTTCGTCACCTTCGTTGTGACCAAATCTTCTATAGCAAATCATATCCAGTACCACGTCTCGATTAAATTTTTGTCTAAATTCCATTGCAATTCTTGCACAATGCACTACCGCTTCAGGATCGTCACCATTCACATGTAAAATTGGAGCATCAACCATTTTTGCTAAATCAGATGGATAAGGAGAAGACCTTGCAAATTTTGGACTTGTGGTAAATCCTATTTGATTATTGACTATAATATGTATTGTTCCTCCAGTATTATGACCTGGAAGTCCTGACATTGCAAAACATTCGGCAACAACGCCTTGACCAGCGAATGCAGCGTCACCATGAATCAAAATTGGAACTACCTGTCTTCTTTTTTTATCTTTATGAAAAAATTGTTTAGCACGTGTTTGCCCAAGAACTACTGGATTTACAGCTTCAAGATGTGAAGGGTTATCCGCCAAAGATATGTGAACTAAATTGCCATCAAATTCTCTATTTGATGAAGCTCCCAAATGATATTTTACATCTCCAGTAGAATCTGCGTTGAAAGAAGCATACTCGCCAGCAAACTCATTAAACATTCTCTTGTAAGATTTTTGTAATACATTCGCCAAAATATTTAATCTGCCTCTATGCGGTTGGCCAATTTTAATTTCTTTAACTCCTAGTTGTCCACCTCGTTTTATTAATTGTTCTAAGGCTGGTATTAAAGATTCACCCCCATCTATACCAAATCTTTTTGTTCCAACAAATTTAACTGCTAAAAACTTTTCAAAACCTTCAGCCTGTATTAATTTATTTAATATGGCTTTTTTACCATTAGTAGTAAATTTTATTTTATTTTCCTCTTTTTCCATTCGTTCCCTAAACCATATTTTTTCGATTGGATCTGAAATATGCATGTATTCTACTCCAATAGTTGAGCAATATGTTTTTCTAAAAAATGAAAGAATTTCATTAATCGTTGCATACCCTTTATCCATATATGCGCCAATATAAATTTTTTTATTATAATCTTCTTTTTTAAAACCGTGGTCAGCTGGATGTAAATCCTCAAGATATTTTCGTTCCATCATTCCAAGAGGATCAAGATTTGCAATAAGATGACCTCTAATTCTATATGCTCTGATTAAGGCAATAGCTTTTACAGATTCTTCTTTTTCTTTTTCGTTGGTAATATCTGTAACTGTAGCAGGACTTTTATTACTTAAATTTTTTTGATTATAATTAATTTCTAAATTGCTTTTTTTTCTTGGCGCCCAACTTGGTCCCAGTATTTCCTTTTTAATAATTTCTTGATCATCATTAAGTCCATCAAAAAATTCAATCCAGCTTTGAGGAATAGATTTTGGGTTATTTAAATATTTTAAATACAATTCTTTAATAAATGGACTATTAACTCCATGCAAAAAAGAAGTTTTTTCAAAAATTAAATTATCTTTATTTGTTGTCATGAACTGAAAAATAAATTTTCTTTATTATAAAATCGTTAAAACTATCTTGCAAGTTTGTCATGCAAAGTTTTGCCAATTTCTGCTGGCGACTCTGCTATAAAAATACCACTAGACTTCATTTTTTCTATTTTTTCTTCAGCGCCACCCTTTCCGCCTGATATAATTGCTCCTGCATGCCCCATTCTTCTGCCTGGAGGCGCAGTTTTTCCTGCAATAAATCCAACTATAGGTTTTTTGGTTTTTGAGGATTTGATAAATTCTGCCGCTTCTTCTTCTGAAGATCCTCCTATTTCTCCTATTAATAAAATTGATTCTGTTTTTTTATCTTTTAAAAAAAGCTCTAAACAGTCTATAAAGCTTGTTCCAAAAATAGGATCACCTCCAATACCTATTACCGTTGATTGACCTAATCCATTTTCACTTGTTTGTGCAACAGCCTCGTATGTAAGTGTTCCAGAACGAGAAACAATTCCACATGTACCTTTTTTGTGAATATTTCCAGGCATAATTCCAATCTTACATTCATCTGGAGTAATAATTCCTGGACAATTTGGACCAATTAAACGAGATTTTGATTTAACTAATTTTTCTTTAACTTTAATCATATCTAAAACTGGAATTCCCTCTGTTATACAAACAATCAAAGGAATTTCGCTTTCGATTGCTTCGATTATTGCCGATGCTGCAAATTTGGCGGGTACATAAATCATTGTTGCATTTGCTTTAGTTTTTTTTACGGCCTCTTCGACTGTATTAAAAACAGGTCTGTCCAAATGAACTTGCCCTCCTTTTTTAGGGGTGACGCCTCCAACTAAATTAGTTCCATAGGAAATAGCTTGTTCTGAATGAAAAGTTCCATGAGAACCTGTAAAACCCTGACAAATTACTCTCGTATTTTTATCGATCAAAACAGACATTTTATTTTGTAGCCTCTACTATTTTTTTTGCAGCATCAGATAAATTGTTTGCTGATATAATTTTTAAATTTGATTTTTCTAAGATTTCTTTACCCAATTTTGCATTTGTGCCTGATAACCTAACAACCAGGGGTACTGACAAATTAATTTCTTTTGCTGCATCAACTACACCTTGGGCAAGAACATCACACCTCATAATTCCACCAAAGATATTGATTAAAATTCCTTTTACATTTTTATCTGACAGTATAATTTTAAATGCTGCTGATACTTTTTCCTTTGAAGCTCCGCCACCCACATCAAGAAAATTGGCAGGTTCAGACCCATATAATTTAATAATATCTAAAGTTGCCATAGCTAATCCCGCTCCATTCACCATGCAACCAATTGTTCCGTCTAATTTAATATAAGATAAATCATACTTGCTAGCTTCTAATTCTATTGGGTCTATTTCATTTGGATCTTTTAATAATAAAATATCTTCATGACGGTATAGTGCGTTATCATCAAAATTAATCTTAGCATCTAAACATATTAGTTCTTCTTTATTGGTTAAAACTAGTGGATTTATCTCAATTAAACTTGCATCTTTCTCAATTAAAATTTTGTGAATTGCTTTAATAAGATTAAAAGCTTTGCTCTTTAATTTTTCTGGCAAATTAAATGGTTTTACTATCTTATTAATTTCTGAATCTTCAATTAATTTAGAAAAATTTAACTTAACTGTAGTAATTTTCTCAGGATTTTTTTTTGCAACTTTTTCAATATCAACCCCACCTTCGAAACTGCTGATAAAGGCAATTTTTGAACTAGATCTATCAACCAAACAAGATAAGTAAAATTCTTTGTTTATTTCACAGGTTTCTTCAATATATATTCTTTTAACTTTTTTCCCAGCTGGACCGGTTTGATGGGTAACAAGCGTTTTTCCAAGCATATTTTTCGCTTCTTCATTTAGTTCGTTAAAATTTTTTATTATTTTAATTCCACCAGCCTTACCCCTCCCTCCAGCATGAATTTGGGCTTTTAAAATAAAATTAGCAGAATTTAATTTTTTGATTTTTTTAGTTACTTCAGAAAGATCATAAATTACAACACCATTTAAAATGGGTATACCAAATCTTTTTAGTATTTCTTTAGCTTGGTGTTCGTGAATATTCATAAATTTTAGTCATTAATTTCTTTACAATTTTTTATTTCATAGCTTGTTAATATTTTGTTTATTTTATTCTCTTGAAAACATTCATTATCAACATAGTCATATAAATTTGATGATTGTACAGGATGCACTATATAAACAACTTTTATATTATTATTTTTTAATGAATTTATTATTAGTTTCTTATAACTCGTAAAATACTCGCTATTAACTTGAGGATAATCGGTTCCATCAAATATATGCCATCTCGTAGTGGAGAAAGTTTTGTTCTCTAAAATAGCAGAGAAAAAAGAGTAATTTGTCATAATCATTTTATTTCTATTGTCATTTTTAAAGTAATTTTTCATTTCGTTAATTAAATTTATTTCTTGGTTAGGATTTTCGCTATATTCTGGACTAATCCATTTTAACCCTGAAAGTTTTTTATCTATTTGGTCAGCATTAACTGCTAGGTTCAAATCCGAGTAGGTTAACTCATGAAACTTTCTGTTTTCATTAAATCTAAGGTGATACTTGGTCGTGAGCCCCAAACAAAATAATATAAGTACCACAGATATAATTAATTTATTTGAATTAATACTTATATGCGAAAATGCAATTAAAATTGGAATTAAAAAAAATATAAAAGTTTGATTTCTTGTAAGCAGTTGATGAAAAATCAATGAAAATGTTAATAAAACTAAAATTATGAAATAAAAAAAATCTTTACTTTTAAAATATTTTTTTTCTGAGAATAAATTTTTAATATTAATATAAGCCAAAGGTAGTAATGATATGTAGATGAATTTAAAATGTGCAACTAAATTACTAAAATCAAGTCCTAGATTGCTAAATCTTTTGTTTCCTATTGTTTGTGGATACAAAATATATTGTTCTAAAAAAGAAGATAAGCTAATTCCCTGAAATTTTCCAAAAATTATTACAAATAATATTGTAAAAATAAAGCTCAAAAATGAATAAAAAATCCATTTAAATTTTTTTAGAGATATAGAATAATAAATCAGAATTATAATTGCTGATATTATTACATATGTTGCGGGAACTTGTTTTGACAAAAATGCAAAAATAAAAGCAATAGGTAATAAAATCCAATAATAAATTTTATTGTTTTTAATTGCTAATATTAAAAAATAAATACCTATTAACGAAAAAAAAGCTGAATGGTGATCTACAAAAGGAGTGCCGCTAGAAGGATAAGCAAGTATAGAAAAAAACAAAGAATAAATAAAACTATAGATAGTATTTAGATTGAAATTTCTTAAAACTATATAAGTTATAATAGCTAAAATCGCATTAATAATTGAAGCGTGTAATATATAAATTTGCCAATTAACTCCGAACAAATAAAAAAAGAGTGCTTGAAAATAATCTACAAATGGTCCAGAAACAATCCAGTAATCTTTAAAGGGATGCTCATTTAATAGAATTCTATATCCTGTATCAAAATGAGAAAAACTATCAACGGGAAAAACTCCTATATTCCCATAGTATTGATTTATTAAAATAGAAAAAAGAAAAAGCGCAACAAATATAAAAAACTTATTATTAAACAATATGATATTTTTCATTATTGGGTTCTTTTAAATATTTATAAATTTTTATCGATATTTTTTGCTGCTTGATATAAATCTTTTACTGCTTTTATTGATAAATTAAATTGTTCTTTTTCTTCACTTGATAAATCAATTTCTACAACTTTTTCAACACCGTTTTTTCCTATTATTACAGGAACTCCTGCATATAAATGCTTTACTCCATACTCTCCATTAAGATAAGCAGCACAGGGCAATATTTTTCTTAGATCTTTTAGATATGATTCTGCCATTTCAACTCCTGAAGCTGCTGGTGCATAAAATGCTGAACCTTTTTGAAGAAATTTAATAATTTCTGCTCCACCTTTTCTTGTTCTCTCAATTATTAATTCTAGTTTATCTTTTTTTATAAAATCAGATAAAGAATTTCCATTAACAGTGGTATGATTTGGCATAGGAACCATTGTATCGCCATGACCGCCTAGTACTAAAGTTTCTATATTCTTAACTGGAACTTTAAGTTCTTGAGAAAGAAAATATTTAAATCTTGATGAGTCCAAAATTCCAGCCATTCCAACAACTTTGTTAGTGGGCAATCCAGAATACTTTTGAAGCGCCATAACCATTATATCTAGTGGGTTTGTAATACAAATTACAAAAGCATTTGGAGATGTCTTTTTTATTTCTTGCCCGACTTGCTTTATAATTTTTAAATTTGTTTCAAGCAAATCATCTCTTGTCATGCCCGGCTTTCTTGGAACGCCTGCGGTAATAATTATTACATCAGAATTTTCTGTATCTTTATAACTGTTAGTTCCAATTAAATTTATGTTAAATCCATCAACTGAAGTTGATTGGGCTATATCTAATGCTTTTCCCTTTGCTAGGCTCTCCGCAACATCAAAAAGTACTACATCGCCAAGTTCTTTAATACTAATAAGATGCGCTAATGTGCCTCCAATTTGACCTGCTCCTATTAATGTAATTTTTTTTTTCATTTATAATTTATTTCATTATTGGCATTACAAATTCTGGGTCTGATCTTATACCTGAAGGCCATTTAGAAGTAATAGTTTTTAATTTTGTATAAAATCTTACACCTTCTGGTCCATGCATGTGCTGATCGCCAAATAAAGATCTTTTCCAACCACCAAATGAATGGTACGCAACAGGTACTGGTATAGGAATATTAATTCCAACCATTCCAATTTTAATTTTGCTTGCAAAAGTTCTTCCAACATCTCCGTCTCGAGTGTATATGCTTGTTCCATTTCCAAATTCATGTTCGTTTACTAAATTAACGGCCGATTCAAAATCTTTAACCCTAACTATTGAAAGAACTGGTCCAAAAATTTCTTCTTTGTAAATTTTCATTTTTTTATCAACATTATCGAAAAGACAACCTCCAATATAGAAACCTTTTTCATAACCCTGTAATTTTATATTTCTTCCATCAACAACAAGATTTGCTCCTTCTTTAACTCCTAAATCTACATACCCTTTAACTTTTTCTAAATGTTCTTTTGTAACCAATGGTCCCATTTCTGAATTTTTATCTAGACCAGGACCAACTTTTAATGATTGAACTTTTTTTGAAAGTTTACTAACAAGTTGATCTCCCACTTTACCAACAGCTACAGCAACCGATTGCGCCATGCATCTTTCTCCAGCTGAACCATAAGCAGCCCCCATTAAACCATTTACAGCTTGGTCTAGATCACAATCTGGCATAACTACGCAATGATTTTTTGCTCCACCTAAAGCCTGAACTCTTTTTTCATTTTTTGCAGCATTTTCATAAATATATTTTGCAATTGGAGTCGAGCCAACAAAGCTTATGGCAACTACATCTTTATTTGTTAGCAAAGCATCTACTGCTTCCTTGTCCCCATTAACAACATTAAAAACTCCATCGGGCAATCCTGCCTGTTTAAATAATTCTGCCAATTTAATCGAACATGATGGGTCTTTTTCGCTAGGTTTTAAAACAAATGTATTTCCGCATGCTATGGCCATTGGAAACATCCACATTGGAACCATTGCAGGAAAATTAAAAGGCGTAATGCCAGCACAAACTCCTAATGGTTGTCTAATTGACCAACTATCTACATCAGTTCCAACATTCTCTGAAAATTCTCCTTTAAGAAGATGGGGTATGCCACAAGCAAACTCTACTACTTCTAATCCTCTGGTTAATGAACCCTTGGCGTCTTCATAAACTTTTCCATGCTCAGAAACTATAAGTTTAGTTATTTCATCTGAATTTTTTTCTATTAACTCTTTAAATTTAAATATTATTCTTGCTCTTTGTGCCGGCGGCTTTCTAGACCAATCTAGAAAAGCTTTTTTTGCTTTTTCTACAGCTAAATCTATATCAGCCTTGGAAGCTAAATTAACTTCAGCCGTTTGTTCACCAGTAGCTGGATTAAATACTTTGGATTTTTTCCTAGAAGATCCCTTAGTTATTTTGCCATCTATAAAATGTTCAATTGAATTCATTTCTGCCTAAAATGATTTAATTAAGCTTCTAGCTTGTTGCAAGCATTTTTTTAATTGAACCTATTGCTCTTGCGGGATTCAAGCCTTTTGGGCAAGAACTGGTACAATTCATTATGGTATGACACCTATATAATTTAAGTTTATCAGCTACCATTTTTAACCTTTCTTTTTTTTCATCATCTCTACTATCTGATATCCAACGATACGCTTGAAGTAAAACTGCGGGTCCCAGATAACTCTCCCCATTCCACCAATAACTCGGGCAAGAAGTTGAGCAGCAAGCACACATAATACACTCGTACAAGCCATCAAGCTTTTCTCTATTTTCCTTAGATTGATTAATTTCATTTTTTTCAGATTTAGCTTTTTTTATTTTTAACCAAGGTTCTATTGATTCATATTGTTTATATAATGTGCTTAAATCTGGCACTAAATCTTTCACGACCTTTAAATGCGGAAGAGGAAAAATACGTAAATCTCCCTTTATATCTTTATGTGACTTCATGCAGGATAGTGTATTTTGGCCATCAACGTTCATAGCACAGGATCCACATACTCCATGGGCGCATGATTTTCTAAATGTCAAAGATGAGTCTATCTCGTTTTTTATTTTATTTAGAATATCCAATACTTTATTTCCACATGTATTTAAATCTACCTCAAAGGTATCTTCTCTAGGATTTTCATTTTTTTCAGGATTCCATCTGTATATGTGAACTATTTTTATATTTAAAGATCCTGTTTTATCTTTGAAGTATTGTCCTTTTAAAATTTTAGAATTTTTTGGAAGATTAAATTGTACCATTAATAAACTCTTTCTTTTGGTGGAAAAGTTTGAACATCATTTGTCAACGTTGATAAATTAACTTTGCGATAATTAATTTTAACTTCTTTTCCATTATGCCAGCTTAAAGTATGTTTCATATAATTTTCATCATCTCTTTTTGGAAAATCCTCTCTAGCGTGTGCACCTCGACTTTCCTTTCTATGATATGCAGATTCCATAGTTGTTATGGCTTGACGGATAAGATTATCAAATTCTAGCGTTTCCATTAAATCCGTATTAAAAATTAATGATTTATCTTTAATTGATATAGATTCCATCCCCTCAAAAGGTTTTTTAATTTCATCAATTCCCTGCTTTAAAGTTTTTTCAGTTCTAAATACAGCACATTTTGATTGCATTGTTTTTTGCATTGACAATCTAAGTTCTGAAGTTTTATTTGAACCATTTCCGTTTCTTAATTTATCAAATCTATCAAGAGACTTGTCGGTTTCGTTTTGTGAAATTTTTTCGTGTGGTGAATTTGGTTTTACCAGTTCAATAGCCCTCTTAGCTGCTGCTTTTCCAAAAACTACCAGGTCTATCAACGAATTTGAACCTAATCTGTTTGCTCCATGCACTGAAACACAAGCTGCCTCTCCTATGGCCATTAATCCTGAAACAGTTTTATCATTACCATTTGATGTTATAACTTCCGCTTTATAGTTCGCGGGTATACCTCCCATATTATAGTGAACCGTTGGAACAACTGGAATTGGATCCTTAGTAACATCTCGATGTACAAAAGTTTCCACGGATTCGGATATGCCTGGTAGACGACTTTCTATAATTTTTCTATCTATATGGTTAATATGCAAATGAATATGATCTTTATTTTTTCCTATTCCTCTTCCCTCGTTAATCTCTATTGCCATTGATCTGCTAACCACATCTCTAGAGGCAAGATCTTTAGCTTTGGGTGCATACTTTTCCATGAAGCGCTCACCTTTAGAATTTACTAAATAACCACCTTCTCCCCTAACTGCTTCAGAAATTAAACATCCAATTCCATAAAGTCCCGTAGGATGAAATTGAACAAATTCCATGTCTTGCAATGGCAAGCCGGCTCTTAAGGCCATTCCGTTGCCGTCTCCAGTACAAGTATGTGCCGCTGTAGCTGAATAATAAATTTTACCATAACCTCCTGTAGCTAAAATTGTAATATGTGATCTAAATCGATGAATAGTTCCATCATTTAAATTCCAGGCTAACACACCTTTGCACTCTCCATTTTTCATTAATAAATCTAAAGCGAAATATTCGATGAAAAATTCTGTCTTATGTTTAAGTGCCTGCCCATATAATGTATGTAAAATTGCATGACCTGTTCTATCTGCAGCAGCACAAGTTCTTTGTACTGGTTCATTTCCATAATTTTTTGTCATGCCTCCAAATGCCCGCTGGTATATTTTGCCGTCCTTAGTTCTACTAAAGGGAACGCCATAATGCTCTAGTTCTATAACTGCTTCAGGCGCCTCTTTACATAAATATTCTATACAATCTTGATCTCCTAGCCAATCTGATCCCTTAACCGTATCATACATATGCCAACGCCAATCATCTTCACCAGCATTTCCTAAAGCGGCTGAAATTCCACCTTGGGCTGCAGCTGTATGACTTCTAGTTGGAAACACTTTTGATATGCAGGCAGTTTTTAAACCAGATTCGCTTAATCCAACAGCTGCTCGCAAACCTGACCCTCCAGCACCTACAACCAGAACATCGTATTCGTGATCAATTATATTATATGCACTCATTAAAT
>CABYJR010000006.1 GCA_902519445.1 uncultured Pelagibacteraceae bacterium
GAGTTGTTCCAATGGGAGTTGTCGCTGTAAAAGAAGAAATTTATGATACAGTTATGGATTCTTCTCCAAAAGGAGCTGTTGAGCTATTTCATGGTTATACATATTCAGGCATTCCCGTTTCTGTTGCAGCAGCATTAGCTGTTCAAGATATTTTTGAAAAAGAAAATATTTTTAAAAAATCAAAAGAAATGTCACCATATTTTTTAGATGGAATATTTTCTTTAAAAGATATCGACGGAGTTGACAATATTCGAGGGTATGGAATGATGGCGGGTATTGATATGAAATTAAAAGAAAAACCGGGAAGAGCTGGTTTTGAATGTTTTAAAGCTTGCTACGAAGCAGGGGTTAATTTCAAAGCTACAGGTGATTGTTTAATTATTGCTCCACAATTTATTTGTGAAAAAAAGCATATCGATGAGATTATCGAAAAGTTAAGAACTGGTATTTCTAATTACATGAAAAAGTAATCATGCGTATAGGAGTTCCGAAAGAAATTAAACCTCAGGAAAATAGAATAGGATTAACTCCAGAGAGTGTAAAAGTTTTAACTTTAAACGGCCATGAAGTTCTAGTTGAAAGTAATGGAGGTTATGAAGCAGGTTTTGATAATGAACAATATAAAAAATCTGGAGCTAAGATAGTCAATAAAGCCGAAGATATTTTTAATGATTCTGAAATAATTGTAAAAGTCAAAGAACCATTAACAAACGAAATAAAAATGATTAGAGAAAACCAAATCGTTTTTACTTACTTACATTTAGCGGCAGGCAAACAACTTACTGAAGGTTTAGTAAAATCAAAATCTGTTTGTATTGCCTACGAAACTATAACGGATAACAGTGGCAGATTGCCATTACTCGCCCCAATGAGTGCGGTTGCAGGAAGGATGTCTATCCAAGCTGGAGCACACTGTTTAGAAAAAAATCAAAAAGGAAGAGGAGTGCTGTTGGGTGGAGCTCCCGGAGTAGATCCGGCAACGGTGGTAATTCTTGGAGGTGGTGTTGTCGGAGAGAATGCAGCTTTAATGGCAACCGGGCTAAAAGCAAAAGTCCATATAGTTGATAAATCAACACAAAGATTGGAACAGTTAAAAAAGATATTTGGAGATAAAATCATTCCTGAGCTAAGCGATAAAACAGATTTAAAAAAATTAATTTCAGAATGTGTTTTACTTATTGGAGGAGTATTAATTCCTGGAGCTGAAGCTCCAAAATTAATAACAAAAGATATGCTAAAATTAATGAAAAGAGGTTCAGTTATAGTAGATGTTGCGATTGATCAAGGAGGATGCGTTGAAACAAGCAAACCAACTACTCACGCCAACCCTACCTATATTGTAGATGATATTGTTCATTACTGTGTCGCAAACATGCCTGGAGGAGTTCCAAGAACTTCGACAATTGCATTAAATAAAGCAACTTTACCTTTTTTATCTAAGTTAGCAGACAAGGGTTACAACAAAGTGTTTAGGGAAGATAAAAATTTTTTAGAAGGTTTAAATGTTTTTAAAGGTCAGGTCACATACAAGGCAGTAGCTGATACTTTTGGATATAAATATATTTCTCCAAATGAATTGATAGGTTAATGTACAAACCTTTACCAAAGCAATTAACAATTAAAAAATCGCCCATAGAGGGTTTAGGATTATATGCTACAGAAGATATTAAAAAAAATTCATACCTTGGAGTAACGCATATTAGAGATGAACAATTTGAGAATAAGTATATAAGAACACCAGTTGGTGGTTTTTATAATCACTCAAATGATCCTAATGTAATTAGAATGGTTTCAGACACATTACCTAAATTGAAATTTGGAGAAATCGTAGATCCAAAAAAAAATATTAGAGAAGAAAAAGATAAAAAAACATCTTTGGACGATGTATTTTATCATCTGCAAGAAAAAAGCGATGCAAAATATATGTTTTTGATATCAATAAAAGATATTAAAGCTGGAGAGGAACTGACAGCAAATTACAATCTTTATACATATCCGAAGACAGGTATTGGTTTGCAATCTTTATGAGAAAATTTTTAATTTTTTTTATTTGGATTTTATCTTTAATTTTTGTAATTATATATTTTCATGAAAATCCAGAGTTTGTTGAAAAAATAAAAAAATTTTTTAAAAATGAAAAAAATATAATAATTGCACAACAGGAAGGTGAGATTTTTAGAAAACCGGGAAATTCATTTTTAGTTGAAATTAATGAAGTACTTTCTTTTTCAGAAAAGTCAGCTTTTGTAGTACATGATAAAGGAAATTTAAATTTTAATATAGACAATTTAGTAATATATTTTCAAAACGGTTATTATTTAAAAAAATCTAATGTAGAAAAAATTAATTTGCCAAAAAGTTTTACGACGGAAAAAAATGGAGGCGTGAAAGCAATTTTTATTTATAAGGGTAAACAATTTGCTCTTATTTCGTCTTTAAATAAAGGATGTTATTATGCATCTATAATTTTAATAGACGAAGCTAAAGAGATTTTCAAAACTAAATGTTTGCCTAAAAAAAAAATTGATTACAATGGCTTAGGTAGTAGCCATATTCATAATAATGACAAGATATATTTAAGTATTGGTGCACCAGAGCAGGTATCTTCGAAAATCAGAGAGCTAGCACAAGACCCAAATTCATTTTTTGGAAAAATAATTGAAATTAATTTAAATAACTTAGATAAAATAATAAATTCTAATGAAGAAAATCTAAATGTAAGTATTTTTACTTTAGGTCATAGAAATCCTCAGGGCATGACCAAAATCAATGGATCTATTTTTAGTGTAGAACACGGGCCTTTAGGTGGAGACGAACTTAATAAAATTATTAAAAATAAAAATTATGGATGGCCTGCTGTTTCATATGGAACACAATATCCCCATGATGAAAATGCTAAATATTACGAGGTAAATCATGAAGATAATTTATTTGAGGAACCCCTTTTCGCTTTAGTTCCGTCAGTTGGCATATCATCTCTGAATGTATGCCCATCAAAATTAATAAACTATTATAAAAAGCCATGTTTACTTGCTTTGTCACTATCTGGGAATAGTATGAGACCTGGAAAATCAATAATTATTTATTTATTAAATAAAAAAATGGATAAAGTTCATTCAATAGAGAAGATTTTATTAAGAGAAGATTTAAAATTGAGACATTTTGTTACGAACGAAAAAAATGAACTTTACGAGGATAAAGAAGGAAATATTTATATTTCTGCAGATAAAAAAGGAATTTATAAATTAGGTTTCGTTCACTTTAGAAATTAAAATCATCTTTTGTATTAAAGTCTTTAGTAATGTTAATATCATCTATTTTTATATTTAATATTTTACTTTTATTTTCATTTAATATTTTTTTTGCACCAAAATCACCAGTAACAGACATAATGCTTGTCTTCATAAATTTTGAAAAAAGTACAGGATTAGCTTGTTTATTTTTGTAAGTAGGTACAAGTATATCATTATCCTTTCTAAGTTTAATTAAATGATTATAAATTTTTTTATTTATCATTGGCATATCACCTAAACAAATGAAGAAAGCATCAGATTTTTTAGATAAGTGATCTAGACCAATTTTAATTGATGTAGACATACCGTCTGCAAAATTTTCATTAATAACAAATTTAATTTTTTTATTTTTTTCTAAAATATTTTGAATAATTTTTTTTTGATAACCAAGTACAATAATTAATTCATCAATATCACTTGATAAAATGTTGTCTACAGAATGTTTTATTAAAGGAATACCCCTAAATTCTTTTGCTAACTTATTTTCACCAACCATTCTTTTGGATTGACCCGCAGCTAATAAAATTGCAGATATCATGTTTTTTTGTAAACTTCAGAAACTAATTGGGAAATAATTGATAAAGCAATTTCTGGAGCTGCTTTTCCACCAAGCTTTATTCCAATGGGCCCAAAAATTTTTTTTATTTGTTCGTCTGTGTAACCAGATTTTTTAAGTCTATCACATCTATTTTCATGAGTTTTTTTGCTTCCAAGAGCTCCAATATAAAAAAATTTTTTATCAATTGCATATTGCAAAGCAGGATCATCAATTTTCGGATCATGAGTTAAAGCGATTAAAGCACTATCTTTATCTGGCTTTAATTCTTCAAAAGCTTCTTTGGGCCACTTATTAATTATATTTATACCGGGAAATCTTTTTTCAGAAGCAAAGTAGCCCCTTGGGTCAATAATTGAAATTTCAAAGTTTAAGGTATTTGCAAAACTGACTAAATATTGCGCTATATGAACAGCTCCAACAATAAATACTTTTATGGGAAGAAAATAGGTTTCTACAAAAATATTTGTTCCATCTATTATACCGTTTTTCTTTTTATCAAAATATAAATTAATATTTTTTTCAAACTTAATAAAATTTTTATCAAGAGGTTTACCTTTTTCAAAAATACATCCCTCTCCGTTTTCAAGATTAGTGATTATCGCAAATGCAACATTTTCCTTTTTTTTATTAATAACTGCATCAAGTAGTTTTTTTTTCATATTATTTTTTAATTATACTGTTAACATAATTCATAGATTCATATATTCCATTATAATTCCAATGTGTATCATCTCTCCAATAAAGGTATTTGCCTTCTTTTAAGTATTTAATAACTGATTTTTCCAAGATTTTTGTTAGGTCATAAACAGGTTTGTTCAATTTAGAATATGAATTTTCTAAATATTTTAATTTTTTATTTTCACCTATTTCAACTGAATCAATATAGTCAGAGTAAATTCGCAATTTAATCGGTATAAAGAAAAAACCATTAACTCTTTCCAAAATTTTATTATCTCTAAATATATAAGTAACATATTCATCGCTAGTTATAAATTCACTAGGATAATAAAACCCCACTACTTCATTATGAATTTTATAATATTGTATGCCATTGCCAGTATTATGAAGTTTTGAGAAAAATTTCATATACATAGAATGGCTTCTTGCCCTGACGTTTCTTAAAAAATAATTTTTTTCTGAAAATATTTTTAATAACAGCTTATCCTTTTTTCTTTCCAAATTTACATAAGCAAATCTAATTTTACCAGTTATTTTAGGGATTTTATATCCTCTCCAATAAATATATTTTGATTCATTTTCTTTTTTTATATTTTTTTGCAGAAAATCATTTCCACTAAAATAAAAAACAAAAATTTTTGCATCTTTTCTTATTATATTAAGATATTTTTTAATTATAAATTCGTACTCAGCGGGATTTAATCCTCCATAAGTTAAAGAAGCTACCTTTTTCCCGCTAATCTCGCTTAATACATTAGCGGGTATATGATTCTGTGTATTTCCATTTGCTGTAATAAAAGAATCGCCAACTAAAATAATTTCAGCATCCTTAATTTTACTTTTATTATTTCTAATACCATAAGAGTCAGTAATAAATTCTTGCATTCTTGGCTCTTTAATTAGATTTCTTTTTCCACTTAATCCAAAGTCCATGTAATAGATATCTCCATGTGGCATGAAAATTATATCTGAGATGTTATTATTATACTTTGCTTTTTTTGTTTTATGTTTTTCATGAGCTCTATAAAAATAGGTATGTTCATCATATTTTTTAAAACTTATGTCGATAACAAACAACATTATTAAAATAAGAAAATTTAATATAATAATAGAAATAAAATTTTTTCTAAAAATAAGCAAAATAATGAAAGAAAAAATTAAATCAAAGATTATAGGAAAAGCTAGTAAGCTTACGATTGCAAATGTTATAAAAAAGAGAATTACAAATGTAATTATTTTTTTCATTATTAATTAATGTGTTCTAAAAAAATTGCAACCTCTCCACCGCAAGCTAATCCAACTTCCCAAGCATTTTCATTTGAAACTTTAAATTCTATTTTTTTAAATGGAATATTTTGTTTTATTATTTTTAATGATTCTCTCACCACTGCGGTTTCAACACAACCACCAGTTACAGAACCTGAAAAATCTCCTTTGTCGTTAATAATCATATGACTACCAACGGGTCTTGGTGATGAACCCCAGGTCTGAATCACTGTAGCTAAAATAACAGTCTGTTTAGCTTTTAACCAATCACTTGCTTCGTCTAAAATCTTTTCATCAAATGAATTTTTCATTTACAATAGTCTAAATTAAAATTTATTAAGTTTGAACTCTTAGCAGCTTGATACTGCTTTTTTGGCCATTACTTTGATAATGTGCGCCCTATATTCAGCAGAAGCATGTATATCACTATTAAGTCCCTTGGCAGATATATTTATACTATCAATAACAGAGGCTGAGAAGTTATTTGATAACGAAGCTTCTAGCTCCTTTGATCTAAATACACAACTAGCTGCTCCAGTAACTGCCACTCTTACTTCATTTTTTAATTTAGCAACATAAACTCCTACCACGGCATATCTCGAAGCAGGATTCGGATATTTGGCATAGGCAGATTTTTCTGGAATTTCAAACTCGACAGATTCTATTAATTCACCTTTTTTTAAATCTGTTTCAAACATTCCTTTAAAGAATTTATCAGCAGAAATTTTTCTTTTTGATGTATGAATTGTTGCGTTTAAAGCTAGACAAGCGGAAGGGTAGTCTGCGGCCGGGTCATTGTTTGCTATGGAACCACCTATCGTTCCTCTATTTCTAACTTGAGGGTCACCTATACCATCTGCAAGAACAGCTAGAGAAGGTATTGATTTTCCAACTTCTTTTGAATTAGATACTAAAGAATGTGTAGTTGTTGCTCCAATCCTTAGAGATTTACTAGAAACTTTGATTCCTGAAAGTGTTTTTATTTTTTTTATATTTATAAGATCTGTATATGCTGCTAGTCTAAGTTTCATTGCTGGAAGTAAAGACATTCCTCCTGCTAAAAAAGTAGCTCTACCCGAAGCTAATTTTGAAGCTTCTTTTGAATTTGTAGCTGATTTAAAATTAAAATTTTTCATATATTAAGCTGCTACTTTTTTTGTCCCCTTTTTTTTAAGAGCATTCCAAACTTTTTCCGCAGTCGCTGGCATTGAAACATCTGTACCAACAGCATCAATGACTGCATTCATAACCGCCGGCGGAGCTGCTATAGCTCCTGCTTCCCCACATCCTTTAGCACCCAAAGGATTTGAAGTGGCAGGTGTTGTTGTAAAATCAAGTTTAAATTGTGGAAAATTATCTGCTCTTGGCATTGTGTAATCCATATAAGAGGCTGTAGTTAATTGACCAGACTCATCATAATGTCCATTTTCATAAAGAGCTTGGCCGATTCCTTGGGCTAAGCCTCCATATACCTGTCCCTCAACAATCATTGGATTAATAATAGTTCCAAAATCATCCACTGCTGTATATTTTGCTACTTTTGTTTCGCCAGTATCCTGGTCAACTTCAACTTCACAAATATGTGTTCCTGCTGGAAATGAAAAATTAACTGGGTCATAGAAAGCTGTTTCTTTTAAACCAGGCTCAACTCCGGTTGGAAGAGGTGATTTAATTTCACCATATTGGCCAGGTAAATAACAAGCAAAGGCAATTTCACCTATTGTTTTCTTTTTATTTGAATTTTTTAATACGAATTCTCCAGCTTTAAATTCAATATCCTCTGGTTTTCCTTCTAACATATGTGCGGCAACTTTTTTTCCTTTTTCAATAATTTTATCACATGCTTTTGCTATAGCAGTTCCTCCAACTGCAAGAGATCTTGATCCATAGGTACCCATACCGAAAGGTCCCTTATCAGTATCTCCGTGTATAACGTCGATATTTTCAATTGCTACACCCAATCTATCGCCAACAATTTGAGCAAAAGTCGTTTCATGCCCTTGTCCATGGCTATGCGCACCTGTGAAAACAGAAACATTTCCGGTAGCATTGAATCTTACTTCTGCAGATTCCCACAAACCTACACCTGCGCCAATAGACATGACTACGGCTGACGGCGCGATTCCACAGGCTTCTATATAAGTTGAAAATCCTATTCCTCTAAGTTTTCCTTTTTTTGCAGATTGAGTTCTTCTATTTTCAAAATTTTTATAATCACCAACTTCCAAAGCTTTATCTAAATGAGCAGCATAATCACCAGAGTCTATGTTATGAATTAAGCATTGTTGATGCGGGAATTTATTTATAAAGTTTTTCTTTCTAAATTCAGCTTGATCCATTCCTATTTCTTTAGCACCTTCAGTTACTATTCTCTCAATAAGGAAAGCAGCTTCTGGTCTTCCTGCGCCCCTATAAGCATCAACTGGCGCTGTATTTGTAAATACAGCTTTTACGTTACAAGAAGCTACTGGAATGTCATAAAGACCTATAACTAAAGGAGCATATAAATAAGTTGGAGTAACAGTAGCAAAAAGAGAAGCATAAGCACCTATATTTGCAATTGTTTCAACTTTTAAAGCAGTCATCTTGCCGTCATTTTTAATACCTAGTTCTACATGGGTGATGTGATCTCTTCCATGACAGTCTGATAAAAATGACTCACTTCTTTCAGCTACCCATTTTACTGGTCTTTCAATTTTTTTTGAAGCCCAAGCAACAACAGCATCTTCTGCATAAGGATAAATTTTTGAACCAAAACCTCCACCAACATCAGGCGCTACTACTCTAAACTTATGTTCAGGGGCAATAGCATTAAAAGCAGATAATACTAATCTTGTTAGATGAGGATTTTGATTAGTAGTATATAAAGTAAGTTGTTCTGAAGAAGGATTATAATCTCCAATAGAAGCTCGAGGTTCCATGGCATTTGGTATTAATCTGTTATTTATTAAATCAAGTTTAACAACCTTGTCAGCTTTAGATAATGCTTCGTCAGTTTTACCTTTATCTCCTAACAAGAAATCAAAACATAAATTTCTATCAATACCTTCATAAATAGCATCAGAATTCATAGCATCTTCAGTTTTGACTACAGCTTTCTGAATTTTATAACTTACATTAACTAGCTCCGCAGCATTTTTAGCCTGCTCAAGTGTCTCAGCTATCACAATAGCCACGTGATCCCCTACATAATTTACTGAGTCTTTAGCTAGAGGAGGATGAGGAGGTACTTTCATATCTTTTCCATCTTGACTAACTATTTTCCATCCAGCAATCAATCCGCCAATTTTATCTTTAGCTAAATCATCTCCAGTAAGAATTTTAACTACTCCTGGTGCGCTTGAAGCTTTTGCTATATCAATTTTATTTATTTTTGCTCTTGCATGTGGAGAACGTACGAAGCAGGCATAAGTTTGGTGAACTAGATTAATATCGGCTGTATACTGACCTTTACCTGTTAAAAATCTTTTATCTTCTTTTCTTTCTACTTTTGATCCAACTAAATTTGCCATACTTATTCTCCCTTACATTTTTGAAGCTGCATCTTTTACGGCGGCAACAATTCCTTGATAACCTGTACAACGACAGATGTTACCTTCTAACCAATCTCTAATTTCTTGTTCACTTGGATTTTTCTTTTTTTCCAATAAGTCAATAGCGCTCATAACCATTCCTGGTGTGCAAAAACCACATTGTAAACCATGATGTTTTTTAAAAGATTCCTGCATTTGGTGCATTTTTCCATTTTTCGATAATCCTTCTATAGTTGTTATTTCTCCACCTTCACAGTCCGCAACTAGAGTCGTGCAGCTCTTTACAGAGTTTCCATTTAAATGAATTGTGCAAGCTCCGCATTGAGAAGTATCACATCCAATGTGAGTTCCAGTTAGAGATAAATTTTCTCTTAAAAAATCTGATAAAAGGGTATTATCTTGAATATCTTTGGAAATTTTTTTTCCATTTATTGTAATGTTAACTGCGACCATTATTCCCCCCCTTATAAATAATGCACACTAATTTAATTATTAGAACTCAATAAAAGAAATAGATCAACCAGAATTTAACGTGAAACAAAATAAAAAATTACAACCAAAAGGAGAATTAAAATGATTATTGCTGAATAAATATACTTATTTAGGAAATTAGATTTAAGTTCTTTTACTCTAACTTTCTTGCTCTCAGAAGTTTTGTCACCACCTTCATCTTTTGCAATGACGGGAGACACTATATCTGCAAATCTTCCAAAAAAATAATCAGACATTTTTTTTGCAACGCCATCAATCAATCTAGATCCCAGTTGAGCTATTTTTCCGCCGACGTTAACATCCACTTCATAGTTTAGTATTGTAATACCATTTTTTTCTTCAAGCATTACATTAGCGCTTCCGTTAGCAAAACCCACAGATGATTGGCCTTCACCTGATAGTGTATAGCTTTGATTTTTTTTAATATTTGATAATTTAACTGCACCTGAAAAAGTTGCGTTCATTGGACCAATTTGATTTGTAGCACTTGCATTAAAGGTGCTATCATTTTCTTTTTCAAAGGAATCGCATCCAGGAATACATTGTTTTAAAATTTCTGGATTATTTAAAGCATCCCATACAATTTCTTTTTTTACATTTAACTTATAAGAGCCAGTAAGTTTCATTTTTTACGAGATATAGTATATAATAATTCTATTATGGACGATCAGATAAAACAAGAATTACAGTCAGCTGCTTTTGAGAGATTGATTCAACATCTACGAGAAAGAAAAGATGTTCAAAATCTAGATCTCATGAATCTTGCTGGATTTTGCAGAAATTGTTTATCAAAATGGTATAGAGAAGAAGCAGGAAAAAAAGGTATCGAAATTTCTGAACCTGATGCCAGGAAACATGTTTACGGCATGTCTTATGATGAATGGAAAAAAAAATACCAAAAATAATAACTAAATTATATATTCGTATTTATGAGTGTTTTCCATTTTAGAGTTCTTTGTATTTTTGATAATAGGAAGAAACAAACCTAAAACATAAAAAAGAATAATAGCCAATGATACTATCAGCATAGCTCTAACGGCATTTATTTTCATATAATTTATTTCTCCTTAAGTCTCGGAAATAGTTCTACAAAATTGCAAGGTTTGTGATTAATATCAAGCTGAAATTTTAATATTTCATCCCAAGCATCAGTTACACCACCAGAAGATCCCGGTAAAGCAAAAATATATTTTCCATTAGCTAATACCGCACACGCACGTGATTGCATAGCTGAAGTTCCTATAGATTTGTAACTTAGTTCTCTAAACAATTCTCCAAAACCTGGAATTTCTTTATCAGCTATTTCTTTTATTGCTTCTGGAGTTATATCTCTACCCGTTAATCCAGTTCCTCCAGTTGTTATTATTACATCTATATTATCTTTTTTAAGCCAGTCAGATAAAACTTTTTTAATTAGTTTTTTTTCGTCTTTTACTAATTTCCTATCAATTAATTTATGATTTTGTTCATTTATTTTTTTTACTAAAATTGCGCCAGATTTATCTGTATCTAAGGTTCTGGTATCAGTAACAGTTAATAAAGCTATGTTTACTTGCATGTTTCTATTATAGAATAAATAAATATGGCATTTCTAGCAATAATGTTCTTAGTCACAGCAACATTATACTCCAGCGTGGGTTTTGGGGGTGGCTCTACCTATTTAGCTTTACTTTTAATTTGGGGAATTCCATATTCCATATTTCCTATTATTGCTCTTTCTTGCAATATAATTGTTGTATCAGGCAATTGTTTTAATTACGTAAGAGCTGGAAATTTAAATCTAAAATTACTATTACCTTACTTAATTGGATCAATTCCCCTAGCTTATATAGGCGGTTCATTACCTATAGAAAAAAAAATATTTGAAATATTATTATTTTCAATTTTATTGTTTGCTGGGTCATTGTTATTATTTAATTTTAAATCCTATGATGTTGTTAAGCAAAGTTATAGAAAAATTCCATTAACAATCTCTATTTTAATAGGAGGTATTATAGGATTTATTTCTGGTGTCGTGGGAATAGGAGGAGGAATATTTTTAAGCCCGATATTATTTCTATTAAAAAATGCAAAACCTAAACATATAGTAACGACAGCCTCTTTATTTATTTTGATTAATTCAACTTTTGGAATTATAGGCCAATTAACAAAAAATGAGGTTTTATACCAAATAAAAGATTACTGGTATTTACTAATAGCAGTTTTAATTGGAGGACAAATCGGTAACTTTTTAAACTTAAAAATCTTTCCAACTCGTGTTATGGCTCTTATAACTGCATTGCTCGTTCTTTTTGTTGCAACGAGAATGGGAATTAAATTTATTTAAAATATGAAAATTCTTTATTTAAAAACTGAAGATCCCGCTATTAGTCATTTAAATTATAATGATTTTTTACATGATACTTTGCTAATTGGGTTAAGAAATAATTTTGGAAACAGCGTAGTTGATTATCCTGGAGCCTGGTACATGTATTCTAAGGAAAGAAAAAAAAGAATAAATAATAGTACAGAAAAAATTTGGGGAAATGCTTTTACCTTATATGACAGCTTGCAAAATTATGAATCAATAGATCGCGATGATATAAAAAATAAAATTGAGAAAAATTTTTTTAATTTAATTATTTTTGGTTCATCAAGAGGAAAAAATTTATTTTTAGAGGAAGCTATCAAATCAAGATCAAAAATCGCTTTTATTGATACTTCTGACGATGGATATATAGACAAAAGCAAGACGAACAAAGGAATTTATTTTAAAAGAGAATTATATAGTATTGAAAAAAATGTTTATCCAATTCATTTTGCAATACCCAAAAAAAAAATTATTCCCACTGTAAATTTAAATCCTAAAAATATTTTAAGTCCTCTTGTACCAGGAAAAATGGAAACATATATATATGATAAGGAAAATACTTATTATGAAATGTATCAAAATAGTATATTTTCGCTTACTTATAAAAAAAATGGATGGGACTGTCTAAGACATTATGAAATTTTAGCAAATGGCAGTATACCGCTTTTTATTAAATTAGACGATTGTCCAGAAAATACACTTACTAGTTTGCCAAAAAAAGATCTTTTAAAATTTTATAACTTGTATAATAAAGTCCTAAATTATTATAACCCTTTGAAAATTTATAAAAAAAGATTTCGCGATATAAGTAAATTTTACTATTATGGAAAATATTTTTTTAAAAGATTGCCTTCACCTGAATCCTTTATGAAAAAAAATCAAGAAGTAAATCAGATTAGAAATTATTTATTGGAATATACAAAAAATAATCTTACCTCTGAAAAATTAGCAGAGTACGTAATAAATACGTCGAATATTTTTTTTAAGTAAGTAGTTCTTTATTATAATTTTTAATAGTCGTGTATAGTAGGATACATTCTCAAAGTAAAAGGCATTTTAATCGGATTGATATATTTATTTACCTTGTTTGAAATCATAAATTTTCCCATTCTTGCATGAGATAAATATTGAGTTTTATAATTTTCTTCAAACCAGTAAGAAGCATATCTTTCAATTAAATAAGCAGGCAGTCTCATGTTATAATCATGACAAAGATTATTTTTCATACAATAATCGTAATATTTTTCTAATAATGGGAAAGCAATTCCACAAAATTTTTTAAATAAACTAACTTTTGTAATAAAAAGGGGAGGGACACTAAGTTTATTACCATAAAGATATTTTTTAAATTTTTCTCTTTCATCATTTTCTAAAAAATTAATACAATCTTCTAAAATATTTACTTTGTGGACTTTATTGAATTGTTGATAAATTGTTTCATCCTTAAAAATTATTGGCTGAACCAAAATGACATCACAATTTGTAAAAATTTTATTATCAACTTTTAATAAACTTGAATATAAACTTCTTATAGAAAATTTTTGTTTTTTATAATAAAGATTATTAAGCCACAACTTTCTATATTCGCAAGTACCAACCCAATCTTCATCAGCCATATCTTTTAATTGGTTTTTCCAAATCCAATAAATACCTGTATACTGTCCATAATATTTATTTAAGTTTGCAATATTTTCTCCATTTTTTTCTGTAAGCCAGTGGTCTGGATATTTTTCAGTACCAAGTCCTAATGGTTTTATATAGGTGGGCAATTTATCAATAAGATTGTAATATTTTAATGATAAACAAAACAGATTTAAATTTGGCATAAATGTTATTTAATAATTTTGAGCTTAGTTTATTGTTGAAGAAATTTTCTAACTATTTTTCATATGTAATTTTTTATATTCATAAAATGATAAAGCCATCTTATCTCTTTTAGAAACAATTGGTTTTTTAATAGGCCATTTTATTTTCAAATCTTTGTCATTCCAGACTAAACTTACCTCATGTTTTGGGGACCTATAGTTTGTAATATTATAATTTACAATATTTTCTTTCTTTAGAGCCAGAAAACCATGTGCAAAACCAGCAGGAAGAAATACAGATTTATTGTTATCAGCGGATAAAATAACTTTAAAATGTTTTCCAAAAGTTTTAGATCCTTTTCTAAGATCAAGAGCTACATCTAAAATTGCACCTTTCAGAACAGATACATATTTTGCTTGTTTAAATTTTGTTTGTATGTGGAAACCCCTAATAACATTTTTTTTAGAGCAAGAAACAATATTAAAAATAAAATCATCATTTTTAAAAAGTTTTTGTTTAAAGATTTCTTTTAATAAACCTCTATTGTCTCTATAAATTTTAGATTGAACTATTTTTAATCCTGATATGTAAGTAGATGTTACTTTCATTTTAATAAATTATTTTTTATAGTTTATAATGAGATGATTTAATAAATCAATTAAATTATTCCTTGGTTTGAAATTAAATTCATTTACAATTCTTTTTATATTTATTTTAGGTTCTTTCACGATATTTGAGCTATTTGTATAATTAATTTTACAATTTGTTATTTTTTTTATTTCTTTTAAAATTTTAAATAGTTCAATGTTTTTGCCTGAAGCTACATTATATAGTCTATGTTTGCCCTTTTTAATAATTTTTAGCAATACATCAAAAGCATCATTTACGTAAATAAAATCTTTTGTAGAATTTTTGTTTATATAAAGATCTATTTTTTTATTTTTAATTGAATTTCTAATCCAAGTAGGAAGTAAATAAGCTTGATTAGTAAAGTTATCCCCAAACAAATTCGACATTCTAATAACTTTTATATTTTTATTATTTAATGTAAGACACAAATTTTCAGCAGCAATTTTTAAGGAGTTATAAAGAAAATTTTTGTTATTAGAATTTATATTAATCGGATCGTCTTCGCTAGTTTTTCCTTCTTTATTGGCAAAATAAAGTCTTGTTGTAGATAAAAGAGTAAAACTATCAAATTTATTATTAAAAATAATTTCACGCACTAAACCTAAGTTTGCATCGTAGGTAACCTTCGGGTCCTTCAACCAATTTTGATTACCTATACAATAAATTACATTATGAAGATTTTTTTTAAATATATATTTCCCTTTTTTAGGGATAAACACCTTGCACTTTCTTTTCTTTAAAAAGATTGAAATATTAGTGCCGACAAAACCTTGGCCAAATACAGTAAATGAATTTTTTCTCATTTTATTAATTTTTCTCTAAATTTTGCATCTTCCAAAATTGTTTTATAATAAAAATGGAATTTTTTTTTATTATAGGAATATCTAATTTGTTTAAAAAAATTTTCAAATATGTCGCATTTTTTAATTTTATTTATATATAAAGAATTATTTTGTTTAATTATAATCTTCAAGTTTTTATTAGATGGAGGAGAAAATGTGTTATTAAGTTCAATATGCTTATTTTTAGAGTATAAAACCATGTTATTTTTATATTCTCCACCAAAGCAAAACGAGCCAAAGTAATAATTTTTTTGAAACTTACAAAAGACTTTGAATGAAATTATTAATCCTCGCTTATTTTTATTTAGACATGTATGCATTTTAAGTAATTTTCCAGATCCCAATAATCTTGCAGTTGCCGCTGCATATGGACTCATATCCATAAGGCAACCACCAGAAAGTTTTTTTGACATACGAAATGAACTTTTTTTTGGCATTGGAATAGTAAAGTTTGTATTTATAATTTTTATATTTTTTTTACCATTTAAAGATTTTAATGCTTGATTGAATTGCGTATGATAATTATAAAAAGTTGCTTCAGCTATTAATTTTTTTTTTCTTTTTGCAATCTTTACAAGATTTTTAGCTTGTGAATAATTTTCAGAAATAGGTTTATCAACGATGACATGGTAATTTTTATTTAAAGCTTTTTTGGCCCAATAGTAATGTAATGAATTTGGCAAGGAAATATAAACCAAATCTGCATTTGAATTACTAAGAGCATAACTATAATTTCTAAACCAACTAAAAGCTTTCTTTTCTTTATTTACTGATGATTTTGAAGCTATACAAAATTTAATATTTTTCTTAATCAGAACGTTAAGTATTCTTTTTTTAAATATGCTTGAATAGCCTAATATTAAAATTTTCAATTTATTATACTCCTATTGCTTAAATAATCTTATTAAAGTTATAGCACGCAAAGCAGAGTCGCGCTTCAATATCCAAGGAACCTTTTTTAATTAAATCTATCATCTGATTTTGACTTATCCATTTATAACCTTTATCAATTTTAATTTTTTGCTGGTCCTTGAGCTGGACAACCATATATCTTATTTGTGATTGGTAAAATCGACCACCTTCGTGTGATTGGATTGCATCATACTTTATAGTTGATTTATTTTTTTTAAAAAAAAATGTTTTCAAAATAAATTTACTTTTGGCTGATAAATTATTATTTTTTTTATAATTTTCTACATTTGAGGTTTTTACAGTACACGTAAGACTTCCAGATTTATAACCAGGTTCGACAATAAATTTGACTAAATAATGTGTTGTAGAATTAATTTTTTTAACTAAAAATCCAGCGAAGTGCAGGCTACTATTTTTTATTAGAGGTTGGTTCCAATAGTTAACTTCTCGTGATTTGGCCGATACTTTAACACCGATGATAGAAAAATAGGATTTGTTTTTATGAAATATATTTTTATTAGTTAAAACCCAATTTTTCATATGACTTAATTTTATTTTGTTAACTTTTATGTAATATTTTTTATTCATATGAGTTAACCAATTATTAATTTGTTTTATAGAATTTATAGGCATGTCAAAGATGTTTTTTTTTATGGAGCAAGAAAAAACTGATAAAGTATCCATATTAAGAATATTTCTTTTTCTAATCATAGAGATTAGGTGTCTTTTTTTAATCCATTTATAATTTTCAGAAAATTTAATATTTTTGTTAATGTTTAATAAAATATTCGTATTTTTTTTTAAACGGTATATAAAACCTTGTTCGGTTTGCTTTGAATAGACTAGCCATTTAGTTTTATTTAAAAAAAAATTAAGGTGTTTTATTTTTTTTCCTCCATGTACTCTCGTGTAATTACTCTTTGTAGCTTGTACGGTAGGTGAAATTTGCAGTTTATTTATATTACCTGGCTCCACATTGGCTCTCATTAGATACTCAGGTTCGGCATTTTTATTTCTTCTAATAATTCCTAAAATTCCATTATCCTTTTGATAAATTATAGGCTGATCCCAAGTGTATCGTTTGTAGAAATTGGATATTACTCTTAATCCTATTATGCTAAAAAATTTTTTACTATCGTGATATATTTTTTCTGGCTTGTATTTCCATGAAATTAATTCAGAAATTTTTTTTTCTTTTATAATAATTTTCTGTCTTTTTTTTTGATTCTTCAACCAAGTATAAATTTGTTTAAGATTAGACATTTTGTTTTTATGATGATATTAATAATAAACTTTTAGCCTCAAAAAGAAATAAAAGAAATGAAAAAAAGTATTATTAAGTCTATAGCGTTATTTCTTATTATATTAATTAGTATATTTGTTGGATATGAAAACCCAGAATTAATTGAATCTACTAAATCAATATTTAAAGCTGAAGAAAAAACCTTTGAGATAGATGAAGAAAAAATAGAAGAAATTGATACCGATAGTGAAGAAAAGGAATTTCATATAGAGGCAGAAATTAAAGCTAATTCATTTTCTTTAAAATTATTAAAAGTTAAGACATTACCAGATCAATCAGCTTCACTTTTTATTTCAAAAAATACAAATGGTGAAGAAAAATTTAAATTTTTTACTCAGGATGGATTTTTAATTCTTGAAAATAATAAAGTTAAAATAAATCTTCCTTCATCTTATTATGATAAAAATATAGATTCATTTTATCCATCATCACTTCAGGGCGGAGTCAAAAGTGTTATTTTTGTAAATGATGAATATTTTGCATTAATTTCTTCTAAAAAAGATGATTGTAAATACGCTTCCCTAATTAGTTTAAAAAATAAAAAAGAGATACTAAAAAGTGAATGTTTGCCAGATTCTGGTAAAATTGATTTTGCTGGATTAGGCTCAGCATATTTGATTTTAGAAGACAATTTATTATTATCTATTGGTGCGCCTGAAAATAGTTCACAAGTAATATCAGAATTGGCTCAAAATAAAGATTCAATTTTTGGAAAAATACTAAATATAGAAATTAATTCTCTTTCAAGCAAAGACGATGCAAATATTAAATATAATTTTTTTTCAATAGGACATAGAAATCCGCAAGGTCTTGCTTTATTAGAAGGGGATATATTTTCTCTTGAACATGGGCCTCAAGGAGGAGATGAATTAAACAAAATTCTTAAAGGTAAAAATTATGGTTGGCCAATGGCATCTTATGGAACTAAATATAATTATGGAAAAAGTTATTCTACAGATCATACACAGTCAAATTTTCAAGCACCAATTTATTTTTTTAATCCAGCTATAGCCCCATCATCCCTTAGCAAATGCCCCAAAAATTTATCTGATTATTATAAAAACAATAATTGCTTAATGGGTTTAAGTTTAGCCGGGCAATCAATTTTAATTTTTTTATTAGATAAAGAAAATAATAAAGTTTTAAGTGTTGAAAAAATTTTTATAGGGAAAAGGTTAAGACATTTTGGAGTTAAAGAATCTGGAGATTTATTTATAAGTAATGAAAATTATTTTTATATTACTGCTGATAGAGACGGCGTATACAAAGTAAAGTTTGATAAATTTCGTTAATTAAACAATCAGTAAATCAGTATGTTTTCCTTCAATTAAATTTACTTTATCTATTAATGCAATGAGATTTTTCTTATTAAATTTTTGTTTTTTACTATTATCACGTAGATCGTAAAAAAATTTATAGTTTTTAAATACTATATCAAATTTCTTAATCCAATTTTTATTTAATAATGATGGATAAAATTCAAACACAATAGGTATTTTTTTTTTTATTGTCTTTCTCGCCCCTAAAAAGATGTTAGGTTCATGTCCCTCAACATCCATAAAAATTAAAGTATTATTTTTATTAAGATTATAAGTATAATTATCTAATATATCACTTTTGACCATTTCAGTATTCTTTTTTTTATTTGTTGAGATATAATTTCCACCAATATTGCCTTTTTTTATTGCAAGATGTAAATTTGTTTTTTTATTACTAATTGCTAGATTATAAGCTTTAATTTTATCATCGACTCCATTTAAAAAAATATTTGATTGAAGAAGTTTAAAAGTTTTCTTTGTTGGTTCAAAAACAATTGAATTTTTAAACTTATTTTCTTTAATTGCTGGAATACATGTTGAGCCTATATGAGCTCCAATATTAACAAGTGTTGATTTAGAATGATTTCTTCCAACCAATTTTATTGCTTTTTTTAAAATTGAATAGTCAAAATTTTTGTCGATAAAAAGTTTTAATGAAATCCAGTCTCTACTACCTAAAAGATATTTAATATCTTTATTATTCGAAAATAATATTTCATTTTTTCCGGTTGTGTAATAAATGGCACTACGAATTGCTTTTAGAAGAGTAATGTTTTTTGTATTATTTTTATATATTAAAATTTTTTTAATTAGAGATTCAATTATTCTGTAATATCTTTTTTTTAAATATTTTGAGTAAAGCATCTTTTTTTAATTACATTAAATATTAGCAAAAAATTTATAGAGAGTCAGTATCATAGAATTTTACGAGATCATACTTATCGAATCAGTTTTTGCTATGCTTTGTGATATTAAAAAAACTGGACGCAGAATCCATGATAGGATAAAAAGAGACTTGAGATTATGGTCGCGTTATGCGACATAAATAAGGACAACATGGCGGGGTAGCTCAGTTGGTTAGAGCACAGGACTCATAAGCCTGGGGTCGGCGGTTCGACTCCGCCCCCCGCTACCAACAATAATTATTTAATATCTTTTCTAATGTCATAAAATACTATTGGCATTGTTTTAGTTCTTGTATTTTTTTGAAACCAGTAAGACATGAATCTTTCAGCTAAAAAAGTATAAATTCTAATTTGTCCAAAAGTCTTTAAATTTTTAAAGCCAAATAATTTTTCACAACGTTCAAGCCATGGAAAAATTGTTGAATAATAATTTTTTAATATTGTTTTTGATTTACAGATAAACATGTTTTGTGGATTAAAATAAGTTTTTGCATTTACAAATTCGCTAAAATCTTTTCTATCTTCTGGTTCCAAAAGTTCTATTGCTTTATCTAAATTTTCATATCCGTGCATTAGGTCAAAATGGAATTTAATGTTTCTTTTATTTTCATTAAATAAATAAGATGGATTTTTTAATATAAGTTTAAAACCATGCTTTAAAAACTTCATTATCTTGAAATTATTTATAAAAAAGGGCTCACCTAAAATTACATCGTAGTTATTATATGATTGAGGTATTTCTTTTAAAACCAAAGATTTAATTTCATCGATGTTATTTGGTAACAGCTTATCGTTTCTTGTGCTCCAAAATTTTCTGTATTGGCAAAAACCAATCCAACTATTTGTATCATCTAAACTTGAGTCTAAATAATTTTTCCATAACCAATAGTGAAAAGTATATTCTCCATAATATTTATTTTTTTGTGAAATATTTGACCCAGATTTATCAGTAAACCAATTATTGTTAAAATTTTTTTCTCCTAAACCAACTGGGGTATAACCTAGGTTTTTAATAAATTCATAATGAGAAGGTTCTAAACTTAAACAAAATATTTTTACATTTTTCATAAATTTATTCTTCTAATATTTTAGCTAGATTATTAATTGGCACTTCAATTTGTCCTTGTTGATTAGGACCCTGATATTTTGATAATTCTTTTGCTTTACAAGCTATCGAATAATAATTTAAATCATTTTTCTTTGCAAGATTTTCAATTGCTACTCCAGCATGCAATCCTTTTAGCTCAATTATTTTTGTACTAGAGTTACAAAAAGCAATATTTGCAAAAGCAGCTCCATGGAGACCGACAACATAATCAGCGCTATAAAAATAATTAACTTGATCTAAAAAGCTTATTTCGTGTGGTTTAATAATGACAAAATTTTTACTTGATAAATATTTTTTTATTTCCTCTTCGTTGCTAATAGATCGTAGTTTGTCATCAGTTCTATCTATATAAATTCTACTCCTAATTTTTTTATCTTTTGTTATAAATTTTTCCTGTAACCATTTTGTAATCCAAATGGGAATGTTCAGTATGTCATTTGTAGCATTACCAGTAGTAACAACAGGGTGATCCGTGACTATTAACTTTTCAGCTTTAATATGCCTGTATCTTTCGCTAGATAATATTTTGTTAGTTGGTATTTTTAATGAATTCAAAGTTTCGTATTGAAATCTTTTTATAAGATCAGGCACTAAAAAGTAATCTACTTCGTTTAAATTATATACTTTACTAAATAATCCTACTCTGGGCAAAACATCAAAAAGCCAATGCCAATAATTGGTATTTCCCGCACCTCCAGTTAATAAAGATAAAACAGTACCTTTTAATTTTTTTAATTTTCTTGGTGTACCTTTTTTTAATACAATATTATTTTTTGATTTAGAATTATTTATAAAATTTGTATCTTTAATATATCTAAATTGAAAAGATGGACCCTCTACTATTTTATCATCAATTATGACTGCGGCGTCTTGAACTCGATCTGTATAAAGTCTGCTATTAGTGATTTTATAAATTTTGTATTTTAAACTTTCTTGTTCATTAATAGTATTTACTTTAATTCTATCATCCTTCTCGCATTCAATAATATCCTCAATTTTTCCATATACTTTTAAAAAAATTCCATAAGAAATTTTTTTGAATATTTTTTGTAAAAATTTTTTAATCACAATTTTAATAAATGTTAGATTAATTATCTACAATCCAACTTTTTCTTAAATCTTTAAATTCTTTTTTGTTGCATGTTTCCCAAGCATAATCTCTTATTGCTTCTAATTCTTGAGGGCCTATTTCTGTATTTTTTAAATTTGCCTTTGTCCATTGGAATCTATCTGGATTATAATCCATGGGCAGGTGTTTATTTTTAATGCAATAATCGAATATAGGAGTTCCAGGCACCGGCATTACTAGATAAAAATTTGAATGATCCAGGCCATATCCCTGCATCTTTTTTGCAAATTTTACTGTTTCTTCCACTTCTTTCCTAGTTTCGTCTGGAAAACCTAACATATAATTTGTACCTACATACATCTTGTGTTTTTTAATGGTTTTAATTAATTCACCTGGATCAAATCTATCCAATGCAAGTTTATTGGAGCACCATTTTTTTATTATTCTTAGGTTAGCCGATTCAAAAGGTAGAACTATCTCTTTAAATCCCACCTCAGCTAATAATTCAATAACTTCTTCATCTGGAATCATCCATCCAGTTTTTTTGCTTTTTTTTACCAGGTGTATCATGTTAATACCATTCACATCCATTAAATCTAAACCAAAACCAACAATACGTTTTAAAAGTCGAATTGCTCTTCTTTTCATTCCAAATATTGAATCATCCTCAATAAAAACTTGTTTTGCTCCAATTTTATTTTTTAATATTGTTAATTCCTCTATAACTCTATCATCAGATTTAAATCTAAATTTTCCGATAGCACCTGATTTAGATCCTTCCACCTCTTCAGCTATGTGACAGTAGGAACATGAAAAAGGACAACCTCTAGAAGTCATCATAGAAGCATATCTTAACTCTTCACCACGTTTTGCTTTTCCTCCATGTGGTCTTCCAATTTTCCAATATCTTTCATTAGGTAATAACTCCCAAGCTGGAATTGGTAATTTGTCTAAATTCATTAAAATTTCACCAAAATGAGAATTATCTATAATTTTTCCATCTTTATTTTTAAAATATATTTTTCCAACTGAACTAAAGTCATTACTATTTTTTTGCATGATTTTAGCAACTTGCTGTATAGAAGTTTCTGATTCAGAAGTAAAAATTATATCAAAACCAGCCGAAAAAAAAATCGAAGACCTAGATTTAGCATTAACACCGCCAGAAAATAATAATTTATTAGGAAATTTTTTTTTTATGATGTTTGCGCAATGTAGTACCTGCGTTTCTTGCTGGGAAAAAATAGATGTAATTCCAATAGCATCATAATTACTGGCAATTTCTAATATTCTATCATCACTTACACCTGTTCTAATCATTCCGCTTGGAAGTGTGGAATTTTTATAAAAAAAATTATCAATATTATCATTATCATTTCCAACGCAGGCATCATAAACATATGACTCAACGTTTATATCTCTTAATGCACCTGCTAGATAAGGATAGGCTAACGAACCATTTGGTTTGACCATAGTTTTGGGCCAAGATTGTTCTGGTGGATATAATAGTAAAATTTTTATTTTTTTCATTAATTTATTATTTTTTTGAGTTTTGACAAATTCATAAATGGTTTTAAAGGAAAATTATAAATAGAATTCTTTTTAACATATATTTTTCTTACTTTTTTATTATATTTTTTTGCAAAACTGTAAACAGTTTTCGTAGGCCCCCCTAAATTAATTACTCCTTTTTTATTAAGAAGTTTGATTAAAATTTTTGACAATTCATCATGAAAGATAAAATTTAATTTAACATTTGCAAAAGCTTTTTTATGTAGAAACGGTTTCTCTGTCATACATACTCTTAAAATTAAAGAATTTTTGTACATTTGGACAGCAGACTCTCCTCCTAATTTTGACCATGCATAATTATTCCAAGGTAAAACAGCATCATTTTCTCTATAATTGCCTTTTCTACCTGGATAAACATAACTTGTTGAAAAATATATTAATTTTATTCTTAAATCTGAACAAACTTTAACTAAATTAGCTGTGCCTATTATATTTAAGTCTATACTTTTCTTTATATTTTTATCGTGTATGGACATAGGCCTAGATAGACCCGCAAGATGTAAAACAGATTCAGGTTTTTGTTTTTTTAAAAAGTTTTTAATTGATTTTACTTTTGTAATATCAAGTGATTTTCTCTTAGGGTAAATAAATTTATATTTAGATTTAATCTTTTTTAAACTTTGAGCAAACCTGCCAGTTCCACCAGTGACAACTATTTTTTTTTTAAATAACATTTTTTTTGCTTATATTTTTAGCAAAGTTGATAAATATTGAGAGTAATTGCATTTACCATAAAATTTTATAGCATTTACAATGTTTTTCTTTCCTATCCATTTATTATTAAGTGCTATTTCTTCCAAGCAGGAAATTTTAAGACCTTGTCTATTTTCCAAGGCGGAAACAAATGATGAAGTATTATAAAAATCTTCAATAGAACCTGTATCTAGCCAAGCCCCACCTCTGCTTATGAAATTTGCTGATAATTTATTTTTATTTTTATATTTGTTTAACAGATCTACTATTTCAATTTCTTTTCTTTTTGAGGGTTTGAGATTTTCGCTATAACTAATTACTTTATTATCAAAAAAATATAAGCCAGTAACAGCAAGATTTGAAAAATGTTTTTTTGGTTTTTCTATTATCTTAATAATTTTATTTTTTTTATTTATACTTGCTATACCGTAAAGAGAAGGATTTTTTACTGGATGTAAAAATACACTTGCTCCAGTTTTAAGTTTTACACATTGTTGTAATCTTTTTGTTAAACTTTGGCCGTAGAAGAAGTTATCTCCTAAAATCAATGCTACGTTTTCTTTTCCTATAAATTTTTTGCCAACCAGAAACGCATCTGGTAATCCCCTGGGAGTTTTTTGTTCTGCATAAGAAATTTTTATACCAAGATTATTTCCATTAGGTAAAATCTTTTTAAATTGATTTAATTGTCCTTTATTTACTATAATTAATATATCTCTTATTCCAGCCAACATTAAGACTGACAAAGGATAAAATATTAAAGGCTTATCATAAATTGGAAGCAATTGTTTATTTACAGCTTTGGTAATAGGACTCATTCTTGAACCAGTTCCGCCAGCTAAAATAATTCCTTTTTTTATCATACTTTTAAGCCAAGTCTCTTTGTATAAAGTTTTTTAGAAACGCTTTTAAAAAAATTTTTATTATTTATATACCAATTAAATGTTTGTAATAACCCAGCTTGTAAAGATATTTTTGTTTTCCAACCTAGTTTTTTGTGAATTTTATTATTATTTAGTGCGTATCTAAAATCATGACCAGGTCTATCTTTTATAAATTTTATTTTAACTTTTTGACTAACTCTTGAGTATTTAATTTTTGCTATATTTAATAATTTTTTTGCAATATCTATGTTTTTTAAATTCACACCTGATCCAATATTATAATTTTCGCCAACATTTCCTTTTTTGTATATCATAAAAAGAGCTTCACAATGATCTTGAACATGCATCCATTCTCTAGAGTTTTTTCCTTTGCCATAAATTGGCAAAGGTTTGTTATTTATAATATTAAAAATTAGTTTTGGTATCAATTTTTCTGGAAATTGGTTAGGTCCATAATTATTACAGCAATTAGAAATTATAGCGGGAATTTTGTAAGTTCTTACATAAGCTTGCACTAAATGATCTGAACTTGCTTTAGATGAAGAATAAGGAGAACTTGGCTTATAAGGATATTCTTCATCTGACCTGCCTTTTAAAACATCTCCATAAACTTCATCAGTAGAAATATGGATAAGTTTTATTTTTTTTTTATATTTCCTAATAGTTTCTAGCAAATTATAGGTTCCTAAAATATTGCTATGAATAAAATTATATGGGCTGTCTATAGATCTATCAACGTGGGTTTCTGCTGCTAAATTAAATATACCTTCTGGTTTATATTTTTTTAAAATTTTTAAAATTCTATTTTTATTATTAATGTCTAACTTAAAAAAGGCATAATTTTTGTTTTTATTTAGATTTTTAGTATTATATGGGTTTGCTGAATATTTGAGGCAGTCAATATTGATTACAAAGTATTTTTTTTTAAGTAAAAATTTAACAAGATTGCTCCCAATAAATCCAGAACCACCAGTCACTACAATTTTTTTCATATTTGGCTTTTTATATTATTAAAAATAGTTAGTATAGTTTATAATCAAGGAATTCAGTATTCATTATAGTATGTCAATATCTAGGCAAAATTTATCGATTGTAATAGTAACTTTAAAAAGTGAAAAAGTAATTCATCAATGTATAAAGTCATTAAATCAAAATATTCCAATAATAGTTGTAGAACATTCGCATAACAAAAAATTAAAAGAAGATCTAGAAAAAAAATATAATAACCTAAAATGTATTCTTGCAAAATCTAACCTTGGAATGGGTTCAGGTAATAATATTGGTCTAAAGGCCGCCGATACTGATTATGTGCTTTTATTAAATCCTGATGTTTTGTTAGAAGAAAACACAATAGAAGAACTTTTTATGGCCTCACAGAATTTAAATAATTTTTCCATGTTAGCGCCATTAGAAAAAAATTTTAATAATTATGGATTTTTAAATAAAAAAATAACAAATAAAAATTTTGAAGACTTTCCTTTTGAGGTAGACTTTATAGATGGTTTCTCGATGTTAATTAATAAAAAAAAATTTAAAGAAATTGGTTATTTTGATGAAAACTTTTTTATGTATCTAGAAAATAACGATTTGTGTAAAAGAAGTAGAGATAAGGGAGATTTAATATATGTTGTTCCAAAATCTAAAATTAATCATTTGGCAGCCAAAGCAGTAGATAATAAATATGCTGATGAAATAGAATATTCAAGAAATTGGCATTGGATTTGGTCAAAATATTATTTTAATAAAAAACATTATGGTTTTTTGAAAGCCTTTTTAGAAGGTTTTCCAAGATATTGCTCATCATTAGTTAAATTTTTATTTTATCTTTTGATTAATAATAAACAGAAAAAGAAGATATATTTTAATAGGGCTTCTGGATTTTATAATGCTTTTTTGGGTAAAACTTCTTGGTATAGACCAAATCTTGATAATTAGTGTCCAGGAAAATCAAGCAAACTAAAACACTTATAACCTTTTTTTTCCAATAAATTTTTTCCTCCTAAATCAAATAAATTTATTACAAAAACAAATCCAGCAACTTCACCCCCAGATTTCTCTATAAGTTTAGCAGCAGCTTCTGCAGTTCCTCCTGTTGCAATTAAATCATCAATTATAATTACTTTTTCTTTTGGATTGATAGAGTCTTTGTGAATTTCCAAAGTAGCTTTTCCATATTCAAGCTCAAAGTCAACCGAATATCTTTCTGCCGGCAGTTTATTTTTTTTTCTTAAAAGGATGTGGGATTTATTTAAATTATAAGAAAGAGGAGAAGCAAATATAAATCCTCTTGATTCAATTGCTGCTATTTTATTATAATTTAGTTTCTTTAACATTGCAGACATTTGATCTATACAATCTTTGAATGCATTTTTATCTTTAATTAAAGTTGTAATATCTCTAAATAAAATCCCTTTTTTAGGATAATCTTGAATTGAGCGTATGTATTTTTTTAAATCCATTTTTTACTTCAAAGTTAATAAAAAAGATCATATTAATTATAATAAATTATGACAAAAAACAAACTAGCAATTATAGGGGGGAGTGGACTTTATGATATAGAGGGGATGCAAAATCCAAAATGGAAATCCATATCAACTCCATGGGGAAAACCTTCTGATCAAATACTAAATTTAAAATATAAAGGAAAAGAAGTTTGTTTTTTGCCACGTCACGCAAGAGGTCATAAAATTTCACCATCAAACATAAACTTTAGAGCTAACATAGATGCTTTAAAACAATTAGGGGTTACCGATATTATTTCAGTATCTGCGGTCGGCTCTTTAAAAGAAGATTTACCACCAGGAAAATTTGTAATAGTTGATCAATTTATTGATAGAACCTTTGCTAGAAAAAAAACTTTTTTTGATGAAGATATTGTTGCTCATGTTTCTATGGCTCACCCAACTTCAAATGGTTTAATGAATGCTTGTGAAGAAGCAATAAAGAAAGAAAAAATTGAATATCAAAGAGGAGGGACCTATGTTGTTATGGAGGGGCCTCAATTTTCAACATTAGCGGAATCCAATTTATATAGATCATGGAAAGCTGATGTTATTGGAATGACAAATATGCCTGAAGCTAAGTTAGCAAGAGAAGCAGAGATTAGATATGCATCAGTATCAATGGTAACTGATTATGATTGTTGGCATCCAGACCATGAAAACGTTGACGTCCAAACAGTAATTAAAGTTTTACTAGGTAATGCTGCTAAAGCAAAAAATATGGTTAAAAATATAATAGAAAATTTTGAAACACATATAGATCCCAAAGACCCCACTAATAATTGTTTAGATGTGGCAATTATTACAGCTCCAGAAAAAAGAACAAAAAAAACAATTAAAAAATTAAAGACTGTAGCGGGCAGAGTATTGTTAAAATGAAAAAAAAATTAACCTCAAAAGGAAGTTGTTTGTGTGGAGGTGTAAAGTTTAAAACAAAAGGTTATCATCGACAAGTATCTAACTGTCATTGTATTCAATGCATGAAAACACATGGCAATTTTGCAGCGTACACTGCTTTAAAAGACATAAATGTAAAATTTATAACTAAAAGAACATTAAAGTGGTTTAAATCATCAAAAAAAGCTCAAAGAGGTTTTTGTAAAAAATGCGGCTCCAGCATCTTATTCAAAATGAATAATTCAAATATAATAAGTATTTCCGCAGGTTTATTTGATAAATCATTAAAGCTTAAAACAAATAGAAATATTTTTACAAAAAATAGACTTCAATATTATTCTTTAGATAACAATATTCCAAAATTTAGCAGGTATAGTAAACAATGAAAATAGAAGGAAAAGAATATCGTACAATTTGGTTTGATGAAAAAAATCAGGCAGTAAAAATTATTGATCAAACAAAACTACCTCACCAATTTATAATTAAAGATCTTAAAAAAGTTAAAGATGCGATTAATGCTATCAAAGTTATGGAGGTTAGGGGCGCTCCATTAATAGGTGGAACTGCTGCTTACGGTATTGTTTTAGCTATTATGGAAAAAAATGATCCTAATTTCATTAAGAAAAGTTCAGAAGAGTTAATTCAATCAAGACCTACAGCGATTAATTTAAAGTGGGCCGTAGATCGAATGATGAAAAAATTATCGGGGGTTAATAATAACGAATTATTAAAAGTAGCTTTAGATGAAGCCAAAGCAATTTGTGAAGAAGATGTTAAATTTTGTGAAAATATTGGATTAAATGGATTAAAAATTATTGAAGAAATTTATAAAAAGAAGAAAGACAAAGTAAATATTTTAACGCATTGTAATGCTGGCTGGCTTGCAACAATAAATTGGGGAACAGCTACATCTCCAATTTATCATGCACATAAAAAAGGAATTCCGGTTCATGTTTGGGTAGATGAGACAAGACCAAGAAATCAAGGAGCTAATTTAACTTCATACGAACTGAATGAAGAAAAAATTCCTAATACAATCATTGCAGATAATACAGGTGGAATATTAATGCAAAGAGGTGAAGTGGATATGTGCATTGTAGGAACTGATAGAACTCTATCTACAGGAGATGTTTGTAATAAAATTGGTACTTATTTAAAAGCATTAGCAGCTAAAGATAATAGTGTTCCATTTTATGTAGCACTACCAAGCTCTACGATAGATTGGAATATAAAGGATTTTAAAGATATCCCAATTGAAGAAAGAAACTCGGAGGAACTAACCCACGTTGAAGGATTAGATAAAGATAAGAAGCTTCAAAAAATATTAATTTATCCGCAGAAAAGTAAAGCAATGAATTTAGCTTTTGATGTAACACCTGCTAAATATGTTACAGGTTTAATAACGGAAAAAGGTGTCTGCGAAGCATCAGAAAAAGGATTGAAAGGATTATTTAAATGAAAAAAACCTTTAAACTTATAATTCTTATTTTTTTTGCAATAATTCTTATTTATTTTCTTAAAACAAATTTTACTGAATATAATTTAGAAAAATCTATTAACGCATGTATTGTAGCTCAAAAAAGAACATCAGAAACATTTGATCTAGAGAAAGCGAAAAAATATTGCGACGAACAAGTTAGGAAACAAAAGGAAGATTATTAGGTTATCTTAACGAAGCTGCTATGTTTCCACCATCAACTGTTAGAACTGCTCCTGTAGTTTTTTTGGAAACGGCTAAGTGAAAAAAAGCTTTAGCAACATCTTCTGCTTTTACTTCATTTAATAACAAATTTCCTTTCATATAATCGTTAGTAGTAACTGATCTTGCTTTGGCTCTAGTCTTAATCATTTTATCTGTCATTAAACCACTTCGTATTCTATCAGCATTAACTCCGTTAGATCTAATGCCGTAAGAACCATAATCTACAGCATACTGTTTACATAAACTTAACAAAGCAGATTTAGGTAAGCCATACGGTCCAAAATTTTTTCCAGGATTTACAGATTGTTTTGAAATATTGAAAAGTAGACAACCATTAATATTTTGTTTTTTCATTATTTTAATTGCTTCTGAAGCACAATTTTGATGACCAAAGAAATTTATTTCAAAACTTTTTCTTAAAACATCGTCGCTTACTTCCCCTATAGCGCCACCAGGAGCTGTACCAGCGTTTGAAATTAAAATATCAATTCCTCCAAATTTTTCACAGATTTGTTTAAAAGCTTTCATTACGCTTTTTTTACTAGTTACATCACAATGAATACAAAGATCTTTAATTTTTGATTGAACTTGTTTTAAACGTTCAGAATTATTATCAAGTAACACAACTTCAGCTCCATAATTTTTAAATATTTTATAAGTTTCAAATCCAATTGTTCCTGTACTTCCAGTAATGACAACCACATTACCCTCAAGAAGTTTTTTCTTCTTTTTGATTTTTGCTTGTTCTAAAGACCAGTACTCAACATCAAAAAGATCTTTTTCTGGAATAAATTTATAGGTGGAAGTTTCTTCGACAGAGGAGATCACTTTTGCATTTGTTTCAGTTAAATCTCCAGCTATTCTAGCGGCACCTAAATCCTTACCAACACTGAACATACCAATGTTTTGCACCAAGACTACTCTCGGAGAAGTGTCTAACATTACCTTTTTTTCCTTAACTTTTTTATGATTTATATTGAAGTATTGGATATATTTTTTTCTATAATTTTCAAAAGATTTTTTTGCTGTTTTTTTAAATTCTTCAATAGTTGAATTTTTTTTTGGAGTAATAATTAATGGAAAAGGTTTTACTCTAATTACATGATCTGGAGTAGCGGTTCCTTTTGACGAATATGTCCTTACATTTTTTCCATTCATAAAATATTTTAGATGACGATTTAATCTATAATTAATTACAAATTTTTGATCTTTGTTTTCAGATAAAAGGCCTCTTATTATTGGTGCAATTTCGTGGTGATTAAATTTTGTTGAAAATTTTTCTATCTGTTTGATTTTTTTGCTTTTTAATTTTTTAACTGCTTTTTCAGCTTTTGTTACATATTTTATCATTAAATCGTAAGCTTCCTTACAATCATTTGCAAAAGTAAAGATTCCATGATTCATTAATATTAAACAGTTTATATTTGGATTTTTTGAATAAATTTCGTGTATTTTCTTTGATAGCATAAATCCAGGCATAACATAAGGAACAATGCTAACCTTATCTCCAAATATTTTTTTGCAGAAATTTAATCCTCCCGGTCTGTTAGTTATATTTAGAATGGCGTCAGCATGCGTATGGTCAACATATTTAAAAGGTAAAAAAGCATGAAGAAATGTTTCAACAGATGGATTTGGAGATTTTATATCTATAAGATTTCTTTTTTGATAAGCAACCATATCTTCATCTGATAAGTATTTTTTATTTTTTAATGCTAATAAGGGTTCTAATTTAACTGCAGGAAGTCCGGCAGGCTCTATGTCAGCCATATCCCATCCGCTACCCTTTACGCATAAGACTTTATATTTTCTTCCATCTATATCTTTAATTACAGTTTTGACGGAAGTATTTCCTCCTCCATGTAAAACTAATTCTTTATTTCTTCCAAGAAGCCTTGTTGTGTAGACTCGAAGTGCTAAATCACTAGAAAAACCAAGCTTTTTGTACTTTTTTATATATTCTTTTGCAATTTTTTTTGACCAATTATTTTTCAAAATTAAACTCCATAGACTTATTCACAACTAATTTTTACTTATTTATAACTAATTTTTAGTTGTAAAAAATAAAATAACAAGTTAAAAAAAATATAAAGAGTCGTAAAAAAAATGAAAAAAGTTGGAGAACACGTAACAATAGATTTTTTAGGAGTAAAACGGGATTACTCACCTGATTTTTACAATAAAGTTATATATAAAATAGCGAAAAAGGCTAGAATTGAGGTATTGAATATCTCTGAGAAGGTATTTAAACCCCAAGGCTATACTTGCGTTGCTCTTTTAGCTGAAAGTCATATGAGCTTTCATACGTTTCCAGAAAGAGGTGTAATTAGTTTTGACTTCTTTACATGTGGAAAAATATCTCCAACAGCAGCTTTAGACATATTAAAAGGAGAAATTAAACATGAAAGAGCTGTAGTCAGAAGTTTTGATAGAAGTAATAAAGGTATGTATGAAGATATATATAGTACACCGGGCCACCAAAAATATTATATTGTTAATGATGTATTAGAAAATTTTGTATCAAAAGTCGGACAGCATATAGAAATAATGAAACTTGAAGAATTTGGTAACGCTTTATTCATAGATAGTGAATTGCAGGTAGCTGAAAAAGATGAAAAAAAATATAGTGGACAATTTGTTAATTCAGCACTGAGCTTATCAAAAGATAATTCTAGCGCGGCAATAATCGGTGGTGGTGACGGTGGAGTAGCTAGAGAACTTTTATCAAAAGGTTTTGATTTAATTGATTGGTATGAACTAGATCCGGAAGTAGTAAAAGTTTGTCAAAAACACCTTACAAAAATATGTGGAGATGTAAAAGCAAATAATAATGTAAAAACATATTGGGGAGATGCTTTTGAAAGTATTAAAAAAGTTAAAGATTCTAAGTATGATAAAATTTTCGTAGATCTTAATGATGATCAATTCTGTATAGATTTAGCTGCAAAAAATATGAAGGGACTGAAAAGAATTCTTAAGCCTGGAGGTGTAATAACGGCTCAAGTAGGAACTTTATCAAAAAAACCTAGACAGGTTAATAATTGGTTAAAAGTTCTATCTCATAATTTTGGTAATGCTAAATTAGACGAGGTAGTAGTACCTAGCTTCGATTGTCGTTGGAATTTCGCATCTTCCATAATGAATTCTTAAATAATTCAACTATTTCACGTATTAATTTTTCTGGAATATTCTTTTTTTTAACCCTACTATTATAATTATTTATTTATAAAGGGGGAATATGAAAAATATATTTAAATTTTTCCTATCTTCTATAGCTGCTTTAGCAATTTTTTTTTCTAGCGCGCAAGCAGACAGTATAAGAATAGGAACAGAAGGTGCTTACCCACCTTGGAATGCAAAAGATGAATCAGGAAAATTAATTGGGTTTGAAGTTGAGTTAGCAAACTTTCTTTGTATTTATATGAAAGCTGATTGTACGATAGTCGAGCAAGATTGGGATGGAATGATACCCGGTCTTCTTATGAAAAAATATGATGCAATCATGGCCGGCATGTCAATTACTGATGAAAGAATGA
>CABYJR010000007.1 GCA_902519445.1 uncultured Pelagibacteraceae bacterium
TAACTTATTTCCAACACCAAGATTAAAAATAAAAGATTTAAAGATAAATATAACTTCTGGTAACCTAAATTTACTCACAGCAAATGACACATCATTAAAGCTATCAATAAAAAATTTATTAGCTAAAGAAAAACATAAAGTTAAAAAAATTATTATTAATGATTTTGAGAGCAATATAAATTTAAAAAAATTAAAGAATTATAATAGTATCTTTGAAAAAAAAATTAGTTTAATTCCCATAGTTTTTACAAAAGGAAAAATTGTGTTGCATGATAGTAAAAATTATATAGCCACAATTACTAAAGCAAATTTAAATGTAAAATTATTAAAAAATTATTCTGAGGTCAATTTAGAAGGAAAGTTTTTAAATGATAATATTAATATTAATTTTAGTAATGAAATTGATGATAACAAGCCAACAACAAAGATAGAACTAAAAATGAAAGAATCGAATTTTTACACTAAGATTAGTTTTTTAGATTTAAAAAAAAATATAAAAAATGGAAGATTTTTAATAAAAAAAGATAATAATAAAATTTCTGGAATTTTTGATTATAAAGACAATCAGATAACAATTCTAAAATCAAATATAAGAAATAAATTTATAGATGGAAAGGTAGCGGGAAATTTAATATTACTACCTTATTTTGATTTTAATTTAGATCTAAATTTAAATAGCATAAATTTTACGAAGGTATACAATTACTTTTTATCTTTAGATAAAAAAGAGCAGAAAGAGCTTTTTAAAATTAATAAAAAGATAAATGGAAAATTAAATTTCGCAACTGAAAAAGTTTATTCCAAACATAATTTGGTAAAATCTTTTGAGTCAAGAATAAAATTTTATAATGGAAATACAAAAATAGAACAGTTCTTAATTAATCTTGGGAAATTGGGAGCGGCTGATTTGTTGGGCAAGATTGATAATAATGAAGATTCTCTTAATTTTAAATTTGAAAGCAATATATTTGTAGATAACAAAAAGAAATTTTTAAGCAAATTTGGAATATATAACAAAGAAAAAATTTCATCTAATTTATTTGTTCAAGGTAATTTTGATTTAGAAAATATTAGAACTAGTTTCTATGAAATCTCAGGTCAGGAAAAATTTAATACAGAAGATATTAACTTTATCGAGTCAGAATTTAACGATTTAATGCTCGGAAATGATTTTGAAGACTTATTTAATTTTCAAAAATTTAAAGTTTTTTTAAAATCTGCAAGAGATGATAAGAATTAATTTAATAAGGTTTAACCATCTTTTTGGGGTCGACAACTTTATCGTAATCTTTATTATTTATTAATCCAGATTTTATTGCTTCTTCTTTTAAGGTTGTCCCATTTTTATATGCTTTTTTTGCAATTTTTGCAGCATTGTCATATCCAATTTTTGGAGAAAGAGCAGTAACTAACATCAAAGAATTGTCCAAATATTTTTTAATTTTCTTTTTGTCTGCTTTAAGTCCTTTTACACAATAATTTGCAAAACTTTTTGAAGAGTCAGACATGATATGAATAGATTGTAAGATGTTGTGAATGATTAATGGTTTAAACACATTTAATTCAAAATGTCCGTGTGAACCTGCCATAGTTATTCCATTGTGATTTCCAATAACTTTTACACAAACCATTGTTACCGCTTCGCATTGAGTGGGATTTACTTTACCAGGCATAATAGACGATCCAGGTTCATTTTCAGGTAAAATAAGTTCACCATATCCGGCTCGTGGTCCCGATCCCAAAAATCTTATATCATTTGCAATTTTCATTAAACACACAGCCGTGGTATTCATTGTTCCTGAAAAATTAACTATCGAATCGTGAGCTGCCAATGCAGCAAACTTATTTTCAGAAGTTTTAAAGGGCAGTTTTGTCATTTTTTTTAATTCTAAAACTATTTTTTTATCAAAACCTTTTCTAGTGTTTAAACCTGTACCTACGGCTGTTCCGCCTTGTGCTAAAAAATATATTTCTTCTAAAGAATGCTCTATTCGTTTTATGCATTTTGTTAACTGAGAATGGTACCCAGAAAATTCTTGTCCAAGAGTAATAGGCGTGGCATCTTGAAGATGTGTTCTTCCAACTTTAATAATTTTATTAAATTCCTTAGATTTTTTTTTTAATTCATTGTTTAATAATTTTAAAGAAGGTATCAATTTTCCGGTAGCTTTAATCGCAATAGCAATATGCATTGCTGAAGGAAACACATCATTTGTTGACTGAGATTTATTAACATGATCATTAGGATGAACTGGTTTTTTTGATCCTATTTTTCCACCAAGCAAATGAATGGCTCTGTTTGAAATTACTTCATTAACATTCATGTTGGTTTGAGTTCCTGATCCCGTTTGCCAAACTTTAAGAGGAAAATGATCTTTATGTTTTCCGGCTATAATTTCGTTAGCTACCTTAATAATAATTTTACTTATTTTCTTATCCAAATCTCCATTTTTTGCATTTACTATTGCAGCTGCTTTTTTAATCATAGCAATAGATTTAATAACGATTGGCCTTACTAAAAAATCTCCTATATCAAAGTATTTATTAGATCTTTGAGTTGAAGCTCCCCAATATTTATCTGATGGCACTTTGACCTTTCCTAAAGAATCAAATTCAGTTCTAAATTTCATATTTACAAGAATAACCATAAAATTAGCGAAACTATGGCAATAATTCCGATTAGGACACGAACCCCGAATAAATACCTGGCTATTTTTGTCGCTGCTTTAGAATCTTTACTTTTTCCAGCTCCCAAAGAAATTACAAAATAAAAAGCTATTAAAATAATGATTATGATAATTAGAATTTCAAATTTTTCAAACATTAGTATAAATACTTATACGTTTTTATTGTTAATTTATCTATAATCAAATAGATGACTTATTTATAAAAAAATGAGAAGGTCTAATTTATGAAAGAAAATTCAAATATTATTTTAACATTTTTAGACGGAGAAATAGCACGAATCAAAATAAATGATGCAAGTAATTATAATGCATTATCTTCAAAGAATATTAGCTCTTTAATAGATATTTTTAAAAATTTGAATAATGATAATAAAACTAAAGTCATAATTATAGAAGGGGAAGGAAAAGGATTTAGCGCTGGACATGATTTAAAAGAAATCCGTTCTTTAAAAAATAAACCCAAATATAAAAAATTATTTAATTCATGTTCAAAGTTAATGATGGAAATTATCGAAGGTAGAAAGCCAGTTATAGCTAAAGTTCATGGAGCAGCTTTTGCAGCCGGATGTCAACTGGTAGCAAGTTGTGATTTAGCAATTAGTTCAGATGACGCAATATTTGCTACACCCGGAGTAAATATAGGATTATTTTGCAGCACTCCTATGGTGGCTGTTAGTAGAAAAGTAAGCAGAAAGAAAACAATGAAAATGTTGTTAACTGGTGATCCTATAAATGCAGAATATGCCAAGGAGATTGGATTAATAAATGATTACTATCCTATTTCAGAATTAGAAGAAGAAGTTTTAAAACTAGCAAGAAAAATTGCTTCAAAATCAAATCTTACAATTAAAATTGGTAAAAAAGCTTTTTATAAACAGTTAGAAATGCCAATAAGCAAAGCTTACAAATATACAAGTGAAGTCATGACTAAAAATGCTATGGAACTTGATGCAGAAGAAGGTATTTCAGCTTTTTTAGAAAAAAGAAAACCAAATTGGAAAAATAAATAAATGGCTGAAGATGCATTAATTAAAAAAACTCTCGAAGAATCCAAAACGATTGCTATGGTTGGTGTAAGTTCAATTAAAAAAGAAGTATCTACAAATATAAGGCGAAGGCCTTCAACCATTGTAATGAAATATATGCAGGAATTTGGCTATAAAGTTATACCAGTAAATCCATTTTCTGCTGGTGAAAAAATACATGGAGAAACTATAGTTTCAAAATTAAGCGATATTAAAATACCAATAGATATAGTTGATGTATTTCGTCCATCAAAAGAAGCAACAATGATTGCTGAGGATGTTATAAAGATAGGGGCAAAAGCATTTTGGCTTCAATATGGAATTCAAAACGATGAAGCTAAAAAAATAGTAGAATCAAAAAATATTTCGTATATTGCTAACAAATGTATTAAACAAGAATATCAGCGACTTTTTCTAAAAACCAATCCAGTATTCCCGGCTCTTAAAAAATGAAATCTATTTTTTAATTAAACGTTTTAATTGAAGTATTTTTTTTATAAAAGGATTAATAAGTTTATAGTTGTTATTAATTTTATTTAGTGCTTCTTGATAGGTTATAATTTTATTTGAGTTTTTTTCAATAAATTTTTTAAAAATATTAAAATCTTTTTCTGCCCAATAGTTCAAATGAATCTGCGTTGATTGAATGCCAAAAGGCAATGCAATTAACTTGTAAAATAATTGAGGTATAAATTTAATGTCATTTTCTGAATAAGGCATTAAGCCATATCCGTCAATTATCTCATTTATTCCAGAATTTTTAAGTGCGTAAAATGTATTTTTGTCATACGTATGATTAGGAGCAAAAAAAGATCTTATTTCAATTTTCTCATCATTAAATTTTTTTATTCCTTCTTTTATTTTTAAAGTTTGGATTTCTAGTGAGTGTCCGCAAAATTCAGAGTCTCCCCCATAACCAAAATAATCATCATTCTTTGTGTTTTTGTCATACACGTGCGTAGAACCATGCATTGAAATTTCCCATCCTTTATCTTTCCACTTTCTGACCTGTTCCCAAAAATTGTCTTTCTTAGGATATGAGAGTAAATCATTATCTTTGTTATTGGGAATAACTCCCAAAATAGGTTTAATTTGGTATTTTTCAAACAATGACTCTGATTTTTCCATTAAATCCCAGTTCATGTTTTCAGCTATATCGTCAAGACGAATTAGAATTCCAGTATTTTCTGTTATGTACTTTTTTATTTTTGATAACATTATAAATAATAACTTAACGGTATAGTATCGGCAAGAATTGGTGAAAGCTTAAATTTTGGTTGCGGGGGTAGGATTTGAACCTACGACCTTCAGGTTATGAGCCTGACGAGCTACCAGACTGCTCCACCCCGCGATAAATCTGTTTTTAAATATTATATTTTAATTGATAGATTAGCAATTCTAATTAGAAATTGTTTCTCATTCTTTGAATTTTTTTTGATCTTCTAATATTTTCAGATTTCTCTCTCTTTTTTCTTTCAGATGGTTTTTCGTAATTGCTTTTAATTTTTAAAATTTTAAAAAAACCTTCTCTTTGAAGTTTTCTTTTAAGAATCCTTAAAGCTTGATCAACATTATTATCTTTTACTTCTATTTTAATAACTACCTCCTAATTAAAGATGCTTTAATTAACATTAAACAAAAAGATTGTCCACCTAGATTAAAATGGTTTTTTTGGCACTTTTTTTTCAAAATTTCTCCTGAATTTCTTCAGTTTACTTTCAATTTTTTTGTATCTCACTGATAAAATGGAAGTAGCTAACAATGCTGAGTTTATAGCCCCTGCTTTTCCTATAGCTAAAGTTCCAACTGGTATTCCGCTTGGCATTTGAACTGTTGAAAGCAGGCTGTCTAAACCTTTTAATTTGCTTTCTGTTGGTACTCCCAGCACAGGTAGAGTTGTTAAAGAAGCAGTTACACCTGCTAAATGTGCTGACATTCCAGCTGCTGCAATTATTACTTCCATTTTATTTTTTTCTGCTTCCCTAAGAAATTTATGTAATCTATTGGGTGTTCTGTGAGCGGATATTACTTTTACTTCATGTTTGATACCAAATTGTTTTAAAGCATCACTGCAATGTTCCATAGTACCTTTCCAATCAGATTTGCTGCCCATTATAATCCCTACAAGGCAATTAGATTTTTTTTTCATTTATATTTATTAATTTAACTTGGCGTTTCTAATTTTTTTTGTTTTTCTAGTTCCTTTTTTTTTCTAACAGCTTTACGATCAGCTTTATCTATAGCTTTTTTAATATCAGCTTGACTGCACAAATTAGAAACAACAGGATCTTTTGCTAATAAATTTGAAGAATTCCAATATCTTTTATTTCTTATTAAGTCGACAGTTTTTTTTGTACTGCCTACAAGTTTTACTATTTGTCCATCGGAAAGCTGAGGACAATTTCTTGTTAACCATAATACAGCCTGCGGCCTGTCTTCTCTTTTTGATAAAGGAACATATTTATTAGATTTCTTTTCTGATTTTATATCTAAAACTTTTTTATTTAGGACAAGAGGTCTATTAACGTCTTTTGAAGATTCTTCAATCTCCTCTCTAGTTAATTGTCCTGCCAATATAGGATTATATGCTTTTATTCCTTTAGCTACATCTCCGTCAGCTATACCTTTAACTTCCAATTCATGAAGGTCACAAAAAGCAGCTATTTGTTTAAAGCTTATTTTTGTATTTTCAACCAACCAAACAGCTGTAGCTTTCGGCATAAAAGGTTTATCAGTCATATTATATATTTATGTTATTTTTTGGTTGATCTTAAATTACTAAATTTTTTAAAAAATTTATTTACTCTTCCCTTATCTAATACTTTTTGAGATCCTCCTGTCCAAGCAGGATGAGATTTAGAATCAATATCTAGTTTTAATGTTTCTCCTTCTTTACCCCAAGTTGACATTGTTTCAAACTGACTTCCGTCTGTCATAACAACTTTTATCTTGTGGTAATTTGGATGTATTTTATCTTTCATAAAGAATAGTTTAATATAATAAAATAAAATAATTAACAAGAAAAATTTAATTATTTTAAAATCTCAATCATTTCCTTGTTTATTTTTGAGTTTGTTACGAGTATTGTTTTATTTTCCAGGTATTTATTCTCCCCGTAGAAATCAGTTACAAAGCCGCCAGCTTCTTTAACAAGAATTATTCCAGCAGCTATATCCCAGTAATTTAAATTTCTTGCCCAAAAACCATCACATCTTCCAGCCGCAACATAGGCCATATCAAGAGAGCCACTTCCAAGTTTCCTAATTGGTACCATAACTTTTGAAGAAAATTTATTATATTCATTCATAGATAATTCTCTGTTCGGAGATCCATATTTTGGCCCACCCGTAAAAAGTAAACAGTCTTTTATTTTTGATCTCGACGAAACTCTTATTCTTTGATTATTTAAATAGGCACCGTTTCCTTTTTCGGCAACAAACATTTCATCTTTAATGGGATCATAAATAATACCACAAATAATTTCTTTATCTTTCTCTAGTCCTATTGATATTGCAAAATGAGGTATTCCATGTAAAAAATTACTCGTTCCATCTATGGGATCTATAATCCATTTAAAAGATTTATCATTGTTTATCTCTCCAACCTCTTCACTTAAAATGGAATAATCAGGTCTCGCTTTCTGCAATTCATCAATAAGAATTTTTTCAACTTTTTTATCTGATGCAGAAACAAAGTCCCCAGGACCTTTAATAGATACTTGTAAATTTTCAATTTCTCCAAAATCTCTTATTAAAGTTTTTGACGCTTTTCTGCATGCTTTCACCAATATGTTTATATTTGCAGAATTAAGTTTCATTTATTTTATTTTTTTTACGTATTCTAAAGTTCTTGTATCTAAGATAATTTTATCATCAACATTAATAAATGGGGGCACCATGATTTTAATTCCATTTTCCAAAGTTGCTGGCTTATAAGAGGAAGAAGCAGTTTGTCCTTTAATTGCAGCGTCTGTCGATTCAATTTTCAATTCTACGGAAGATGGCAAGTCAACACCCAAAGCCTGTTCATCATAGAACTGTACATTTACTTCCATATTTTCTTTAAGCAATTTACTTTTTTCTCCTAACAATGATTTACTAATTTGAATTTGTTCATAATTCTTTTGATCCATAAAATGGCAATTGCTTTCATCTTCATAAAGAAAGTTAAATTTTTTATCATCTAAAATTGCTCTTTCAACAGAGTCGCTTGATCTAAATCTTTCATTTAATTTTGTCCCTTTTTTTACACTTTTAAGTTCTACTTGATTGAACGCTCCTCCTTTGCCAGGCTTAACATGTTGAGCTTTCAAAACTGACCATAAATCATCTTTATGTTCAATTACCATGCCAGGTTTAATTTCATTTCCTAATATTTTCATTTTTATTTAAATTTATTTATAGCTGAAACAGGATCTATTTTTTTATTATTCCAAACATAGTTTGAGCAAGCAATAAAGTTTGCCCCGCTTGATAAAATTTTTTTATAATTGGAATTATTAATTCCACCTATTGCAACGGTCGGCATATTAATTTTTTTTTTAGCCCAGCGCAATATACCTAAGTTGGCTTTAAAGGCTGTTTTTTTTGTAGAAGATTTAAAGAAAGATCCAAAGGCAATATAATCTGCACCAAATTTTTTTGCCTTGAGAGCTAGTTTTTTAGAGTTATGACATGTTACTCCAATGATTTTATGTTTTCCTAAAATTTTTCTAGCATTAGCAAAATTCATATCTTTTTGACCTATATGACAACCATCTGCCCCAACCATTTTTGCAACAAGAGGTTTATCATTAACTAAAAATTTAACATTATTTTTATTAGTTATTTTTTTAATTTTTTTAGATATTTTTATAAGATCTGAAGTAGATATTTTTTTAAGTCTTAGCTGAAAGTACTTTATTTTTTTTGTTTTTAAAACTTTATTTAGTTTATTATAAAAAGTAAAACCATTTATTTTTTCAGGTGACAATAAATAAATATAACTTTTCAATTTTATTTAGGCTGTTAATTGTTTTTCTAAATCCATACTCCATTTTGCTGAAGCAGATAGCCCATTCATTTTAGATCGATGATTGAATATTTTTTGGGTATTGTTTATATCGGTAATATTTTTGCCCCAATTTTTTAAAGCACTTTGTTGAAGAGCTCTTCCATAGGAAAAGCTCATTACAAAATTGGTATCATTAATTTTGTTTATTTCATTTAAATTTTGAGTAGCTTCTATTTCAGTTTGTCCGCCAGAAAGAAAAGCTATTCCGGGAACTTCGGAAGGAACATTTTCTTTTAAGCACTTAATTGTCATTTTGGCAATTTCTGATGCATTGCTTTTACTTTTTGATTGGTTTCCGGGTAATATCATATTGGGTTTTAATATTGTACCCTTTAGATTTACATTGTGTAACTTTAATTCTTTGTAGCATTCTTTTAAAACTTTAGAGGTAATTTCATAGCATTTTTTTATATTGTGATCTCCATCCATTAAAACTTCTGGCTCAACAATAGGAACCATCTTCGATTCTTGAACTAAAGATGCGTATCTAGCTAAAGCGTGAGCATTAGATTTAATTGCGAGTTCGGAAGGATGTTTTTGAGAAATATTGTAAACAGCTCTCCATTTTGTAAACCGTGCTCCAAGTTTGTAATATTCTTCTAATCTTTCTCTAAGACCATCCAATCCCTCAGTTATTTTTTCCTCAGGAGATCCCGCTAGCTTTTTTGCCCCAGTGTCAACTTTAATTCCAGGAATCGAACCAAAACTTTTAATAAGTTCGGGTATTGATTTTCCTGAGGAGGTTTTTTGTTTTATTGTCTCATCATAAAGTATAACTCCCCCGATATTTTCTTTCATACTTTCTGCCGAGAAAAGAATTTCTCTAAATTTAAGTCTATTTTCTGAAGTAGACTCGACGTTAACACTAGATAATCTTTTTGTCATAGTTCCAGTACTTTCGTCGGCAGCTAGTATACCTTTACCTTTTGCTAACATTTTTTTTGCAATATTTTCTAATTCACTCATTTTAATTCTAGGACTTTTATACCAGGTAAAATTTTTCCTTCAAGGAGTTCTAAAAATGCTCCACCAGCGGTTGAGATATATGTAAATCCATCAGAACAACCAAATTTATTTATTGCGGCAACAGTATCACCTCCACCAGCAATTGATGTAAGAGATTTATTTTTAGTATTTTCAGTTATTTTTTTTGCAATTCTGTTACTACCTGTTGAAAATTTCTCAATTTCAAAATACCCAGCGGGTCCATTCCATAAAATTGTTTTTGATTCATCAATTATATTATAAATTTTATTTACTGAAATTTTACCAATATCCAAAATTATGTCAGTCTTATCAATTTTATTTAATGATTTTAATTTAGGTTCAGATTCAAAGCTTTTTGCTACAATTACATCTTCGGGTATTATAAGTTTGCAATTATTTGTATCACATTTTTTGATTATATCTTTTAATAAACCTTCTTGATTTTTTTCAAACAAAGATTTTCCAATATTGTGTCCTTTATGTTTAATAAAATTATTTGCCATAGCTCCGACAATTACAATAGTTTGCATTTTTTTTACTAAATTACTTAAAATACCAATTTTAGTTGAAATTTTCGAACCTCCTATGATGCACGAGACAGGTTTTTTTGCATTATTTGTTAGCATATTAATCACGTTAACTTCTTCGGATAATAATTTACCCGCATAAGAATCTATATATTTTGTTATTTCACAAACTGATGCGTGAGCTCTATGAGAACAAGAAAAAGCTTCATTCACATAGATATCACCAACTTTTGCTAATTCTTTAGCAAAATTTATTTCGTTTGTTTCCTCTTCCTTATTAAATCTAATATTTTCAAGCAACAAAACTTCACCAGATTTAATTTCATTACTTTTTTCTATTGCTGCTGAGCCACAACTTTCGTTAGAAAAATATACTTTTGAATTCAATAAATTTTCTAAAATAGAAGCTATTGGTTTTAGAGATAATTTTTCATCAATTTTTCCTTTAGGTCTCCCTAAATGTGAAATTAGTATTACTTTAGCCTTTTTTCTTATGAATTCCTTTATAACAGGAATAACTTTTTTTATTCTAGATTTATCTGATACTTTTCCTTCTAGCATAGGGACATTTAAATCTACTCTTAAGATTATTCTTTTGTTAGTTAAATTTAAATTTTTATCAAGAGCTTTTAATCTGCCCATAGTTTATTTTAGGTTTCCTAAATAAACTGCTAAATCACACATCCTGTTGGCAAAACCCCATTCATTGTCATACCAAGCGGAAACCTTTGCCATTTTTTTATCAACCACTTTAGTCAAAGAAAGATCAACTATAGAAGAATGAGGATCATGGTTAAAGTCCGAAGAAACAAGTTGTTCATTGTTGGTATCTAAAACATTTTTTAATTCTGATTTTGAAGCTTTTATAAATGAATTATTTATTTTTTCCACTGTCATATCTTTCTCTGAAGAAAAAATAAATTCAACCAAAGAAACATTTGGAGTAGGAACTCTAATTGAAACTCCTTCTACTTTTCCTTTTAGATCAGGAATGACGTCAGCTAAAGATTTAGTAGCGCCAGTGGTAGTTGGTATCATTGAATTAGGTGCGCTTCTTGCTCTTCTTAAATCTTTATGAGAATTATCTAGCAGTCTTTGATCGGTTGTATATGAATGAATGGTAGTCATAAAACCGCGCTCTATTCCAAAATTGTCATTTATAACTTTGGCTACTGGAGCCAGGCAATTTGTAGTACATGAAGCGGCTGCAATTACTTCGTCATTTTTTTTTAGTGTTTTTTGATTAACTCCAAAGACGATATTTGTTGCGCCTTTGCATGGGGCAGAAACTAAAACTTTTTTAGCTCCGGACTTAATATGTAGAGATGATTTTTCTTTAGTATTAAATTTTCCAGTACATTCTAAAACAACATTTACATTATATTTTTTCCAATCTATTTTGGAAATTTCAGTTTCGCGAATTAAACTTATTTTTTTCCCATTAACTTCAATTGCTTTTTCAGAATGATCTACTTTAGCTTTTAGTTTTCCATGTATAGTGTCATGTTTTAATAAAAAGCTGCTAATTTCAGAATTTCCCCTGTTATTTATAGCAACAACCTCTAAGTCTTTTCTATTATTTTCAATAATAGATCTAAGAACCATTCGTCCTATTCTGCCAAATCCATTAATACCAACCTTTATAGTCATAATTATTTACCTAACATTTTTTTGCAATCATAACAACGCTATCGCTTGTTAAATTAAAATTTTCATAAATTGATTTATAGGGAGCACTTTTTCCAAAAGATTTTAATCCCAAAGAAGCTCCATTAGAGTCAACATATTTTTCCCACCCAAATATGCTACTTGCTTCTATAGATATTTTTTTAGAATTTTTTTCAATAATTTTTTCTCTATACTCTTTTGGTTGTTTATCAAATAATTCTTGGCAAGGCATCGAAACTACTTTTGAGTTTATGTTAATTTCTTTTAATTTGTTTAATGCATCAATAGCAATTTCAACTTCAGAACCAGAAGCTATTAAAGTAATTTCAGGATTGGAATTAGTTTTTTTAAGCTCGTAACCTCCAAGTGCGCTCATGTTTTTGTTCGTGAGCGTTTCAGTGACAAATGAAATTTTTTGTCTTGATAAGGCTATCACGCTGGGATTACTACTACTTTTTAAGGCCGTTTCCCAACATTCAAGTGTCTCAATTGTGTCAGCTGGTCGAAAAACATTTAAATTTGGTATTGCTCTTAAGTGAGCCAAATGTTCTATCGGTTGATGAGTTGGTCCATCTTCACCTAAACCAATAGAGTCATGAGAAAATACATAAATAACTTTTAATCCCATTAAAGCAGATAGTCTTAGCGAAGGTTTACAATAATCTGAAAAAATCAAAAAAGTTCCTCCATAAGGTATTATTCCGCCATGAAGAGCCATGCCATTCATAATTCCAGCCATACCGTGTTCTCTTACTCCGTAATGAATATAATTTCCTTTAAAATTTGAAGGTTTGATTATTGTAGAATATTTAGTTTTTGTATTATTTGAACCGCTTAAATCAGCAGATCCACCAATCAACTCAGGTAAATTTTTTATTATATTTTCTAAAACAAATGCTGAAGATTTTCTTGATGCCTCAGGCGATTTTAAATCAAAAATTTTTTTCTTTAAAGACACAATGTGTTTATCGAAATCATTAGGGAGTTTATTTTCAGTTATTCTAGAAATCTCATCTTTAATTTTTTTATCTTTTTTATTATAAATTAAGTTCCATTTTTTTTCCTCGCGGATACCTTTTTCTCCAATTTTTCTCCATTCATTCAAAATTTCTTTTGGAATTTTAAAAGGTTCATGTTTCCATTTTAATTTTTTTCTAACAAGAGCAACCTCAGCTTCTCCAAGTGCAGCTCCATGAGATGAAGCCTTACCTGATTTATTAGGAGAACCGTATCCGATAATAGTTTTGCAAGAAATTATATTGGGTTTTTTTGAACCCAGGCTTTTCTTAATAGCTTTTGAAATTTCTTTTTCATTGTGACCATTTACTTCTTGAAAAGACCAACCGTAACTTTCAAATCTTTTTTTATAATTATCAGAAACTGTTAGATCGGTCGAACCATCTATAGATATTTTATTATTATCAAAAAAAACAATAAGATTTTTTAATTTAAGATGTCCAGCTAAACTCATTGCTTCATGACTTATACCTTCCATTAAATCTCCGTCGCTAGCAATAACGTAAGTTTTATGATTAATTAAATTAGAACCATATCTTTTTTTTAAAATTTCTTCTGAGATTGCCATGCCCACAGCATTTGATAAACCTTGTCCGAGAGGACCAGTGGTTGTTTCTATTCCAGAATTTTTTAAATATTCTGGATGGCCTGCGCAAATGGAATTAAGTTGTCTAAAATTTTTTATATCTTCAATCGAAATACTTTTGTACCCAGTCAGGTAAAGCAATGAATATAAAAGCATTGAACCATGACCGGCAGAGAGAATAAACCTATCACGGTTTATCCACTCAGGATTTTTAGGATTAAACCTTAGGTAGTATCTAAATAATACAGTAGCAACATCTGCCATACCCATCGGCATACCGGGATGTCCAGAGTTAGCTTTTTGAACTGAATCAATAGAAAGAAATCTTATTGCATTTGATAAATCTTTGAAGACTGGATTCACTATAAAACCTATATAGACTTGAACGTATCAAATCAATAATATGATTTTTAGATAAATCAAATGAAAAATTACGAAGAAAAAGAAAAAAAATTGGATAATATTCTTAAAAAATTAAACACAATGTCAAATAGAGTTGGAAAGATGAGCAATGACATCAATTCTCTAAGTTTAGAAAAAAATCAATTATTAAGGGAAAAGGAAGAATCAGATAAAAACTACCAAGATCTCTCAGAACAACATGAAGAATTAAAATCTGAGTTAGATAAAATTAATAAAGATGTTAGTAATAAATTTGGTAACAATAATAATCTAAATAAAAAAATTGACGAACTTAATCAGGAAACAGAAAATTTAATTGACGAAATAGAAAAATGGCAAACATAAATATAAAGTTTAATAACAAGGATTACCTGCTGTCCTGCGAGGATGGGCAAGAGGAAAATCTTAAAGAGTTAGCAAATTACTTAGATTCAAAATATAACGAACTTAAAAAGAGTCTAGGGAATATTGGCGAAAGCAAACTTTTGTTAATTACGGCAATTAAAATGGTTGATGAATACTTCGATTTAAATAAGAAAGTTAATAGCAAAAAGAATGAATTTGAAAAATTGTCAATTAAATTTAAAGAACTTAGATCTTTAGCAATCAATTATAGAGATGAAAAAGAAAAAGAAATTGAAAAACTAAAAGACGAATTAAGCAAATTTAAAGAAATGGTGGAAGACAGCAGAAGTTCTTATGAAGAAATTTTGGACAAAACAACAAAATCAATAGAAGAATTCATTAAAAACGCAGAAAACGACAAAGAAAAAAATATTCAATAGATGAAGCATGACAAGTCCTATCTAAGAAATAGGTTTCTTATAAAGAGAAAAAAAAAATACTTACATTCTAAAAAATTTAATTTTTCCTTAATATTTAAATTAATAAAAAAACATTTTAAAAATAAAAAAGTAATTATAGGTGGTTATTATCCATCTTATTATGAGGTTAATATATTAAAATTATTACAGGAAGCTTCAAAAAAGAAATTTAAAATTGTATTACCTGTAATTAAAACTTCTTCTTTAATGAGTTTTAAAATTTGGATTCCTAATGAACCTCTCTACGTAAGTAAATTTGGTATATTGGAGCCAAAAAGCACAAATAAAGGATTTACCCCAGATGTAATTATAGTTCCCCTCGTTACTTTTGATAGTCAATTAAATCGAATTGGATATGGTAAAGGATATTATGATAGAAAATTAAAAAAAATTAAAAAAATAAAAAGAAATGCGATTTGTATAGGAGTAGCCCACTCTTTTCAAAAGAGTGAAAGTATACCAACTAATAAACATGATTTTAAATTAGACTATATTTTTACAGAACGAGGGATTATAAGCTCAAGGAAATAAACTATGAATATTTTATTACTTGGTGATATTATGGGTCCTTCAGGAAGAAAGGCAATAATTGAAGAATTGCCAAAAATAATAAAAAAAAAGAAAATAGATTTTACCATAGTTAATGGAGAGAACGCTGGAGATTTGGGTGTTGGTATAACAAAAAAAATTTTTCATGATTTTTTAAATGCGGGAGCAGATGTAGTTACAACGGGAAATCATGTTTGGGATGAGAAAGAAGCTATAGAATTTATTACTAAAGAAACAAGATTGTTAAGACCTCAAAATTTAATAAAAGGATCACCTGGTAATGGGTATGGAATTTTTAATTCGAAAAATAAAAAAAAAGTAGCTGTAATCAATTTAATGGGAAATGTTTTTATGAAAAAAAGTGAAGACGTTTTTATAGAAGCAAAAAAATTTATACAAACAGTTCAATTAAAAAAAGAAGCAGATTTTATAGTTGTTGATATGCATGGAGAAATAACAAGTGAAAAAATGGCAATGGGATATTTGTTTGATGGAAAAGCCACAATGGTTGTTGGAACGCATACTCATGTTCCTACTTCCGATCATGTTATTATGGAGAAGGGTACAGCCTACCAAACAGATGTTGGAATGTGCGGAGATTATAGATCGGTAATTGGAATGAATAGAGATAACTCTCTTAAGAGATTTTTTAAAGATTCTTCTGCAAAAAAACATTACCCAGCTCTTGGAGAAGCTACCATAGCAGGATTAATGGTTACAGCTGATACAAAAACTGGTTTGGCAAAAAAAGTTGAACCAATTATAGTAGGAAAATATTTAGAAAATAGAATATAATTTATGGCAGGTCATTCACATTGGGCTGGAATAAAACACAGAAAAGGTAGAGCAGACGAAAAACGTTCGAAAATTTTTTCTAAACTTTCAAAAGAGATTACAGTGGCAGCAAAATTGGGTTCAAAAGATCCTTCTATGAATCCAAGATTAAGATCAGCGATTCAAAGCGCTAGAGAGGCAAATATGCCAAAAGATAATATTGAAAGAGCAATAAAAAAATCAGAAATAAATAAAAGTTTAAATTATAATAGTCTGACATATGAAGGATTTGGACCTGAAAAAATAGCAATTATTATTGAAGCTTTAACTGATAATAAGAATAGAACAGCTTCTAATATCAGAACATTATTTCAAAAGTTTGGAGGAAACCTAGGAGGATCTGGAACAGTTTCGCATCAATTTAAACAAGTTGGTATTATTAGAATTGATAAGAAAAAAATTTCAGACAATAATATTTTAGAATTAGCAGTAAATGCAGGAGCAGAAGACTGTTTATCAAAAGGTCCACACCATGAAGTAATTACAAAAAAAGAAGATTTTTACAAAGTGAAAGTTGAAATAGAAAAAAAAATTGAAGAATTCATTTCATCGGGTATTGAATGGCTGCCTATTAATAAAATTTCACTAAATGAAGAAAAGGTTAAATTTGTACTAGATTTTCTGGAAAAACTTGAAGATGATGATGACGTACAGCACGTATATGCAAATTTAAAAATTGATAATAATTTTATGGATAAACATTCAGCATGATAATTATTGGAATAGATCCAGGTATAAATGGAGCTATTAGTATTATAGAAAATAAAAAAATTATTGAAGTTTATGATACTCCCACAATGATTGATGGGAAAAAAAACAAAAGGCAAATAAATGGAGCTCAAGTAACAAATATCTTTAAAGAAAGGTTAAACGGAGAAAAAGAAGTAGTTGTCGTTGTAGAACATGTAAATGCAATGCCAGGACAAGGAGTTACTAGCATGTTTAACTTTGGTCAATCTTTTGGTGTTATAAAAGGAATTTGTGCGGCATTAAATTTACCCATTTATTTTGTAAGACCGGCTAAATGGAAAAAACATTTTAATTTAATTAAAACGAACAAAGACGCGAGTAGAACGAAAGTGATTGAAGCTTATCCAGAAATCTCAAGTAAACTTCATAGAAAAAAAGACTCAAATAGAGCTGATGCGATTTTAATAGCTCTATATTTCAACGATACCCATAGATAACACTTATAAAAATTTGGTGTAGTGCCAAATTCATGACACATTTAGATGCAGATTAGCTTAAATGGAACAAGAAGTAGCAACACAAGTAGTTGGATTAGGCGGATCAACAGATTTTGGTATAATTCAACTTTTTCTAAGAGCAGATTTTATTGTTAAAGCAGTTATTTTAATTTTAATAGCAGCATCAGTTTATTCATGGGCTTTAATTTTTGATAAATATAAACTTTTTAAAAGAATTGAAAAAAGCACAACTAGCTTTGAAGAAAAGTTCTGGAAAACAAGATCTGCAGAAAGTTTTTACAATAATTTTACGAATAGAGAAAAAGATCCTATAGGCAATATATTTCAATCTGCAATGGCAGAACTAATTAAAACAAAATCTAAATCATCAGTAGTACAGTCAGCTAGAGTTGGTAGAGTTATTGAAATTTCAGCGGATAAAGAAATTAAATTAATAGAAAAACATTTTACTTTTTTAGCTACAGTTGGATCAACGGCTCCCTTTATAGGTTTGTTTGGAACTGTTTGGGGAATAATGAATTCTTTTCAATCAATAGCTATCTCTAGAAATACAAGTTTAGCTATTGTTGCTCCCGGAATTGCAGAAGCACTATTTGCTACAGCTTTAGGTTTATTAGCAGCTATACCTGCCGTGGTTGCTTATAACAAATTTAATAGTGATTCTAAAAAATATAGCGGGCGAATAGAAAATTTTTCTAAAAGATTTTTATCAATAATTTAAAATAATACTATGGGATTTCAAATCAATCGTTCATCAAAAGAACCAATGAGCGAAATAAATGTAACACCTTTTGTTGACGTAATGTTAGTTTTGCTAATAATTTTTATGGTAACTGCTCCCTTACTAACAGTTGGTGTTCAGGTAGATCTTCCAGAATCTGCAGCAGACTCGTTACCAGATGATCAAGAACCTTTAACTTTGTCAATTAATTCCAAAGGGGAAGTTTTTATTCAAGAACACCAAGTTGATTTTGATAAAATAATTCCAAAGATTTTAGCAATTTCTAATAATAGAACTGATACGAGGATTTACGTAAGAGGTGATAAAACTATTAATTATGGAAGAGTACTTGAAGTAATGGGAATGCTTTCAGGAGGAGGATTTTCAAAAGTAGCTCTAATTTCAGAACCTTATAAGAATTAATATGACGCGAAGTATTGCTTTGTCTTTAGTTTTTCATTCGGTTATGATTATTCTAACAGCAATTAGTTTACCATTTATGATGAGAACTCCAGTAGATTTACCTCCAATATTGTCTGTAGATTTAATTCAAATTACAGACACAACCAGCATTCCATTTGCAGCGAAAGCAGCAAAAACGCTTGAAAAAATAAAAAAAGAAGAAGAAAGAGTTGTTTCTGAACAAGCGCCTCCCACACAAAAGAAAAAAGAAAAACCAGATAGAATTCCTTTACCTGAAGATTTAAATAAAGAAAAGAAAGAAATAGTAAAAAAGAAACAAAACCCAGAAGAGATTAAAGATGAAATTAGACAAGCTTCAGAATTTGAAAAAGAAGAACTTTTTGATCCACAACAAATAGCAGCTTTAATTGATAAAGCGAAAGAAGAAACTGCTGAAACTTTAAAAAAAGATAAAAAAATTACACAAAGTAGCAAGAAAACTTCATTCGCTACTGGATTAACTTTAAGTCAAGAGGATGCATTGAAAGCGCAGATCTTTGGTTGTTGGAGCTTACCTTTAGGACTTCCTTATCATAAAAATTTGCTTGTAAGAATTAAGCTAAGATTAAAACCAGATGGAACTGTTTTGCGTTCTGAAATATTGGATCATGCACGTATGAACCAGCCAGGCCAAGGATTTTATAAAGTTTTGGCTGAAAGTGCCCTTAGAGCAATAAGAATATGCCAACCTTTAAGAGTTCCTCCAACTGGATATGAAAAGTGGAAGGATCTACAATTAAATTTTGATGCTAACGAAATGTTAAAAGGTTAATATGAAAAAGATACTTTTATTTATTTTTTATTTATTTATTTTTAATAATTCAGCAAAAGCTTTAGTTGAAGTGGATATTACAAGAGGAAATCTTGATCCTTTGCCTATAGCAGTTTCACCTTTATATGTTGAATCTGGTTCTTTAGATATTAAGCAAGGAGATAAAATTATAAAAAATGTTGGAGAAGAAATATCGAAAATTATTGAAATAAATTTCAAAAGATCTGGATTATTTAATCCTTTAAAAAAAGATTCTTTTGTTCAAAAACCAGATATTGCACATGTTAAACCAAGGTTTGAAGATTGGAGATTAATTAAAGCACAGGCTTTAGTTACGGGAAAAGTTACTGTTTCTGAAGAAAAACTAAGAGTGGAATTTAGATTATGGGATGTTGTTGCAGCAAAAGAAATGGTTGCGTTAGCTTTTTCTACAACACCAAATAATTGGAGAAGAGTAGCCCATATAATATCAGATAAAGTTTATCAAAGATTAACCGGCGAAGAAGGTTATTTTGATACAAGAATTATTTATGTTTCCGAAACCGGCCCCAAAACTCAAAGATATAAAAAACTTGCTATTATGGATCAAGACGGCGCTAACATTAAATATTTAACTTTAGGAAATGAATTAGTGTTAACACCAAGATTCAGTCCAAAAAATCAATTGGTAACTTATCTATCTTATTTCAGAAATTTACCAAGAGTTTATTTGCTTGATATAGAAACAGGAGTTCAAGAAGTGGTAGGAGATTTTCCTGGAATGACTTTTGCTCCAAGATTTTCACCAGATGGAGAAAAGATTATAATGAGTTTTGCGAAAGATGGTAATTCAGACATTTATACAATGAATTTAAAAACAAGAGTTGTTGAAAAGATTACTGATCATACTTCTATTGACACATCACCCTCATATTCTCCTGATGGAAAATATATTGCTTTCAATTCTGATCGAAGCGGTTTGCAACAAATTTACGTTATGAGAAGTGATGGATCAAATGTAAAAAGAATAACTTTTGGTAAAGGTTTATATGGAACTCCTGTTTGGTCACCAAGAGGAGATTTAATTGCATTTACTAAAGTTCGTAAGGGAAAATTTTATATAGGGGTTATGAGAACTGACGGTAGTGGCGAGCGATTGCTTACAGAAAATTATTATCAAGAAGCACCTTCATGGTCTCCAAACGGAAGAGTTTTAATATTTTATAGAGAAACAAAAGCCGATTCTGACGGAAAGGGCTTTTCAGCGAAACTTTGGTCAATTGATTTAACAGGCTATAATGAGAGGCTAATAGAGACAGAAACTGATGGATCAGACCCATCTTGGTCCTCTTTACTGTCAAAGTAAGCCTTAAATTAAAGGAAATTTAACTTGCAACTTGAAATTTAATTTGAAATATTATAATTGGAATTACATATAATAACGTTATTAGGGAGTAATTACACATGGTTTCATTAACGAATTTAAGAAAGTTTTTACTAGTTGTTCTTGCTGGAATAGCATTATCAGCTTGCGCGACTCAGGGAAAAAAAGGATCTAACATAGCAGGCGATGTTTATACAGGTAACGATACTGTAGAATATTTAGCTACTGGTGTTAAAGACAGAGTTTTCTTTGCAACGAATAAATCTACACTGACAACTGCATCAAGAGACACTTTACGTAAACAAGCAGCTTGGATGAGAAAGAAAAGTAAACTTAAGTTTACTATCGAAGGGCATGCTGACGAAAGAGGAACAAGAGAATATAACTTGGCACTTGGTGAAAGAAGAGCAAATGCAGTTAAAGACTATTTAATGACTTACGGAATTTCTGGAAGCAGATTGAATGTAATAAGTTATGGAAAAGAAAGACCAGTAAATTCTGGCTCTAATCCATTAGCTTGGTCTCAAAATAGAAGATCAGTAACTGTAAAAGCGGAATAATATTAAAATAGTATTCTAAAAAGACCCACAAGATCGTATCCTGTGGGTCTTTTTTTTGCCTTATTTTTCCTTAAATATAAAAATTGTTCATGAATAGATTTTTTATTTTATCAGTTAAAATATTGTCCATTTTCATCATAGCTATTTTTTATTCACATAAAGTTTATGCAGATGAAACTGAAACGATATTAAAACAATTACAAATTTTACAAGAAGATATTAAAACTTTAGAAAAAGCTGTTTATAGTAAAGATGTTAGTACAGCATCTAATACTTCTATGTCTATAGATAACAGCGATGTATTAACTAAACACTTATTAAAATTATCAGAGTTAGAAGAACAGTTTAAGACTTTGACAAATAGTTTTGAAGAAGTAAATTTTAAATTAGATAAACTCTCTAATAGGATTACTAAAGTTCAAACTGACAACCAAATGAGATTTCAAGATTTAGAAAGTTCAACTGTAACAAATATAAAAAAAAAGAAAAAAAAATTACCAGGCAGTGGAGAAGCGCAAGATTTAGGAAAAGCTTTAGAAATAAAAGAAGAAGAATCTGATACGGCTTCTGCTGAACAAATTCAACAAACCCAATCAGTCGAGTCAGTTGGAACAGTTGTTACAGAAACAGCAGAAAGAACTGAAAAAATTCTTCCAGACTCTTCTCCAGAAAAGCAATACGAATTTGCAGTAAGCTTCATTAAGGTGGGCGATTATGAGACTGCAGAATTAGCATTAAGAGAATTCGTAGATACTCATCCGGAACATAAGCTTGCTGGCAATGCTCAGTATTGGTATGGAGAAACGTTTAGAGTTAGACAATTATACCAAGATGCAGCTACGGCTTATTTAAACGGTTATCAAAAATATCCAAAAAGCAGCAAAGCTCCTGTAAACTTGCTTAAACTTGGAGTTATGCTTGTTCAAATCGGAGAAAAAGAACAAGGATGTTCTATGATCTTAGGGGTAAAGGATCAATATCCAAAAGCAAAACAATCTGTTATTCAAAAAGCTCAATATGAGAAGAAGAAATTTAATTGCGAAAAGAAAAGTTAATAAGAACGAATTATTATTTAAAGATCAAAAAATTTTAAATTTTTATACAAAATTTAAATCTATAGTTTTTAAAGATATTAAAAGAAAAGATTTTGCTTTAGCCGTTTCAGGTGGAGCAGATAGCTTGTGTTTAGCGTATTTTTCAAAAATATATTCAATTCAATCAAATAGCAGAGCTCATGTTTTAATCGTAGACCACAAACTTAGAAAAGAATCTAGCCGCGAAGCTTCAAGAGTTAAAAGAATATTATTAAAAAAAAATATATATAGCAAAATTTTGAAGTGGAGCGGAAAAATTCCAAAAAGCAATATACAAAAAAATGCAAGAGATATGAGATATGCATTATTATCTAATTACTGTAAGGAATATAATGTAAAATATTTAATCACCGCGCATCATGGGGATGATCAAATTGAAAACTTTTTTATTAGATTAATAAGAGGAAGTGGTCTGACAGGCCTTTCTTCAATGCCTGAAAAAGTTAAATATAATAAAAATTTAAAAATTATAAGGCCGTTTCTTAAATTTGAGAAAAGAGATTTAAAATATGTTACTTTAAATTATTTTAAAACTTATATTAAAGATCCATCCAATAATAATGAAAAGTTCTTACGAATAAGAATAAGAAAGTATAGAAAAAATATGGAAAAAGAAGGACTAGACACTAGAAAAATTATGAAAACAGTTGATAACCTTCTTTCAGCAGACCAAGCTTTAAATTTTTATAAAAATAAAGCTTTATATAGACACATATCATTTGTTACTAAAAATAAATGTTTAGTAAATAAAAAGATTTTTTCAGATGAAGCACAAGAGATTATTTTTAAATCTTTTTCTGATATTTTATCTCTTGTTTCTGGAACATATTATCCTCCAAGATCAAAAAAAGTACTTAATTTAATCAACAGATTAAAAGGGAAAAAATTTGCTAAATCTACCTTAGGCGGCTGTATTGTTGAAGACCGTGATAATTTTGTTTTAATTTCAAAGGAATTAAAAACAAAAAAAAGCGCCTTACCAACCTATAAAGTAAGATTTTAACAGGAATTATTAAGACAAAATGCTACTTGTTTACCAAAAAATAATGCTTATCTTTAATATAAGATGAATTTAAAAAATTTAATGATGTGGGGATTAATAGTAGTTCTTGTAGTAGGACTATTTCAACTATTTCAAAATCCCAATAAAAAAAATGTAGTTTTGCAAAAAACTCCTTTTTCTGAATTTCTGAAAAACATTGATGATGGCAGAGTAGTTCAGGTAGAAATTAAAGGTAATGATATAGAAGGTATTTTATCAGACGGAACAGCTTTCAGTACTTACGCACCTAATGATCCAAATTTAGTTGAAAAATTAACTTCAAAAGGGGTGAGTATAACCGCTTCGCCACTTGAAGACAAAATGCCATCAATTTTAGGAATTCTTCTTTCTTGGTTTCCTATGCTTTTACTTATTGGTGTCTGGATATTTTTTATGCGCCAAATGCAAGGAGGAAGAGGTGGAGCTATGGGTTTTGGAAAATCCAAAGCAAAATTATTATCAGAAGCAAGAGGAAAAGTTACTTTTAACGATGTTGCCGGAATTGATGAAGCAAAAGAAGAAGTTGAAGAAATAATAGAATTTTTAAAAGATCCAAGAAAATTTAGAAGACTTGGAGGAAAAATTCCAAAAGGAGCTCTTTTGATAGGACCTCCAGGAACAGGAAAAACTTTACTTGCGAGAGCAATAGCAGGAGAAGCCAACGTTCCTTTTTTTACAATTTCAGGATCAGATTTTGTAGAAATGTTTGTTGGTGTTGGAGCTTCAAGAGTCAGGGATATGATGGAGCAAGGAAAAAAGAATGCACCTTGTATAATTTTTATAGATGAGATTGATGCTGTTGGAAGAAGTAGAGGAGCAGGTCTTGGCGGAGGAAATGATGAAAGGGAACAAACTTTAAACCAATTATTGGTTGAGATGGATGGTTTTGATACAAACGAAGGCGTAATCATAATAGCAGCAACAAACAGACCTGATGTTTTAGATCCTGCATTATTGAGACCAGGAAGATTTGATAGACAAGTTGTAGTTCCAAATCCTGATATTGTTGGTAGGGAGGCAATATTAAAAGTTCATATTAAAAAAATTAATACCGGTCCTGATGTTAAATTAAGAACAATTGCTAGAGGAACTCCAGGTTTCTCCGGTGCCGATCTTGCAAATTTATGTAATGAAGCAGCATTATTAGCTGCTAGAAAAAATAAAAGAATTGTAACAATGATAGATGTTGAAGAGGCTAAAGATAAAGTGATGATGGGAGCTGAAAGAAGATCAATGGTTATGACAGAAGATGATAAAAAATTAACTGCATATCATGAAGGTGGTCACGCAATAGTTGCCATGAATGAACAGGCTTCTGACCCAATACACAAGGCAACAATTATTCCTAGAGGAAGAGCCTTAGGTGTAGTTTGGACATTACCAGAAAGAGATAAGTATTCTCATACGAGAGAATATATGGAAGCAAATATATCTAAAGCTATGGGCGGAAGAGTTGCAGAAGAAATGATTTTTGGCCATGATAAAGTTACTTCGGGAGCTTCTTCAGATATTCAAATGGCTACTAAATTAGCCAAGGATATGGTTACAAAATTTGGAATGAGTAAAGATCTTGGACCTTTAGCATACGGCGCTAACGAGGACGAAGTTTTTCTTGGAAGGCAGATTACAAGACAAGAACATATGTCAGAAGAAACAGCAAAAAGAGTTGATGCAGAAGTTAAAAAAATTGTAGATGCAGGCTACGAAAGAGCTAAAAAAATTCTTACAGAAAAAATAGAAGATTTACATAAATTAGCAAAAGCCTTACTTGTTTATGAGACTTTAAGTGGAGAAGAAATAAAAGATTTAATATTAAAAAATACCGAACCTAAAAGAGTTAAAGAAGATGAACACAAAGAAGAATCTTCAGCATTGGGCTCATTAGGTTTAAAACCTAAACCAGCCCTTTAAGCTTTAATGCGGAAATATTACACAAGACCGTGTAATTTCTACTATGGAAATTATGCAAGACATCTTGTTAAAATCAAAAAAGCCTTACCATTAGCGGGTAGAACTAATATATCTTTTGATCAGTTAGAAATTTTCGAGAGAAAAAAAGGGAAAAAAACAAAAAGTCATCTTTACTCTATAAATGAAATAAAAAAGTTAAATAAAGATTTAAAAAATATAGTTAGTAACGATTTAAAAAAAATAACAAGAAAAAGAAACAGTATATCCAAGATCAAATTTAATAACCCTCATATAATGGGTGTTCTTAATATAACCCCAGACAGCTTTTCTGATGGAGGTTTATTTTTTGATGAACAAAAAGCTTATAAACAGGCAGAATCAATGTTAAATGCTGGAGCATCAATAATAGATATTGGAGGCGAGTCTACTAGACCAGGTTCTAAAATTGTTGAAGAAAGTGAAGAATGGCAAAGAATAGAAAGTACAATTAAAAGATTAAAAAAAAATTTTTCAAATATAATTTTATCTTTGGACACGAGAAAATCCTATGTAATGCAAAAAGGTATAGATGTTGGAATAAATATTATAAATGATGTATCAGGTTTAAATTTTGATAAAAAATCTTTTAATCTTATTAATCTAAAAAAAATTCCTTTCATTTTGCATCATATGCAAGGCACACCTGATACTATGCAGAATAATCCTAAATATGATGATGCTTTATTAGATATTTTTGATTTTTTTGAAGAAAAAATCAATTTTTTTTTAAAAAATAAATATAAAAAAGATTTTATTATAATTGATCCAGGAATAGGTTTTGGAAAAAATCTGGAGCATAACTTAAGAATAATATCAAAAATTTCCACTTTTCATAGTTTGGGATGTCCAATATTAATTGGAACTTCTAAAAAAAGATTTATAGAACATATCGTAACAAAATTTGATACTCCAGATCGCACAGGAGGAACTCTAGCTTCGGTACTGTATGGACTTTTACAAGGAGTTCAGTTATTCAGAGTTCATAATGTTAAAGAAATTAATCAAGGAATATTAGTTTTTAATAAAATTTTGAAGACAAATTAATTCATGGCAAACAAATATTTTGGAACAGATGGTATAAGGGGTACCGTCAACCGGGGAAATATAACAGGAGAAAAATTTTTTAAGTTCGGATTGGCAGCGGGAACTTATTTTAAAAATCAAAAGAAGGCTAAACAAATAGCTATAATCGCTAAAGATACAAGATTGTCAGGTTATACATTAGAACCTGCTCTAGTATCAGGTTTGGTTTCAGGAGGAATGCACGTTTTTACATTAGGACCTCTGCCTACTAATGGACTAGCTATGTTAACAAGATCCATGAAGGCAAATATGGGAATCATGATTACCGCTTCTCATAATCCCTATTATGATAATGGTTTAAAATTATTTGGACCTGATGGTTTGAAATTATCAGATAAAATAGAAAAAAAAATTGAAAAATTAATAGATACTAAAAATGCAAAACAACTAACAAATCCTAATAAACTGGGTAGAGTTAAGAGGCTTGAAGATGGTAACGATAGATATATAAAAATCTTAAAAAAAAATTTCCCAAAAAATTTTAAATTAAAAGGAACCAGAATAGTTTTAGATTGTGCTAATGGTGCAGGATATATAGCTGCTCCAAAATTACTTAAAAGTCTTGGAGCAAAAGTTATTTCAATTGGAATAAAACCAAATGGACTAAATATTAATGATAAATGTGGATCTACTTACCCATACAAAATTCAATCTGCGGTTAAAAAATATAAAGCACATGTAGGTATATCTTTCGATGGTGATGCTGATCGAATAATAATGTGTGACGAAAACAGTAAAATTATTGATGGTGATCAGATTATTGGAATGCTCGCACATAGATGGAAATCAAAAAAAATTTTAAAAGGTGGAGTAATAGGAACTTTAATGTCCAATTATGGATTAGAAACTTTTCTAAAAAATAAAAAAATTAAATTTTTTAGATCCAATGTAGGAGATAGGTATGTTAAAGAAAAAATGAAAAAATTTAATTTTAATTTAGGAGGAGAACAGTCCGGACATATAATTCTTGGAAAATTTGCTACTACTGGGGATGGACTGATGGTTGCTTTGGAGGTTCTTTTTTCTTTAAGAAAACGAAAAAAAGCTAGTGAACTACTTAATGTTTTTAATCCTTTGCCACAAATATTAGAAAATATAACAGTGATAGATAAAAATATTATCAATACAGGAAAATGTAAAAAAGCAATAAAAAGAGCAAACAAGTTAATGAACAGGAGCGGAAGATTATTAGTAAGAAAATCAGGCACAGAACCAAAAATCAGAATTATGGCTGAGTCTTATAACAAAAGTTTAATTTTAAAATGTATAAAAATAATTAAGAGTTCAATAAAAAAGTGAAACCAAAGTCAAAGGTATTAATAATAGCTGGATCAGACTCTTCTGGAGGAGCGGGAATTCAAGCTGATATTAAAACAGTTACAGCCTTAGGTTCTTACGCAATGACAGCAATTACGGCTGTTACAGTTCAAAATACAACAGGAGTCAGTTCTGTCATTTCTATCAATCCAAAAGAGATAGGAAAACAAATTCTATTTACATGCAAAGATATAAAACCAGAGGGAATAAAAATTGGTATGCTTCATTCTTCTAAAGTTATTTTGTCTGTAGCAAGATCACTAAGGAAAGTTAAAACTTCGAAGATTATTTTGGATCCTGTTATGGTTGCAAAAGGTGGCGCTAGATTAATCAATGAATCAGCAATTAAAACTTTAAAAGATAAACTGATTAAAAAAGCTTACTTGATAACCCCCAATATTCCCGAAGCTGAAATTTTGACAAAAACAAAAATTAAAAATTTAGAAGATATGATTCATGCTGCTAATATTTTATTAAAATTAGGGGCTAAAAATGTTTTGGTTAAAGGAGGACATAGAAAAAGTAAATATGCGGAAGATGTTCTGTTAAATAGAAAAGAAATAAAAATTTTTAAAAATAAAAAAATTAAAACAAAAAATACCCATGGAACAGGTTGTACTTTATCAAGCGCTATTACAACTTTTTTGTCATGTGGAAAACCTTTAAAGAAGTCCTGTGAGTTGGGAATTAAATATGTTAATCATGCAATAGGGTCTAATCTTAATTATGGAAAAGGTCATGGTCCTATAAACCATTTAAACTCAATATTAATAGATAAAAAATTTAAATAATGAAAAATATAGTTGTTGTTGGTTCTCAGTGGGGTGACGAAGGCAAAGGAAAGATTGTTGATTGGCTTTCAAGTGAGGCAGATATAGTTGTCCGTTTTCAAGGAGGACATAATGCCGGACATACTCTAGTTATAGAAGGAGTTACTTATAAACTTAGATTGCTTCCGTCAGGAATAGTCAGAAAAAATAAAATTTCAATAATTGGAAATGGGGTTGTTGTAGATCCTTGGGCATTACTTGATGAAATTAAAGAAATTAAGTCCAAAGGTGTAAAAGTTGATGAAAGCAATTTAATTCTTTCTGAATCTGCAAATCTTATTCTTCCTTTTCATAAAGAAATGGATGAAATAAGAGAAGATTCGGCTGGAGCAAGCAAGATAGGAACAACAAGAAGAGGAATTGGACCAACATACGAGGATAAAGTCGGAAGAAGATCGATTAGAGTAATGGATTTGTCCTCAGAGAAAAATTTAGATAATAAATTAGAGATTGCGCTTGCTCATCATAACGCAATAAGAAAAGGCTTAGGAAAAAATATTTTTAAAAAAGATCAGTTGAAAAAAGATTTAATTAAAATAGCCCCAGAAATACTAAAATTTTCAAAACCTGTATGGAAAAAAATAGATGAATATAAATCAAAACAAAAAAAAATATTATTTGAAGGTGCACAAGGTATATTGCTTGATGTTGACCATGGAACTTATCCATTTGTTACTTCCTCCAATACAGTAGCTTCTTCTGCAGCAACCGGGTCTGGTTGCGGACCTAATTCCATAAATTATGTTTTAGGAATAACAAAAGCTTATACTACTAGAGTTGGGGAAGGACCTTTTCCAACTGAATTAAAAGATAAAACTGGAGAATTGTTGGGTGTTAAAGGAAAAGAATTCGGAACTGTGACTAGTAGAAAAAGAAGATGCGGGTGGTTTGATGGCGTTCTTGTAAGACAAAGTGTAAAAATTTCTGGAATTAATGGAATAGCACTTACAAAACTAGATGTATTAGATGAATTAAATGAAATTAAAATTTGCGTTAAATATGAAATTAATGGAAAAGAAATAGACTATTTACCAGCTTCGTCAGAAGAACAGAAAAAAGTTAAACCTGTTTATAAAACATTTTCTGGTTGGAAAACTCCAACTAAAGGTATTAGAAATTTAGAAGATCTTCCAGATAATGCTAAGAAATACATACATGCCATAGAAGATTTTATAGGTGCAAAAATTTCAAGTATTTCAACGAGTCCCGAAAGGCAAGATACAATTCTCTTACAAAATCCTTTTGAAAATTAATTTTTTGGAAGTAAATTATTTGTTTTAGCAGCAGTAAGTATAGCTTTCTGTAATTTTTCAAAAGCTTTAGTTTCAATTTGTCTAATTCGTTCCCTGCTGACTTTGTGTTTTTTGCTCAAATCATCCAAAGTTGAAATGTTTTCAGATAGTCTTCTAGAGGTAAGTATTTCTTTCTCTCTTTGATTTAAAACACTCATAGCCTCGCTCATTAGACTTTTTCTATGATCAAGTTCTTGTTTTTTAGACAAGACTATTTCATGGTCAATTTTATTGTCGACCAACCAATCTTGCCACTCTGTTCCATCTTCATCTTTTATTGGGTCATTTAAAGATTTTTCTTTTCCCAGTAATCTTCTGTTCATTGACACAACTTCTTCTTTTTTTACTTTTAGTCTTTTTGATATTTCTTCAACATGTTCATTTTTTAAATCGCCAGTACTATTTATAGAAAGTTGGTTTTTTATTTTTTTTAAATTAAAAAAAAGTTTCTTTTGAGCTGATGTTGTTCCCATTTTTACTAAGCTCCATGATCTTAGTATATATTCTTGAATAGATGCTTTAATCCACCACATTGCGTATGTAGCTAGTTTAAAACCTTTTTCCGGATCAAATTTTTTTACTGCTTGCATTAAACCAATATTTCCTTCAGAAATTATTTCATTTACTGGCAAACCGTACCCTTTATATTTCATTGCAATTTTTGCAACTAATCTTAGGTGACTTGTGATCAATTTTTGAGCAGATTTTAAATCTCCTCTTTTCTTCCATCTTTTAGCCAGCATGTATTCTTCTTCTGGGCTAAGCATAGGAAATTTTTTTATCTGTGTTAGATAATTTGACATGCCTACATCTACAGCGAGAGAAGGCAGATTTAAGTTAACTGTTTTTGTTGTCATAAATAATGCAGTTGTCTATTTATTACTAAATTATGGCAAATACAAGGTGTCTAAATAGTAAATTTTTCAAGGTTTTTAATCAATTCTTCAAAATCCTTTGGTCTTTTAGCTTCAAAAAAAATCTCTTTTTTGGAACTAGGATGAACAAATCCTAAACTTTTTGCATGTAAAGCTTGTCTATTAAAATTGTTTATTTTTTTTTCAATAATAGGATTAATTTTCTTAAATTTTTTTTTCGACTTTCCATAAGATTTATCTCCTATAATCGGATTTCCTTTAAAATTCATGTGGACCCTTATTTGATGTGTTCTACCAGTTTCTAATTTACATTCTACAAGGCTTATTTTAGGAAGGTCAGAATTTTGAAAAATTTTTAAAGTTTTATAATTTGTTATTGCCATTTTACCCTTTTCTTTTCTTACAGACATTAACTGTCTGTTCCTTTCGCTTCTTGATATTTTTTCTCGTATAGTTCCACTTTGCGGTTTTAAAGAACCCCAAATTATAGCTTCATAAGTTCTATTGATTGTATGTTCGCTAAATTGCCTAGATAGATTTATATGAGCATCATCACTTTTTGCTATTACAATTACACCGCTAGTATCTTTATCAATTCTATGAACTATACCAGGTCTTAACTTTCCTCCTACACTTGAAAGATTATTTTTATATTTGTAGAGCAGCCCATTTACGATAGTGTTTTCATGATTGCCGGCCCCAGGATGAACGACAACTCCTGAGGATTTATTAATAACAATAATATCCTTATCATCGTATAAAATATCCAAAGAGATTTTGTTTGGCTTGATAAGAGTTTTTTTTGGAGAAGGAAAATTAATTTTTATTTCATCTTGCTCTTTTATTTTCTTTGAGGGGTTATTAATTATATTGTTATTTAATTTTACTTCACCGTTAAGTATTAGAGACTGAAGGCGAGTTCTGCTGAGTTCAGTAATTTTTGAATGTAAAAATTTGTCAATTCTTGATCCACTGTCACTTACAGGCACAATTATATAAAATGGTTTTTTTTTCATTAATAATTATATTATATACTGTATAAAAGAATATTGTTAAAAATTAGAAATTAATTAGAGATGATGCCGCGAATTAAAAAAATGAACTCAAATAGAACTTTCGGATTAGTTTTTTCCTTTGTTTTTTTGCTTTTTGCTTTCTGGTCTTTTCGAGGAGAATATGAACAGATAAAAAAAATTCCACTTTTTATATCAATATTTTTTTTAATTTTAGGTTTAATGAATTCGAAGTTGCTAACACCACTAAATTTTGCTTGGATAAAATTTGGACAAATAATTGGAAAAGTGATTTCACCAATTATTATGGGTATAGTTTATTTTATTGTATTAACCCCAATTAGTTTTATTTTAAGAATGTTTGGAAAAGATTTATTAAAAATAAAATTTTCTAAAAATGGTACATATTGGATTAAAAGAAAAAAGAATTCTACTTCAATGAAAAAACAGTTCTAGGATGAAAAATTTTATTTTTAAT
>CABYJR010000008.1 GCA_902519445.1 uncultured Pelagibacteraceae bacterium
TTCATGTAACCATAACTCGAATTCCTCAATCTCTTTTTCTTTATCTAAAATTGATAAATTTTTTCCATGCAATCTATAGGAAGCCAAAGGTTTTTGAATGCTTTCAAATCTTGATATCTTGGAAAGTCTCAAAAATAAATCAAAATCACCTATAATTGAAAATCTTTCATCAAATTTTTTTTTTAATTTAAAATAATGTTCTTTTTTTATCACGGCTGTAACAATACCAACGTTATAATGCTTTATTAAATCATCATAAATGTATCCCTGAGGTAATTTTTTTTTTTCATGTATTTTTTTATTTTTTATATTTTTTTTAATTATCCATGCATTACTAAACACAACCCCCACCTCTGGATTTTTAAAAAAGTTCATTTGTAATTCTAATTTATCTTTTTCCCAAAGATCATCTGTATCTAAAAAGGCAATATAATCTCCTTTTGATTTTTCTATCGCCAGATTTCTAGCTTGATACAAAGATGTATGTTGATTTGCCAAAAAATACTTTAATCTTTTATCTTCATGACTTTTAAATATTTCTGAACTTTTATCTTTTGATTGATTATCCCAAAAAATAAGTTCCCAATTTTTATATGTCTGTGAAATCACACTATCAATGGCATCCCTAAGATACTCTTCTCCATTAAAACAGTTCATTATAACACTGACTAAAGGCTGATTATTATGTCGCCCATTCATTATAAATTTAAATTCTAAATTTGCTTTTGAAAATCTTTTCTAACAATTCTTTATCCCTCATAGTATCCATACATTGCCAAAAACCATGATGTTTATAAGCATAAAGTTGCTTTCTTTTACTTATATTTTGGAGGGGTTCACGCTCTAAGTATGTTTGGTCACCACTAATAAATTTAAAAATTTCCGGCTCAAATACAAAAAACCCGCCGTTAATCCAGCCCTCATCTAGCTTGGACTTTTCTTTAAAGTATGTAACTTGATTTCCTTTAATTTTAATTGCTCCAAATCTTGCAGGTGGTCTTGCGGAAGTTAAGGTTGATATTTTTTTATGCTTCTTGTGAAATCTGACTAGCTTTTTTAAATTTATATCGCTTAAACCATCTCCGTAAGTAAGCATAAAAGTTTCATTCTTTAAATATTTTTCTAACCTTTTAAGTCTTCCTCCCGTCATAGTGTTTTTACCAGTATCAACAACTTTAACTTTCCAACCTCCAAGTTTTTTTCTTTTGAAAAAATCAATTATGACATGTTTCTTATAACCTGCCGCTACAATAAAATCTTTAAAACCATAATGGGAGTAATGTTTCATAATATGATATAATATTGGTTTACCTGATATTTTTATCATGGGCTTAGGAATATTGTTTGTTAACTCAGAAATTCTTGTACCTCTACCGCCGCATAAAATAACAACTTTCATAAGTTAATCCCAATTATAATTAAAATTTTTATCGGATGGCTCTTTCCTTACCATCTCTTTTTCGTCATGAGGTAAGGTCAAACAGTTTGCAATTATTGATTCAGATTTTCCCAAACCTTTAAATCCATTCCAAATATTAGGTGGAATGGTCACTAAAAAATAATCCTCGGGTGATAGAATTAATTCTTGATAACTTCCTTTTGTTGAACTATTTTTTCTATCATCAAATAAAACTAATTTTACTTTTCCTTTAACGCAAACATAATTAAGAGTTGATTCTTTATGTAAATGCCATGCTTTTATTGAATTTTCAAATATAGTTGAAAAATATATTTCACCAAAAGATTTAAAAATTGCACTATCCTTTCTTAACATATGCATAACCTTGCCTCGATCGTCTGAAATAATTTTTAGGGGTGTTATTTTAATATCATGAATCATAGCTTTTTAGATCTTTCGCAATTAAGATTGATTATAAATTTTTAAACCTTTTCTGGATAATTTTCTATAAAATCAATTTTCTGGTAAAGTGATAGAGAACATTCGTTTGATTTAAATTTTCTTTTATCTTTATTTGGTATTTCCTTAGTAATTTTATAAATTAACTTAAACAAGCCGCTGCTTACTAAAAAATTAGTATAGCTTTGTTTAAAAATTTTAAGATTACTTTTATTTCTATTGTCATAATTAGTATGATTGAATAAAGGCTCATAATCTTCAATGATTAAATATTTGTTATGATTTATTTTTTTGGAAATAAGATCAAATTGTTTAAAAATTTCTTCTCTGTCTAGCAAATAAAGAAAAAAACCACAAATTACTAAATCAAATTTTTTATTAATTTTATCTATTTCTAAAGAAGACATTTCATAAAGTTTTAGTTTTTTATAAGATTTTTTTCCAAACTTAATTGCTAATTTTGATAGATCTACACCTATACAGTCTCCGGATATTTTAAATTCTTTTCTATAAAAATCTAATTTTTTTCCAGGACCAGAACCTATTTCTAGAATATTTTTTGGTTTAATTTTCGTTGTTTTGATTAAATCTAATATTATTGAAGGTGGTATTTCGGAGTTTTTTTCAAAAAAGTCATTATTATTCTTGTAATAATTTAAATTTCTTTTGTGATATAAATCTCCTTCTGTATTTTTTATTTTATAAATATTTTGTTTTTTCATAATTTTATTAGTAGGACATTCTGCAAAACAACCACTTTTAGATTAATAACAGAAAACAAGGAATTTTGGAAACTTCTTTGTAGAGTAATTACAATAAGATTTGTTGATATAAAGCGATTTTAAATTGAATCCATTTTTTTAAAATAGTTTAAGATTTGAATTTTTGTTAAATAAAGCAAATCTTGTTTTTTTTTAAATGCCCTATACCATTCAACTGTCAAATTTACTGCATTTTCAATAGATAAGGATGGAGACCAATTTAATAATTTATGAACTTTTTTAGAGTTAATACTTAAATCTTTTGATTCAAATACTTTTATTTTTTTATCTTTTATTTTTCCAAATTTTCTTTTAGTAATAATTTTTGATTTTGAATTCATTTTTTTTCTTATCATTTTAGCAAATTTTAAGACTTGTAAATTTTGTCTGAAACTTGGTCCAAAATTCCAGGCACCAGCATATTTTTTTCCTTTTTTTGAACATATCTTTTGAACCAAAAGAATATAACCCAATAATGGCTCCATTACGTGCTGCCAAGGTCTGGTAGCTTCAGGCATTCTTATAACTAAAGTTTTATTATTATAAAAACATTCTAGGGCATCCTTCATAATTCTTTCTTTTGTCCAATCTCCGCCTCCAAAACAATTTCCTGCTCTTACAGTTACAACTCTACATTTAGAATTCTGAAAAAAAGATTTCCTGTAACTGTTTGCCAAAATTTCACAACAGGCTTTGCTTCCACTATAAATATCGTCTCCTCCTAACTTAGAATTTTCATCAAAGTATTTTTTTGTTTCATAATTTTGGTAAACTTTATCAGTAGTTATTATGAATAAACATCTAACGTGTTTATTATACTTAACTGCTTCAAGGATATTGGCTGTTCCAATTGTATTGGTCATGACTGTATTTCTTGAGTTTTTAAAGCTCTCTATTACACTTGACTGGGCTGCTAAGTGAAAAATTATTTCTGGTTTTATTTTTTTTATGCTCTTTTTAAGAAAATTAATATCAGTAATATCATGTCTAAAATCATATTTGAAAATTTTCTTTATTTTTGTAGAGTTAAAAAAATTATTTTTTCCTTGTGGATTTAAAGCAAATCCAGAAACTTTACTTCCTAAAAGATTTAATATTACAGATAACCACCCACCTTTAAAACCAGTGTGACCAGTAATTAAAACTTTTTTATTTTTCCAAAATTTTTTTTCTATTTTCATTTATTTTAATAACTTGCTTTTTATTTTTTTAAGATTCATATATTTACTTTTTAAAATTTTTTTATCATTAACAGCTTTAATATCCTTTATATTATCAATTGAATGCCAAAACCCTGTTAATTTTATAAATCCAGCATTAAATGCTTTAACAAATATTGGAAAAATTTTAGTTTCAAAATTTGAAGCTTTTTTACATTTTTTTTTTAAACTTTTAAATGTTTCAGTTTTTATTATTGACATGCCTGTATAGTTAAACGCTGTATAACTATCTTTATTTCGAACTTTTAATGCTTCATAATTTAAATTTCTATTAAAATCTATCACCTTTCCTTTTCTGGTACCAATTGTACCATATGGATAGGTAATTTCGCCTGAAATAAAAGTTATATCTTTTTTCCTTTGCTGATGTTTTTTAAAAATTTTATCAACATCAAAATTAAAAATTGCATCACCATTTAAAAGCAAAAAATTATCTGACTTAATTTTGTCACTTACTAATGAAATTCTTTTTCCAATATTAGAATGCTCACCTGTATTTATTAGATCTACTTCATTGAACAAACTTTTATATTTTTTAGCAAGTTTTCTTAACATGTTGCCTTTGTACCCTAAGGGTAATATAATTTGGTTAAATCTGTTTCTTTTAAGAATTTTAATAATATACCAAATGATTTCTTTCCCTTGAATCTTTATCATTGCTTTTGGAATTTTTTTTCCGAGGGCGCCTAATCTTGTTCCCTTTCCTCCGCACAAAACAATTGCTGATCTGAAATTTTTCATTAATAAATTTTTATAGAATTATTATAAATGATCAAGTTATTTCCAAACTGATTTTTTATCAGAAATATGATCAAATATAACGTTACTTTTTTTATTTAAAATTAGTTTCCCTTTAGCATTATAAGCTTTCCAATATTTTTTCACGAATGATTTAATTAGTTCAGGTTTATTTTCAGATACGTGCCATATTTGATGGGATTTAAATCTTTTTTTATTAAAATTCATTGCATCAAATAATATTTTAGAAACAAATTTTACATGTGTAAAATCTCTTGTTTCAAAAGGATTTTTTATAAAAAAATTATCTCCTCTTATCGCAGCTCGCAACATTGATGGGTATAGTCTTTTTTGATTTTCTCCTGGTCCATAAACTGGAAAAACTCTCATAATTCTTGCTTTACAATTAAATTTTTTTGCTAAGTCTATGCAAGAATCTGTGAAAATGGCTTTACTTAAACCATAATCATCTTCGGGAATTCTGTTAGTTTTTTTTGTGAATTTGGTAAGTTTGTTTTTTTTTATAGAACCATACTCACATGATGTGCTTATAATTAACCATTTTTTGCATTTATATTTGATAGCATTCTTGAGAAGGTTAATTGATTTAAAAATATTGGTATCATATATATCCTTTGCGTCAGTTGTGCTTAAACCCGAGGCGGCTAAATGTACAAGAATATCAGAGTTTCGTAACTCTTTTTTCCAATCAAGGTCAAAATCTCCTTTTAACCATTTTATATTATTATTATTATTTTTTTTTCTTTTTCTTGTGGGAGCATAAATAAAACATCCTTTTTTTATTGCCAATTTATAAAAATTTTTTCCTATAAACCCTGACGCCCCTGTTAGAAATATTTTCATCAAATTTTAAAACCTAAAGTTTGAGAAATTTTTCTAAAAATAAAATAAAATATTGATAAAAAAGCGTTGGGATAAATAAGATTTCTAAAAAAATGTTTTTTAAAATTAATATAGCTAAGCCCCATTCTATCTCCATTAATTAAAATTTTGAAAAAGTAGTTAAAAAAATTTCTTAAAGAATAATTTTTTTCATAAATATACTGAAAAAAATTTAAACCTTTTTTTCTATAATAATCTAAAGCCTCTGGTATCCTAACAATTTCTACTAACGGGTAAATATTACCCCATTCCCTAATTCCAAAAAGGTTTACACTTAAAGGTTTTGCGCAAAAATATGACTTTGAGTTTTTAAATGCTTCACAAAAAATTTTTATATGAAAACATGTATTTTCAAAATTTGACCATGCATTTTTATCTTTGATCATTTCATAATCGATTACGTGCAAATTATTTGACCAATCTTTTCTTTTAAAAACACACGCAAAAACGCCTAACAAATAATCAAAAGCTATTCTGTGCTTTATTAAATCAAAAAACATTAATTTTTCATCTTCCTTAAGAGGAGACAATGTTTTCATTTTTTTTGGCAAATGCTTTGTGTCGAAAGGTTTTTCAAATTTTTCAACAAATTCAGAACTCAAGTGATTTGAGTTTACCCAAAAAAAATCACATTCTTTATTTGCATCAATTAGCTTGCTTAAGTCATCAATTGCGTTAGGTTTTAGGAGATCATCGTCACCTAAAAACCATATAAAATCATTTTTGGCCATTGATGCTGCTTTTAAAAAATTTAATGCTGCGCCAAGGTTTTTTTCATTTTTTGAAAATTTTAATTTTAATTTTTTTTTAAAAGGCGCAATCAATTCTTCAACATTATAATTAGAACAATTATCAGAGATGCATACTTCAAAACTATTATTTGTCTGTAAACATAATGAATTAAGACAATTTAATAAACTTTGAGATCTATTATATGTTGGAATACATACAGATATTAACATTGAATAATTTTTAAAATATTAAAAAAAAATTGGTTTTGCCAAAGATTTAAAACACTTTGATATATAGTCAATATCAAGCTTAGTAAGATTTGCATGAATAGGCAAATATAAGCCATATCTATCAACAAAAGTTGCGTTTGGAAGTTTTTTTTGATTTGTAAAATGTTTTTTCCAAAATGGTTGTTGACTCATATCTCCACTAATAATTGGCCTGTTTTCAATTTTTTTAGATTTTAAATATTTAGAAACCTCTAATCTGTTTTTAACAAATGTAGCATATCCAAAACTAGACAATAAAGTTAATCCGCTGCTCTGACTCCAATAATCATTTAAATTTTTTTTATAATAATAAAAATTTTTATGCCTTGTTTTTGATATTTTATTAATTTTTTTAAGTTGTTCCAAACCTAGGGTAGCGTTCAAGTCGGTAGATCTAAAATTAAAACCAGAATAATAAAAAGTATATAACGATTTAAATTCGTCAATCTTATATTTTTTTTCCAATTTTTTTTTAAAGGCTTTATCCATATCTCTTGCCCATCCATGAGCTCTAATCGCGCGCGATATGTTATAAAAACTTTTATCATTAGTTGAGACCATGCCACCTTCTATGGTTGAAATGTGATGCCCAAAGTAAAATGAATTCGATGAAGCCAGACCAAAAGTTCCGAGTTTTTTTGATTTATATGAACTTCCTAAGCTTTCACAATTATCCTCAATTATTTGAAATTTATATTTTCTTTTTAAATTAATAATTCTTTTGTAATCATTGCCGTGACCAAGGACATTAACAAGAACAAGAAGTCCTGGCTTATATTTTTTACATATTTTTTCTAAATGTTCTATGCTTATTCCTAAGTGTTTTTTATCACAATCGCATAGTATAGCTTTGTATCCTAATTGTATAAATGGACTAACAGTTGTAGACCAAGAAACTGAAGGTAAAACAACTATTTTGTTTTTTAAAAATTTACCCTCTAATAAAGTTTGAGCCATCAATAAATTTGCAGAAGATCCGGAATTAACAAATACAGATTTTTTAGATCCTAAAAAATATGAAAATTTTTCTTCAAATTTTCTTGTTACTTTTGCTTGATTTGGATAACTTCTTCTTTTTAAAAAATTAATTAAGACGTTCCAATCTCTATCTTCGATTGTGTTATGAGCTAATTTATAAGTTTTCATATTTAAAATTTTTTAAAGGTTAAAGGCAAAAGTTTTAAGATCTTCTTTTAAATATTGTTTATAATTTTCTTTATCTACAATGTGAAAAACTGGAAGTGGAAAAATAAGTTTTCCACCTGATCTAATGAATTTTTTTTCCTGTTTTATTACTTCAGATCTAAAAGACCAAATTAAAACAAACAAATAATCAATTTTCATTTTTCTCATCTTCTCTTTAGAAATTATCTTAATGTTTGATCCTGGTGTATATTGACCTAATTTTTGTGAATTGCCATCACAAATATATTTAATATCTCCCGAATTAATTTTGCAATGATTCAGAATTATATTTCCTTTTGTAGCCGCACCATAACCCATAATTTTTTTTGTGTTTTTCTTTAAAAAAAATTGTACAACTTTCTTAACATTATCAATTCTATCGTTAAATTTTTTATAGGAATTTTCATTAATCAATTTTTCTTCTTTTAAAACTTTAGAAATCTTTGATTTGTTAACTTTATGTCTGCTTACTTTTTTTGAGACTATTACCTCGGCGCTGCCTCCGTTTATTTCATTAAAGGAAATATCTATTGCCTTTAGGCCATGTTTATCAATTATTTTTTGAAAAACTGTTAAAGTGTAATAAGTCACATGTTCATGATTTATCTGATCGTAGGTAAGATTTTTTAGTAATAAAGGGAAATATGAAAACTCCACAATCCACAGACCATCTTTTTCTAATAATTTACTAATATCTTCGCAGAAAGAATTTGGGTCATCAATATCATAAAACATTGCAAAAGATGTTATTAGAGAGAACTTTTTTCTAACCTTTTCTTCTGAATTTAGATAATTATAAATTTTTTCTTTGGAAAAATAGTCAACTATTAGATTTATTTTTTTATTTTCAAAACTTTTTCTAAATTTTTCTGCAGACGGATCTATAGCAATTAAATTCAAATTTTTTTTATAATTTTTAAATAAATTTAGAAATGTAGCATCACTAGAACCTATATCCAAAATGAATGAATTATTTTTTATAAGATTGAATCTTTTAATTTTTTTTACTTTTTTTCTCATATGATTTATCATTAAATTACTTAATGAAGTCCAATAACCATACGATAAACCATACATTTCATTAGCAGGAGCAACTTTCGATAATTGTATTAATTTACATTTTTGACACTCATATAAATTTAAGGGATATTTTTTTAAATTAGATTTTTTCTTCTTATGAAAAACTCCACTTAATGGCTGCGATCCAACCGTAATAACTTTTTTAAGTTTATTACTTTTACAATTTCTGCATTTTATCATTAGTTTCTATTTTTATAGTAATTCATAGTTTTATTTAACCCTACTTTTAGCGTAGTGTTACTATTCCACTTTAAAATTTTTTTAGCAAGACTTACATTTGGATATATAATTTTTCCCTCACCCTTTCTAAGCTTGATCTTTCCATAAACTGGGTAGAAATATTTTAATTTTTTTTCAACAATTTTCATAATTTTTTTTAATTTAGTCGGTCTTCCTGAACCAATATTAAATATTTTTCCCTTAGAATTTTTTGATTTAATGCTTTTAATTATCGCATCTATCCCGTCATCAATATATAAAAAATCCCTTGATTGATTTCCTGAAGAAGTGACAAACTTTTTCCTACACAAACAAGCATCTATTAAAATTGGTATAAATCTATTTGTATTCTGTTTTGGTCCGTAAAGTTGATAAAATCTTAAAATTGTAACCGGAAAATTGTATTTTTTATAACAATTTACCATAAATTTTGAGGCTAAAAGTTTCGACTTTCCATAAACTCCTCCTGGGTTTCCTGTCACATTTTCCTTATGGGGAGTTTTAGCTGTTCCATATTCTGCTGAACTGCCGATTTGAATAAAAGATTTAAGTTCTTTATTTTTAAAAACTTTAAATAGATTTTGAGCTCCTAAATAATGTGCTTTGTAAGTTCTTATTTTATTAATATGATCTACATAACCTCCTAGGTTAACAACATAATCATATTTTTTTTTTGCTATTTTTGCTAAATTTTTTTTTATACTAATATCACAAATTTTATATCTAACTTTTTTTAACCTTCTGTTTTTAACTGGTTCTTTGGTGGAAACACTAACTACTTCCCAATTAAGTTTTTTACATCTTGCTGCTAAATGATAGCCAATAAATCCGGTTCCACCAATTATTAGAATTTTTTTTTGCATTTAATAAATTGATAAAAAAATTTAGTTTAACCTAGGAAGGTTATCTAAACATAGATCGGTTTCAATATTTTTCAGTAAATCTGAGTTGTTTTTAAATTTTGATAATTTTTTAAATATAATATCAACAGCTTTATAATATCTATTTAACATTTTTTTAGTATGAGCCAAAGAAACATATATGGTATCTGAACCTAAGATTCCTTGTTTTAAAAATTCTTGGGATAAAAAAGTTTTTACAAATTTTTCATCAAATCCTTTAATAGTAAAAGTTGTTAAAGCTGGCAATCCAAAAAAAATAATATTTAAATCATGTTTTTTTGCTAAAATTTTTAATTTTTTTCTAATTTGCAATCCGACTTTATCAATTGTAATCCAGCTCTTTTTTTTCTCCATTATAGAAAGTGTTTTTAAAGCAGCCACAGGGCCAACTCTTTCTGTCCAAAAAGTGCTGCTTATAAATGTATTTTGAACATGTTTCATTACATTATTTGTGCCCAAAACTGCTGTGATAGGATAACCATTTCCTAATGCTTTTCCAAAAACTGCCATATCAGGTTTAACATTGTAATATTTATGAAGGCCTCCAAAAGTTCTTCTAAAACCTGAAGTGCATTCATCAAAAATTAATATGATTCCGTTTTTTCTTGTTATGTCTCTTACCTGCTTTAAAAATCCTGGTTTTGGCTCATAATTTCTCATAACTTCCATTTTAACTACTCCAATGTCATTATTTTTTATAATTTTTTTTAGATCTGCTATTGAATCGGGTGTAAATTGATAAACAGTTTCTTTTAGCTCTTTTGGAACTCCTTGAACTTTTAAATTTTCTAACAAGTGCTTATTAAGATTTTTATTATTTTTTATATTTGCTGATAAATACCAATCATGCCAACCATGATAACCGCATATTGCAATTTTACTTTTGCCAGTTGCAGCTCTTGCTATTCTTATTGCAATTGAATTTGCTTCACCACCAGTTCTGGCAAATTTACATTTATCAAACCAAGGGTGCATATCTAATAATTTTTCTGCTAAATAAATTTCTTCATAAGAATTTAATGTGCTTATATTGCCATTATCTATAGCTTTTTTTACTTCCTTATTTACTTCTTGATTGTTGTAGCCCAAAATATTTGTTCCTACGCCCATTAAATAAAAATCTAAAAATTTCTTACCATTCAAATCCCATAATTGACATCCCTTTGCTTTGGTAAAATATGCCGGCCATCTACCAGGTAAAGTAAAATCAGGATTTTTAGTTAAAAGCATATTTCCTCCAGAAATAACATTATTTGCTCTTCTCCAATATTTTTGACCTTTAATTAGGTATCCACCTTCATTTCTTTTTATATGACTATTAATTTTCAAAAGATCGGGATTTTTATTTATAATATTCATTATATCTTTAAAGTTAAAATTATTTCTATTTAATTTTAAAAATATTTTTTCTAGTAGAACTAAATCTTCAGACTGGTCTAATGTAAGTCTTATATGTGAAAGATTTTTATTATTTTTGTAGTTATATTTTTTTAGATTTTTAATTTTTTGTACATAAGACGTGACCATTTCCTTGTCAAATTTAGAAGTGGCTTTTTTTTTTACTTTTTTTAATAAATCAAACTTTAAAATTTCAACATCCATACCATCTGGAAAAGTAGGAGGATGAACATTCGTAATATAATCTAATTTTTTATTTTTAAAAATTGTTATCATTTTATCAATTATTTGCGGATCCATAAAAGGACAGTCAGCGGTAATATAAATTATTGCGTCATGATTAGCTTTTATTGCTGCTTTATAATATCTATCCAAACAATTTTCATTGCTGCCTTTAAAAACTTTATATTTTCTTTTTTTTAAATATTTTTCTAAAATTATATTTTTTTTATCATTTGGAATGGCCACTATAATATTATTAATTAATTTGGATCTTTTTAATCTTCTAAGCATAAAATTAATAACAGTATCTTTTCCGATAAGTTTTAAAACTTTACCAGGCAATCTTGTTGATTGCATTCTCGCCTGAAGAATAGCTAAAATTTTCATAGAGTATTCCATTTTAAAGGATTTAATATTTTATTATTTTTTAAAGGAAAAAATTTTGGATAATGAATTTTTTTTCTTTTAAAATTAATAATTTTTTTTAAGTGTTCTAAATTATGAACGCCAACTACTATTTGGTCGATATGTTTATTTGAATTTACAAAGTTTAAACAAACATCAATGGGTGATAGTTCGTTTATTTTTAACCAATCGCTCCATGAACGCCATGCATTACTTCTTTTTTTTCTTTTAAATTTTTTTGGTATTTTATTATAATTAAGCAAAAGTAAACCTTGTAAAAAAATAGACCTCGCATAAATTTTAATACCTTTTTTCTTTAATATTTTTAGACAACCACTTTCTTCAAAACGTCTGTCTATAATGCTATAGGGAAGTTGCACAGTATCAAAATCATATTTTTTTATTATATTTTTTAAATAATTTGTTTCATAAACAGAAAAGCCGATATTTTTAATTAAACCTTCCTGTTTTAATTTTTTAAGAGCATAAAAATATTTGCTTCTTTTTGGAAAATTGCCTGGATTATGGATTAATACACAATAAATTTTAGTTAAATTTAAATTTTTTATTATTCTATTAATTTGAAATCTTACATAATCTTCTGGTTTTTTGTTACTTTTTTTTGGAAAGAAAATCTTAGTAGTAATATTAAAACTATCAATATTTTTATTTTTTTTTAATCTTGCTTCACAATTTCCATAACCTCTTGCCGTATCTAATTGTTTAATTTTTTTTTTTTTAGAATAGTCCATAATTTTTTTAAATTGAATATCATTCACTATTTTTCTACTAGAAATTCCATAACGCCCACCAAATTGCGCTGTTCCTAGAACAAGTTTAGTATTTGTTTTTTGCATCTTAAAAAGTGTACAATTTTTACTTTAAATAAACATTAATTGAAGATGTTTAATTAATATCTTGAATGTTCGAATTAATAATTTTTCTTATTTCGCTGGGCTTAAGAAAAATCTTATTAGTTCTGCTATTATATGAAAATCCCTCTGGACAAAATTTAAAAAATTTATCACTTTTTTTATAATCTTTTATATTCCAATCTAAAAATTTTGAATTTGGAATAATAACATAATATTTTTTATTTTCTAAAGTATTTGGAGCATCATTAACCGAAATCATTTCTTCATCAATTTTTTCTCCCGGTCTTACACCTTTTATTTTAATTTTTGCATTAGGATTTATAGCCTTTGCTAAATCTAAAATTCTATAAGAAGGAATCTTTGGTACAAAAATTTCTCCTCCCCACATTTTGTTTAAACAAAAAATAACAAAGTTAACTCCTTCTTCTAAAGTAATATTAAATCTTGTCATTTTTTTTGATGTAATTGGAAAAAAATTAGAGCTTTTTAATTTTTGAAAAAGTGGTATTACCGATCCTCTACTGCCCGCCACATTTCCGTATCTAACTACCGAAAATATTGTTGATTTTCTTCCTTTATAGTTATTTGCTGCTGTAAATAATTTATCAGAAGTTAATTTGCTTGCTCCGTACAAATTAACAGGTGAAGATGCTTTATCTGTGCTTAATGCTACCACTTTTTTTACCTTATTAAATAAACATGCTTCTATTAAATTTTGAGCTCCCAAGATATTTGTTTTGACAACTTCAAAAGGATTATATTCTGCTATATCGACGTGTTTTAATGCTGCGGCGTGTACAACAATATCAACATCATTGAGAGCAAATTTTAATCTATCAAGATCTCTCACATCACCAATAAAATACCTTAAAGGAGAATTATCTTCGTCGCTCCATTTCTCTTTCATTTGAAATTGTTTTTGTTCATCGCGGCTATAAATAATAAGTTTTTTAGGTTTATATTTTCTAAGCACCAATTCAACGAATTTTTTTCCAAATGATCCGGTTCCGCCAGTAATTAATATTTTTTTGTTATTTAGCATTTTTTTTATTTTTCACTTATCTAATGAATATACGAATATTAAAAATTATCAATCAAAATTTTTTAACTTCTTTTATTTCGTTATTTTGTATTTTAAAAATTTTATCACAATAACTTAAGCTAGAGATTCTATGTGTAACAAAGATTATAGTTTTATTTTTTTTGATTTCTATTAAAGTTTCTAATATTCTTTTTTCTGTTTCTAAATCTAAAGAACTGGTTGCTTCGTCAAAAACTAAAATATCAGGATCGTTATAAAGAGCTCTGGCTATCCCTAATCGTTGTTTTTCTCCACCAGAAATATTAACTCCCCGTTCACCTACATTTGATAAAAGTCCATCTTTCAAATTTTTAACAAATTTTGTTAATTGTGACTTATCAATTGAGCTTTTAACTTTTTCAATATTAAGTTCATTTTCTTTATAACCAAAAGCAACATTATTTTTTATCGATTCATCTAATAAATAAAAATTTTGTGGAACGTAACCCAATTTTTCTTTCCAACCTTTTAAATTGCCGTTTATATTTTTTCCATCAACTGTAATGGTTCCTTTGGTTGGAGATAATAAGCCAATAAGTAAATCTACAAATGTACTTTTTCCAGTACCTGTTTCTCCAATTATTCCTATAAATTCATTTTTTTTAAATGTTAAAGAAACATTTTTTAATACAGGTTTATCTGATTTTGAATAATTAAAAAAAACATCATTAAATGAAATTTCTTTTTTAAAATTAATTTTGCTATTTGATTGATCTATCTTATCTATTATTGGAGGTTTTTTAGCAGGATCTAGATCAATTAATAAACTATCAAATGCAGCTTCGGAAAATTTAATATTTTGTAATGCAGTTAATATTCTATTTATTGAAGGAATAATTCTCAGAGAAGTAATTAAAAATATACCTACGGTGCCCATTATTGCAGAAGTTTCAACTTTTTGTAAATAAAGGAAAAAAATTACAAATGTCATAATAAATATTGCAATCATTTCAAACCAAACTTTTGGGATCTTGGTTAGAAAATACATTTTAAAACCTACTTTTGAAAGATCGTTACTATTTGATTTAAAAATATCAATAAAATGTCTTTGTGCGTTATAAAAGATTATATCTTTTATTGCTCCCAATCCTTGTTTCAAAGATTTCATCTTTGCTCTTTCGGAAGACTCTCTTTTTTTTCCCCAACGGGAAATTAAATTTCTTAATCCCAAATAATATATGGATGAGGAAAAGATCGCTATTAAAATAACAATAAAAGTTTCCTGAGGTTTTATTATTAATAATAAAGTTGTTAAACCAAAAATTATGAGAGCCTCTGTCAAAAGAGTACTTAAACTAATTAGAGCAAGGCCATAGGTTGACGTTTCTTCTACAATTTTTGAAATTAAATTAGCTGAATTGTTAGATAAATGAAAAGTATAGGGATTATACAAATATTTATTAAATAATCTAACACCTAAATCGAAACGTAATCTGTAAGTAAATTTACTTTCTAACCAAGTATAAAAGCCGATATAAATATTTTTTATTAAAAAAATCAGAACTAAAATAATTAAAATAAAATTAAGAATATTATTTTCTGAAATTCCAAAATTTAATAAAGTTTGATTTAAATTTATATCGTATGGCAAAGGTAAATTTTCATCGGTAAAAAAGTTAATTAATGGTATCATTGAGCCGATACCTATTGTTTCTAAAACCATAGAAAAAAACATTAAAATAATTAATATTTTAAATTCCTTGCTTTTTTGTGTATCTAAAATCTTTAAAATTTTTCTAATAATTTTAAACATATATATTTAGTTACTAGATTTAATTATTTTATTTTAAGAAACCTTTTAGCAGTTATAAAATCTGCCATTAAATTGAAAACTATAATTTTTTTTATTATAAATATTTTTTTTCATAAAAATTTATAGCATTATGTATATAATCATGAAGACGAGTATTATACTTCTTTAGTCTAAAACATATTTGATTCTTTAGTAAGTTGAGCGAGTGATCAGTAAAAAGATATTTTTCTCCTATTAATAAATTATCTAATTTATCTAAAGATTTAAATATTAATAAATTTTTTGAATGCTTTTCAATATTATTATAATAAATATTTAAATAATCTAAATTTTTTTCTTTATTTCTATCTATTGTTAATATTTTAATTTTTTCAATTTCCTCTTTTTCTAGATTATTTTTTAATACATCAAGAAAGCCATTTTCAATTATATTGTGAGCTAGTGCAAATTTAATTTCTTGAACAGCAACTGATTGATTAATTAAAATCCACATATGAGCTACACGAATTGGATGTGTTAAATAATTCTTATAAATTTTATCAAAGTCTAAACTTAAAAGATTATTAAAAAAGTTTTTGACATCATTAATTTCATTTTTATTAAATTTCTTAAGCGAAGAAGTAATAAAATTTTCAAATAATTTTTTAGAAGGAATTAATAATGATTGTTTTTTCTTAAGCTCTTCTGTTTGAATTTTTTCATAATTAAAAAAAAAAGAATTTTCAGTCATTACAAAGATTTCATTGACCCGCCATCAAGCGGAATTGCAGCACCATTTATATAACCAGATAATGGTGAACATAAAAAAACAATAAAATTTGCAAAATAGTCTGGTTCAGAAATAAATCCTACTGGGATTGAGTCAGATGCTTGCTTTAAAGTTTTTTTATAATTTAATTTATGTTTTTTTGAATGAATTTTTATTAAATTAATTGTCCTGTCGGTCATCACTCCGCCGGTTAATATTGAATTAAAAGTTATATTTTTTTTTGATAACTCCTTTGAAGCAGTTTTAATATAACTAATTAAAGCTGATCTAGTTATATTTGACAGCACCATGTCATTATCGGGCTCCAATCCTGTCGTTGATGATAAATTAATTATTCTTCCATTTTTGTTTAAAAGATTTTTTTTAATAATTTCTTGACAAATATAAATCAGATTAAGAAAACATTGGTTGGTCGCTTCTTGAAAATCTTCGAATTTTGAATTTGTTAAAGATACCGGTTTTGGTCCAGGTGCATTTAAAATTAATATATCAATCTTTCCCTTTTTTAGAATTTTTGCTAAATTTTTTTTTACTGAACTTAAATTGTGAATGTTAAGTTGGTGTGTTTCAACTTCTTGGCCGGTTTCTTGAAAAATTTTTTTTTTGGCTTTTATTAAATTTTTTTTTGATGATGAAGTAATGGTTACATGACATTCTTCAAACGCCAACCCTTTTGCTATAGCAAAACCTATACCTTTTGATGCAGACAAAACTAAAGCTTTTTTATTATCAAGATTTAAGTTCATGTAATTTAAATATGTATCTTAATTCAATAAGATTTAAAAATTTTTTTTCAAGATCATATAAATATTTTTTTTCACCACGTAAAACACTATTAATTATAAGAGAAATATCGCTCAATATCATTAATGCACTATGATCAAATATTTCATTACGGTTATTAAAAATATTTTTTTTAATCAAATTATTGCATAAATTTATACAGTAATTATTAACATAATAAAGTTTATTTTTATTTTTAAAAACTACATGCCTTAATATTTTAAAAATACCGGTAGATATAGCAATTTTAAAATTGTCTACTATTAAGTCTTCAAGATCAATAAACCTGGCACTTTTTTTTGATACAATTATATTTGAATGATTTAGATCCCCATGAACAATTTGCAAATTTTTCTTTTCAAGTTTTAATTTTACAATATTATTTATACAGTTTTTTATATAAAACTTATTTTTTATAATTAATTCTTTAGTTTGTTTCCCTATCATTTTTTTTGAAAATATTTTATTTAAAAAATCTTCTTTTGTTAGTAACATTCCATGATTTTTGATTTTCTTAATTTTATATTTTTTTATTTGAAGGTTTGAGTCAAAAATATTCTTTTTTTTTAATTTTTTATGTAATTTAACTATGTTATAAAATATTTTATTTAAATGATCTACTCTTCCATCAAAAATTTCACCGTTTACTTTTTTATATAAAAAATAGTGAAGATTTTTGTTTTTAAATGTGTAGCCATATTTTCCTTTCAAAATATTAAAGAAAAAATCCTGTTTTACACTTGATACTATCTTGCACTGACTTTTTAAATATTTTGAATCTTGAGAAGTTGATGATCTTAATACAAAAATATTTCTTTTACTCTTTACAAAATAAATTTTCGATGTTTGTGCATTTTTATTAATAAGATAAATAAGATATTTAGTGTTAATACCAAAATTACTTAAAACTTGATCAAATAATTTATTTTTTTTTATTTTTTTTACAGGAAAACTGTCATTAGTCTCGATTTTAAATAACGGACCATTAATATTAAATTTCATTCTTGATTTTATATAATTTTTTTATATAACTTTGGAAAATTTTTCATTAGTTTTATAAAACATTCTCTAATAACTATTGCATCATATAAAGCATTGTGTTTCATATATTTTATTTTTAAATTTGCAAATTTTTCTCTATTTATTTTTTTATTGTAACCACATAAATAAAATAAAGTATAAATATCCAAATGAAATTCGTGATTAAGATATTTTGGAAGATCGTGTAAATAATGCATATATTTTTTTTTTGGAGATTTTTGATGAAACAAATCATAAATTAAAGTTATATCTAATGTTTTGCCCGCAGTAATAAGTTGAATTTTTTGTCCTTGTGAATTGTCTTTAAAAAATTTTGATACTTTTTGGTATGCTTCTCTTGAGCTAATACTAAATTTTTTATCAATTTTTGATAATACATTTTTTTTAAGCCATGGTGTTACTTGATCTTTATTATAATCATTTAGCGTAATATATAACTTTTTATTATCTAAAGTTACAAAACCTGCCGATACTAAAGTTGTTTTGCTATGTTCTCCTGTAAATTCTGTATCTAAAAAAATAATTTTCATAATATTACTTTTCTATATAAAATTTAGACCATTGATTTTTTGTGAGATTAACCCTTCCATAACTTGAAGGCTTTCCCCAAATATTATTTTTCATCCATTTGCCATTTTTGATCCACCAAGTTCTTGGATCTCTAAATGTATCACTGACAGCATCAAATTTTTTTTCTGTCCATCCCACATATTTTAACCATCTTTTTAAATCTTTTGATTTTATATGATCTCTTTTTTTTACTTCTCTAATTGCCTGCGCTCTGGTAATTTTTTTTGCTCTAATATCTTTAGATCCGTGATCAGATGCTCTGCCGTAACCAAATTTTACAAATTTAAGATAATCATGAATACCATTTTCATGAATATCATCTAAATTTGAAGCTTTTCTGTAAGTTCTTTCAAAAGGTTCGCTTGACTCTAAAAATCCATATTTTTTTTTTACTAATTTAGTATGTTCATTAGCTTCCCAGTAAATATAATTTGCAATATATATTCCCCTAACGCCAACTCTATCTATTTCTTCATCAGATGGATATATCCAAGGATCCATTTCTTTTTTTGATAATTTTTCTCCAAATTTATCCGCAATTTCTAACATGTGAGACCAATCATAACCCCTTCCATCATGTTCTACACGATCACGGAAACTAAATTCTATAAAATCGTAATTACTAAACATGCCTCCAAGTTCTGATCTGCCATGCTCTCCCCAAATCACTAATGGTATGTTCTTTTCAACAGCAACTTTAATTGGATATGTAACAATGCCCAGATGTGCATGCCAATTCATATCGCCCATCACTAACATTCCTAGTTTATTTAGTTTTTTTAAAGTTTTAATAGCTGGTGTAAAAAAAATGTGATCAAAACCAAACACCTCTCTCATTTTTTCAACATTTCTAAGACCGGTCTTACTATAATTATTTGCATTATAAGTTACTAGAAGAGCATTATATCCAAGTTCTTTTATAATGTGTGCTTGAAAGAAACTATCTTTTCCTCCACTAACAGGAATAATGCAATCATAAAGCTGGTTTCCTTTATTTTCATATTTTCTAAAAAGATCCAATAGTTGTTTTTTTCTTTCAAAATAATTTATTTTATTTTTTTCTTTTGAAACTGAGCAGCCGCTGCAAATAAAATTTTCATCAAAACTTAGTGTTACGGCCGAACTGCTAGGATAAACACACTTTGAACAATAATGTATTTCCGGTTTCTTCATATTTGATAAAATTATTTTATCTGACATTTATTTTAAAGTCTTTAAGTTCTTTTTTAACTAGTGGGTAAGATCTCTCTTTATAATTAAAATAATTACCGGCAGCAACTGCTGACAAACCTTTTATTTTTACTGCTTCTAAAAAATGCTCAACAGAACCTGCGCCGGAACATGCTATAACCGGTAAATTAACTGAATTAACTATTTTCTTAATATTATTTAAATCAAAACCTTTTTGCATGCCATCTAATTCAACATTTTGAATAAAAAATTCTCCAACACCTAAGTTTTCAATTTTTTTTATAAAACTAATTAACTCTATATTTGTATTATTTTGACCAAAGTTATTAAAAATTATTAACTTTTCGTTTATAATTTTATAATCTATTGAAGCTACTACTGCTTGAGATCCAATTTCTGAAATTATTTTTTTTACTATATTTAAATCTTTATATAAAAGGCTGTTAATAGTTATTTTATCTGCACCCGCTCTTATCCGATTAACAGCATCATCTACACTTCTTATACCGCCGCCAAAAGTTAGAGGCATAAAACAAACTTTGCTTATATCTTGAATGATCGTTATTATATCATGTTTTGATTTAACATTAAGATCGTCTCTACCTAAATCATATTTATCACTTCTGCTAATATCAATATATACAAGTTCATCAACATTATAATCATTAAGTCTTTTTGCTTGTTCTATAACATTCCCTATAAATTGATGTTTATAAAAATTTTGACTTCTTACAATCAGTCCATTTTTTATAAACAAAACGGGAATAATTCTTAATATTTCTTTCATTTAAATTTTTAAAAAATTATTTAATAACTGCAATCCATTTTTTTGACTCTTCTCTGGATGAAATTGAGTAGCAAAAATATTTTCTTTTTCTATAATACAATCAAATTTATTTGTATAATTTAGCTGAGCAACTGTATTAATTTTTTCTTCAGAATAGCAGGCATATTTGTGTACAAAATAAAAAATTGGTTTATCAACAAATTGGTTAGTTAAAAGACCTTTTTTAAGAATCTCAATTTCTCTCCATCCTACATTTGGAACTTTAAATTGTTTACTAGGGATTAATTGCTTAACTTTTCCATTTATTACACCAAGTCCAACTTCTCCACCGTCCTCTGAGCTATGATTGTACAAAATTTGCATCCCAAGACAGATTCCTAAGAAAGGTTTTTTTTTATCTGTAATAAAATCCTTTAAAGAATCAAATAAATTTTGTTTTTTTAAATTTGCTACAGCTTTTTTGAAACTTCCGACACCAGGTAAAATAATTTTATCAATTTTATTTAAATTTTTTGAATTAGTAATTATTTGATAACTATGGTCAAGTTTTTTAACTGCATTGGAAATTGAACCAATGTTACTTAGACCGTAATCAATTATGCCTATCATTTACTTGACCATTTATTTGATTTTTTAGCAATTTCTTCCAATAAGCTAGATTGTCTTCTTTTTCTATAGAACAATACTCAGTAAATAAATTTCTAACCTCTAATACTTTTTTACTATTCCACCAATCTAAAGGGTTGTCCCAAATTTTATTTATATGTTTTGATGCCTCGTAAGGATTATCAAAAAATATTTTGTTTTTTATAAATAAATTTAAAAGTTCTAATAATTTTGGGTCCATATTTAGTATTTTTCTGTGGAACAATATTATTATTGGTATACCTGTTTTCATGACTTGGTAAAACGTGGTTTGTAATGAAAAATCAACAATAATTTTTGCTCGACTTATATCCTCTTCAAATTTTTTTTTATTCGATATATATTTTTCTCCAAAATCTATTGCATATTTTTTTCTTAAATTCCAAAAATCAAGTGGATGTGGCCTAAATAAATGATTTTCTTTTATTTGCGGCAAAAGTTCTTTAGTAAATATTTTCCAAAGTTGATAATCTTGTAACATTTGACCTGCAATTGGTCCAGTTTGTATTCTGGTGCAATATATTTCAGAGGTATTAGATAAAAGTAAAATTTTACTTCCTACATTTTTATCTAATATTTTCTTTTTTTTTAAATTAATATTTATAGGAACCTGAATGCAATTTTTAAAATCATACTTATTCCAAGAGAAAAAAAGATCCGCAGTTTTTTCTAAATTTCCAAAATATTCGCTTTTTTCCCAAGATCCACCGTGTTCGCATAAAATATATTTTTTTCCATTACTTACTTGATTTGCTGTCCAAATTTTAAAAATATCACTGCTTTCATGACCAGTTGCTGTAAATATAATATTAGCATTACTTTTTATTTTTTTAGATTTAGCTAAAAGCATTTTATATCCTTCTAAATATGATACTGGCATTAATTTAAAAATAAAAAATTTATAAAAATTTTCAAATTCATTTTTGCCTTCAATTTTTAATTTAATATCATCTCTTTCTTTTGGATTTGGCATTATTACTTTTTCGTTGAATTCACTAAAGTTCCTTGGACTTTCTCCTAAACTAAATGATAATAGAATTTTATTATAAAAACCAAAGTATGATTCATATAAGATTATTCTTGATCTTCTAAAAAAGTTTTTCATTAATAAATCAAGAAATTTTATAAAATTAATTTTTATTTTTTTATTCTTATGATCGTTGGCAACATATTTGCGAGCACTATCACTTTTTTTTTTCTCAATTACTTCAATCTTAATTTTTGAAATATGATTATACTTAATAATTTCAGAAAATATAATGTGATGCCAGTCGTGTTCATTTACAAATTTTTGAAATTCGTGAAAATCTGATGGAATTAAATTTTCAATTTTATAATTAATATGTTTGCAAGTATCCAAATTTAATTTTTCAAATGCAGATCTTAAACACTCCCAATGGTCCCATAAAATTGAAATTACTCTCATTAACCATGGTCCAAGCATTATCCTCCAATACCTTTCTGATTGATTTTCTTGATGTATCTCATTCATTTGAACCGTTAACTGTTTAATAGTTTTTTCATACAAGTTGTATAAATAATCATAATCGGTTTCTATTTTTTCACTATCATTCCAATGATAATCAAAAACTTCTGAATGCTTCATTAATTCTGAATGTCTATTAAAAGGATTGCACCAATCTCCAAGTAGAATATTTAAAGAATTGCTATCGAAGGTCTCTTCGACTGACGAAGTAACTAAATTTTTTTTCACTTTAAATTAAAGATTAATTTCTATTATTTTTTCTGCTTTTTTCCAATCATCTGGAGTGTCAATATCGTGATATCTCCATTGTGGTATTTCTACAATATCTGAATTTTTAGAAAAACGTTTTTTTTCATTTATCCAAGTTTTTTTACTTCCCCAATAAAATTGACCTGCGTCACAAAATATTTGTTTTAGATCCTGAGATCTTTTTTTATAATATTTTTCGAAAATCATTTTCATCTTTTTTTTTATAAAAACAAAAGAACGAAAAAAAGGAAATTGATACTTAACCGCAGAAAATACATAGCCTTCTTTTTTTCTTTTTACTTTAATTAAACCCTTTTTAATATCAACAATTCTTAAAAATGGATTTACTGGATAGACTAAACATAAAAAACTAAATTTATAATTTTTATCATTTAAAAACTTAATACAATGTTTAACTACAGGACGGTCTGGAATATGATCGCCTGATAAGTTTTTGGGTCTTTTAAATGGTGTTTCGGCTCCTGCTTTTCTAGAAATTTTCATTATTTTGTTACTGTCAGTAGAAACTATAATTCTGTCGAAAATTTTACTTTTTTTTAATTTTTTTATTGTGCTTGAAATAGCCGGTTCCCCTTTGAATTTTTTAAAATTTTTTCCTTTAATTCTTTTACTTCCTCCTCTTGCAAGAATTAAAGCGACTTTATTTTCTTTCATTTTTATCCTATTAATTTTTTAGGGTAATTGTGCATATTTAATTTTTATTTTTTTTCCATCTTTTGCCTTTATATAAGCATTTGGGTATGGATCTCCAAGCATTCGGATTTTATTATAAAGGTAATTGCTATTTTTATTTTTTATTTCTTTAAGAGTTAACTCGCTTTCAAGCGGCGTTCTTCTTCTGTAGTAAGTTGCCATTTTTTCATTTTGATTTTTCAATTTATATTTTTTTTTAAAAACTTTTAAAGTTAAATCTACTCCAATTTTTGTAAGCCTTTCAAAGATTTCTTGTATGTGTCCTTCTAAAGATAATTTTTTTTTTAGCAAAATAGGTCCTGCATCCATTTTATCATTCATTTTAAATAAAGTTACTTTTGAAGTTTTAATATTTCTAATAATTTGATTTTGTATTGGGCTACCACCCCTAAATTTTGGTAAAGGAGAAGGATGTAGCATCACGCAAAAAAAATTTTTAGTTAAAAAAAATGGAACTTTGTTGCTCCAGCCATAAAATAAGATGTAATCTGGACCAAATTTTTTAATTTCTTTCACAGAAATTTTCTTTCTTTTATTATGTATTTTAAATTTGTGATTAGTTTTTTTTTTAAGTATTTTATATATATTTAAAGCCCAGCTTCTATAACCTACACAATAAATTTTCATACTCTAGTTTTTAAAAAATCTTATTAATTTAAATGCTTCAGCATATTCGGAGCCAGCTTGGGAACCTCTGACTTTAGCTAAATTAAAAATACCTGATTTTGTTCTAGGTAACGGAAATTTATGAATTTCACTTTTAAAATGTTTGAATGCTTTCCATTTATCTTGGACATTTTTTTTATTAAGAATTTGAAAAAAAGTAGGATTAAAATTATTTGAAAAGTTCCATTCAGTACTAGAAAGAACTTCAAAACTATAAAGTTCTTCAACTGTATGTTTATTATTTGGTCTGGTAGCCATCATGACAGATTTAAAAATTATTCTGTGGTCACTATTACAGTCATTTTCAGAATGAGTAAAAATTATATTTGGCCTAAAAGCATTAATTTCACTTTCAATCTTTTTATTAATTTCAATTATTGGAATAGTGTCTAACCTTCCGCAAGGCAAATTAAAAAATTTATATAAATTTACCCCTAAGCTCTTTAAAGCTTTTTTAGCTTGATATTCTCTAACATTTATTTCTTTTTGTATCTGTTTTTTTTTAAATAAATTTTCGAACCTACAACTCGTACCTTCTGCCAAGAATAAAACCTTAATTAAATGATTTTTTTTCAGTTTTGAAATCGACCCACCACAACCAAGAACATCATCATCCGGATGAGCGGCAACAACTAAAATTTTTTTTTTCATATATAGCTTGGATTATTTGAATTTGTTGAATAATTTCCTAATTTCATTTTTTTCATGACTTTATTGCCGTAATATATAATGGACCTTTTTTTAATTCTAGACATATTTTTAGAATGTTTTCTTAAAGAAAAAAGAAATTTATTAATTCTAAGTCCAATATGATTTTTTAAAATTAATCTTAATATTAACTCAAAATTTTCCAGTCCACAATTTTTCGTTTTTATATTGTAAAAATTAATTTTTTTTAAAACATTTTTTTTGTAAACAGTTCCAGTAGCTAAAAAATCCCCTCTTGATAAAATTTCGCTATTGTCAAATTGGGGTAATTCTTTTTTTTTAATTAATTTTCCTGTGGAATTAATAATATTATAATTTGAATACAAAAAAGAATATTTACTATTAAAATTTTTTAACATTACTTCTACAAAATCAGATTTTACTTTATCATCCGAATCTACTCTACAAATAAATTTACCTTTTGCTTTTTTAAAGCCAAAATTAGAAGTCTTTTCAATTCCAATATTTTTTTTGTTACGAAAAACTCTTAGTATTTTTGATTTAAAATTAGCTATTTCTTTCAAACTTTTATCTGTACTAGCATCGTCTATAAGAATTATTTCATAATTAAATTTAGTTTTTTGATTAATGCAAGATTTTAAACAGTTTTTAATATATTTTCTTGAATTATAATTAATTATAATAAATGACAAGTCTACCATTTTAAAAAAATTCATATTTTAAATATTCATCTTTTTTTAAATCAACTTTAATTTTTTTTCCTATATATTTATCAAAATCATTTAATTTCAAAGCATCGATTGGACAAGGTCTTTGAAATTCAAAATCTTTTTGATCAATTGCTTCGCCTTTTTTTATTAATCTTTTTGCCCTAATTGATCTTCTTTGTAAAACTACTGTTTCATTTTCATTTTTTTCTACTTTTTTGATTCCATCACCTAAAGATTGTTCAAGTCTTCTTGCGGATACAATCATTTCTTTCCAGGATTTAGGATTCATTGAAAAAGGATGATCGGGGCCATTTCTATCGTTGTCATCTGTGAAATGTTTTTCTACAGAATGAATACCTATTGATATAGCTCCCAAAACAGTTTCTGAACCTGGAGTATGATCACTTAAGCCAATTAAACATTCTTTAAAAATTTTTTTGTATTCATTAAGTACTTTAAGATTAATATATCTAAAATTTTCCAGTGACCCTGTATAATTAGTATTACATTGCATTATACAAAAAGGAATTTTTTCATTAAGTAAAATATTATACGCATGCGATACTTCGTCTTGGGTAGATGCTCCTGTTGCAACAAAAACAGGTTTTTTTTTGGAAGCAACTTTAATTAACATTCGATCCCAATTCAGATCACCTGAGCCAATTTTATAGGCTGGGATATAATCATTTAAATGATCAACCATCTTAAGATCGTATGGGGTTGAAAAAAAATCAATTTCAATCTTGTCTGCTAAATCTTTAAGTTCACTGGTCCACTTTGTGGATACTTCAGCATCTTTGTATACTTCATAAATTGATTTCTTCCATTTTTTTTGATGACTAAATTTTTTTCCTAAACTTTTAAAGCCGTGATCATTTACATAGTGTGTAACATCATGATGTTGAAATTTAACTGCATTAGCACCATTTTCTTTTGCTATCTCAATTAATTTTTTTGCTCTATTTATGTCGCCGTCATGATTAGCCGCTATATCAGCTATAAAATATACTGGATATCCATCACCTAATGTATTTCTATTTATTTTAAAGTTTTTCATTACTGCACAATTACTAATTCTAATATTAGAATTATATCCTAGCGTTTTTTAAACTTTTTAATTTTATTCTCTGTTTTTTTTCAGAATTTAATAATTTACCATTTTTGCTTGTTAATGATAAAAAAGTATTATTAAGATCTCTACATAATTTATTTAATCCCTGAGGTTCTAAAGATGCAGATTGGTCTGTTCCTTTCCATGCTCTATCAATTGTAAAATGTCTTTCTATATACTTGGCGCCCAGCGTGTATGCGGCAATATCAATTGATATTCCCATGTGATGTCCTGAAAAAGCAATATCTCCAACTATATTTCCGTATTGTTTTTTAAATTTAACTAAATCAAGTAAGCATACATCTGTAGCTTTACATGGGTAAGACGAAGTACAAAGGTATAAAATTAAATCTTTATTTCTCCTCTTTTTTATAAAAAATTTAATTATTTTTTTTAATTCATTTTCCGTAGTCATGCCTGAAGATAAATGTATTTTCCCTTTAAATTTTTTTGTTAAAAAATTTAAAAGTTCAAAATCTAAATTACAAGCTGAAGGAACTTTTATATAATCAAGTTTAATTTTGCTGTTTAAAATTTCTTGAGCTGATTTTATTTCCCAAACGGATGTGGCATATTTAATTTTATTTTTTTTACATAACTGATAAAGATATTCGTGCTCTTTAATACCAAATTCAAGATATTCTCTGTGCTTGCCATAAGATGTGCCAAATGAATTTTCAGGCACAGGATGAGGTTTATCGTATAATTTGCCTAATAAATATTTATTATTTCTTTTTTGAAATTTGGCATAAGACGCACCGTTTTGGGCAGCTGACTCAATTAATTGCTTGGCCGTACCCATGCTTCCTTGATGATTGCAACCGATTTCAGCTATTAAGACAGGTTTTATAAATGGTTTTATTAATTTCATTTCAGTATTATATTACAAATTTTAAAGCAAATAATAGAAAATTATTTTTTTTTTAAAGATTCTTTTACTAATTTAAGATCTTCATATTCATCAATATCGATGGATCTTTTTTCAGGCATA